>MCBC01000067.1 GCA_001723855.1 Candidatus Altarchaeales archaeon WOR_SM1_86-2 | reverse complement strand
CCATCGGACCGTAATCATAAAACCCGGAGACCCCGCCGTAAATCTCAAACGAAGGATATACTATCCCCCTCCGCTTTGAAATATCCAAAATTTTCGAGTACATTTTTACATTAAAATTTAGGTGATTTTATGGTAATTGTATTAGATTATGATAATCATTAAGATAATGGTACTTCAACCAAATATTCTTCAAATCTGGTAAGTTTGAATATAGTTCTGTCGGATCTTTTTCTTTTTCATGCCCCATAAATCGCTTCACAATATATCTATCCATGGGATCTTTATGCTTTTGATTTAATGATTTAAACATCTCTGTATTAAATAATCTCCGGAATGCATGGGGGTTGTTCTTGGTATCAATCGGGTCTTTGTAACGATCTAGCCTCTTATTTATTTGATGCCGGTATTTTTTTTTATAGGTTGCTCTATTCTTAAGGTAAATATCGATTATTTTGCCAGTGTATTGTTTGTCAAAATACAGTGTTCTAGGCGAGGCTTTTGTTTTGGTCCCAACAACTTTAACCTCTCCTTTTTGCCAGTCTATATTGGATTCATTCAAACTATTTATAAACTCACGGACACGCATACCAAAATACGCCAGCAGGTAAATTATAATCCTGTCGTGGTACTCTGCAACCTTAATTAGTTTCTGGAAGTCCTCAAATGTCAGGCTGGGTAGCTTCTCTGGATCAGGACCTATCATAAAACTTGGTATCTGCATTTGTGCAATCAATTCGCACCTGTTAATTTCTTTCAGATACTTTGGAAAATCACTAACATCAGTTGGCATATCAACTCTTTTTCTTTTTTCATACCATCTGAACATGGTCTTAATCTCTCTCAAATATTGCTTTAAAGTTCTGTTGAGTAACTTCTTTTTTTCTTTCTTTTTCTTAAGATACAATGCTATATCATCATCGGTACAATCTTTGAGAGACTTCTTATTTGATTTTAGCCAATCTTCAAATGGTTGTAGACTATACTTCTTAGTCTTATATGTGTTCTCACCTCTGTGGATCTTTACATGTTCAAAGTAATCTTCAAGAATGTTCATCTTATTGTATAGATTTTATTAAATCTTTTATTCGGGATTAATAAATATCAGCTATGAAAATCACACCATTCACATCATAATCCTCACTCTGTTGCTCATCCCATAACTCTGCTTTGTAAAACCCATAAAGTTGTGGGTTCAAGTTGCATTTTTATGATCTTTTAGTTAAAATTGAAACTGATCTTGGTGAGTCAAAATTATGTTTAAAATCTCATCGAACTCTTTTTTTGCATCATAAATACCACTAAAATTGTATTGCCATTCAAAATAAGTCTCACCTTCTCTTTCCTCGATTTTTATATATTGCATTCTATTGAGTTTTTCTATAGCGAGACGATCTCTAAAAAATAATAGCTTGAGATCATTATGGGCAATTGCATCTCCAAGTTTGACATTGCCAAAGCCGATTATTTGATTTAATTCTCTAAGTCTGAAGAAATTGAATATCTTTGTTCTGAAATTTCCCAATGCCATATACATTCTTTCTAAAGCCTTGTCTTGCTTATTCTGATCTAAGAATTTTTGAGCTTGCTCAAGGCGGTATCTAATATTGTAATCAGAAATGAAACTAACTAAATTGAGTTTATCGAAATCCTCACCAAAATATTTATTGTATGATCCTCTTAAAAAGTCTTCAACTATTTTTACAAAAAATTCTGTATCCTCTTGACCAAGAACAATATTATGGTGTTGTGCATCATTCCTAGCATCATTTAATTTTTCTAATCTCTTTCTGTCACGTATTTTTCCTTTGGCATTTATCTTATTAATCAGTTTTTTAAATCCCAAATTTTCAGTGCTACTACCGGGGTGAGTGTCACTTGCTCTTTCTCTTAATATCTGCTCAACAACATAATGGATATGGTGGATTGCCAATCTCCTATCAAATCTTGTTTTCTGTGAAGCGTGATGCTTACCGTGATTAAACATTAACTTCATATCCATCAAAAAATCTTTTTTATCTGTCATTTTGGAATGTTTTTCAAAACCCGTATATTATCTAATTCATTCCCTAGAAGGTCATCATAAATCTCAAACGAAGGATATACTATCCCCCTTCGCTTTGAAATATCCAAGATTTTCGAGTACATATTGAAATAATAGAAAAGAAACATAATAAATATAATCACACCATCCACTTCATAAGCCGCACCCTGTTGCTCATCCCGTAACCCATCCGCTTCACAATCCCCTTGTCCTCCAGTTTATCCAGGGTCCTCGACATGGTGGATTTCGGTATCTGGGTTCTTCTGCAAAGTTCCGCTTGTGTCAAATCATTCTCTGCCCTGAGTTCGCTGACGATCGCAAACTCTGCCTCTGATAATGCGCTTTCTATCTTCTTGGCAGCGAAATCATGAATCTCCTTCTTTTTCTCTTGTTTGGATTTTTTTATTCTTAAATGAATAAAAATAAATAAGATTATAACGATAAGAATAAGGGGGATGACCGCGTATTTTTTCCAATCGTCGTTTTCTGGTTCTTCTATATTATCATTAGTAGGTTCTACAGCACCGCTCCCGTCATACGCCGTTTCATTGGTTTTACTTTCAATTGGAACTATTTCACGCTCACCGAATGTAACCCTGGTTAAAAACCTGCTGGATGCGTAATCGGCCCACTGCAGAACCAGGTTGTCTTCATCCGGAAATATCGCATCCGGCTGTTTCAGTGAATTATAATATTCATACCCCCCGGACAGCTTTAGAAGCACATTTAAGTGCAGAGGCGTATTATTCCATCTATACGCCAAAATATATGCATAGTTGTCCGCCGGCTTTTCCAGATTCCTGTCAAATGTTATGGTTACGGTATATTTATCCCCCTCCATAAGCATTGAGCCGAATTTATAATTGATGAGGGTTTCATCACTGCCATTATCCTTTTTTATCGCATAGGTCAGATTCCTCTCTGAATCAAAAATTTCGATATTTGTTGGATTGCTGTGCACTCCAATAGAACCATTATACCATATGCCTACGGTATCGTTTGAATCGACCGAGTATGGCACGATATAGGTTAAGATTAACTTTTCATATGCTTTATTATCCTCAACACTGATATAGGACTCGCATTTTTGTAACGTAACCATCTGGGCGGGGGTAACACTAACACCCAACATTAACTCCATGACCAAGGCTATTAACGCTACCCTTTTCCAACACATTTTTTTGATAAAACTTTTTTCTAAAAACTTTTTTACCTAAAGTTGCCCCTCACATCCTTATAATTTAACTCATTAAGGTCAATGAAATCTCCCGATTCCGCATCAATCAAGACATTGACGATAATTTCCGAATCATAGAATGTGATCTTCCATTGAGTATTTATTTCATCATACACCATACTTTCATTAAACTTCTGATGTTTCTCTAAAAATTCTTTCACAGTTGTTTCATTTTTTGCTATATTAACCGCTTGTGATCTGTTTATAATTTCGGGTTTTATCTCATTTCCTGTTTCCATATCTATCAAAACCGTTTTTACATTTTCCCACTCATCATCGTGCATAAGTACGCTTAACTCCCCCCGGCTGTTATGCCATCTATCGATTCCCGGGTTCTTATACCTCTTTATGAACTCGTTTATCATTGGTATCCCCGCCATGACGCTATAATCCGGCAAACTTATATGGTCAATATGTACAACCCTCCTCAATTCCTTTATTTTATCCGGCACCAGTACATCCAATCTCTTTGATTCATCACCAGATCCGGATATTGCTGTTACATGCCATGTCCCCCCTATGTCATCGTATGATATAAATCTTTTCGTGCTCGAGGCAGGAGCATCCTCAGATAAATTCATTCTTTCGCCGCAAATATCCGCTACATCTTCCATAATTTCTTGTGGAGTAGATACCGTGCCATTTGGTTTTGGTATCCTTACCAATCCCTCTGTTGCTTCCCTTTCATGGGCTTCTTCTTCTGTTCCTGTCCCCGTGTCATTTATCCCCACAGATATTGGTTTTTCTTGTGTTGGGGGGATGGAGGTATCCGTGGGGCTCTCTGATTCCTTATCACTTGATCCATCCTCAACAGGAGCAATGGTTTGTTCTTGTTCTTGTGTGGGAGGAGAGGTATCTGGCGGGGTTTCTGACGTGGATGTGGGGGTATCATTGGATTCAACGCTGGCGTTCTTTGACAGTACTGTGATTCCCTCTCCGAACAAGGTTGTTGATCCAAATGCGATGATCACCATTCCCACCAAAAGCGCTGTAATTGCTTTGGTCTTCATCCCATAATTTTTTGTTTATTTTATTGTAATTTGAAAAATAAGAGGTCATTTGATTCTGAGACTTTCCCTTGCTTTAACATAATGCCGCAAATTTTCCCCATAATTCTCTTTCAGGGAAGTGTAGGTCAGTACATAAAAATTTTCATTCTTTGTTATGATCTGGATTTGAGAAAAATTGATTCCGTAATCAAACTCGCACTCAATCTCTATCGCTTCTTTACCATCCAATTTCGTTAATTTTTCAGATATTTTTTTATAACTTTTCGTTTCTTCGTTTAACTTTCTCTCGATATCATCTCCAGCATCACCTATTGAATCGTAGGTTCCGCCATTCTCTCTTGACGCTACAACCTGTATATTCAATGAAACGTATGTTGCGTCAGGATTTGCGAATATTATTGAATCGTTTGACTCAAGGACATCCCAGTTTTTTGGATAATAAAGGGAAAAATCCGGGGTTGAGTATTCTTCGTATTCTCCCGAATCTTTTTCTTGGATGCCGTAAATGCAAATTCCCGTTCCTATTAAAAGGAAAATAATCAAGTAAATTTTTTTCATTTTCATTTCGTTTTTTTGATTTTTTGAGTTTGAAAAAAAATAAAAGAGAGGGAACATGTCCCTCCCTGTCTTTTAATCACCGTTTCGCCTGTTCTTGCTCAGAGATGTTACTTTTACACCCTCCGCTAAGTTCTCTATTCTGCGAGGGCAGTATCAGAAGATGTTACTTTTACACCTTTTGGCAAGTCAGCCATCTCTATGGGCTCTTTTGTTGGAATATTATACAGCTTACATGTACACCATGTGTTTGCATCCGCATCAGCATATAGAATGTTCCATCTTGCTCTTGCATAAGCACGTTCAGAGCCGCTCCCCCAGCATCTTACTTCATACTGGTGAACAATGTCATGCGGTCCCTCCAGCTTCAGCCAACAACGATCCGCATCCCAGTCGCTTGAATATTTTGGGCTTAGATGGGCACTGTCAGCTTTTGCGTTTGCATACCCATAGAGATAAACTTCCGCATAAATAAAGCACCCTGTCAATGGCTTTACTTCTGCTTGTGCGGCTATATCTGCTGGAACAACTCCTCTCGTATCCGCTGTCGTTGAAGTAACCACTAATCCACTCGCTGCGACCAGCAATACTAAAGCGATTCCAACCATAACTTTCTTTTTCATCTTTCTTACCTCCGTTTATTTTACGGGAACTTGTACAGCACCCCCTTTCGGTGCTTGCCCTCGCATCTTCGCCACCTCCATTACGGGCAATTCCGGCTCCGCATTTTTTGAAACCTCGGCTTTCGCCTCTTCGGATCCTGATTTTGATAAGATCACCTTGAATCTCTTTCCCTTATAAAACTTTGCTTTTTCAAACTTCCATCCGTGTTTAGTGCATAATATCTGTGTTATATGGAATGTTCTTTGGTTGCGAAAGAAACTCCCTGATTCCAACACCACTTTCTCTCCCCTTAACCTTTCTTTTACATTCCCGATATCTTCATTTTCCCCCACCAGAATTTTGTGGATTTTTTTCATTTTCATTAGAGCTGAGCATATGAGTCAACATCAATCATCTTACCAGTCAGTGTCGTGCCCTCACAAGGATCTGAAGCACTTAGCTGAGCATATGAGTCAACATCAATCATCACACCAGTCAGCGTGGAACCCCCTACTTCCGCATCTGTAACATCAGCCAATATTGGCACCACAATTAGCAGCTCAGCATCCGCCGTGGAAATCCCGCAGCCCAATATCAGGATCAAAATCCCGATACACGCCATCTTCCTTGTTGTTTTCATTTCTTGTTAAATACCGGGGAGGAACAACATAAGAATCGAACGCGGAACGAGTGTTCCAGAAAATGGAACCCCCTGCTCATACATCAAAAATAGACATGAATTGATTTGATAAATACAAATCTACCCCATCATTCATACCGGAACTTAACCTTTTTTAATAAGTTCGTTCTAATTTATTTTCTTTTTAAAGAAATGACTGCACTACAGCAAGATGAGAATTAGTCAAGGAGGGGTTCGGGGGAAGCCTCACCCTTTTTATGTTATATGAAGTGCTCGCTCTCCTCAAGATTATTTCCTGCCGACGTAAATCCCATAACCATAGTATTCAAACATGTTCTTGGGTGCGGTACGTGCGTCTTTCATCATTTCATTTATTGCCTTTCTGTGAGCCGAACTTTTGATATACAGGTGTAAAAGCCTGTACCATGCCTTAAAAATTTCTGTAAAACCTGCCATCCTGATTTCATTGACGGCCTGGCTCAGGGCTTTGACTTTACAGGTTCTCACCACGATATCTCTCAGTCCTGCGCCTTCCAGCAATTCTTTCCAGACTTCGGGTGTTTCCGGTTTAACGCCGCCAGCACTGCGAAACAGATACTCCACCAGTTCTTTTGAAGGCTTCTTTAGCCAGGCTGTCTCATTAAGCCCGACGTACCCTCCCTTTTTTGTTACCCTCACATATTCGCTTAATGCTTTTCGTTTATCTTCCGGAAATGCCGTTACAGACTCGCTGATGACGGCATCGAACGTATCATCCTCAAAAGGAAGGTTTTGCGCGTCTGCTGCCCTAAATTCAACTCTGTCCTCCAAACCCTCTCTTTTAGCCCTCTCTTTTGCCCGGTCGATCATCCTCTCGGAAATGTCCATACCAACCACTCTGCAGCCGTAATTTTTTGCAATGTAGCAGGCAGTTTTTCCAACGCCGCAGCCGACATCCAATACATATTTATCCTTACCTATGCGACATAACTCAATCAACTCTTTTGTGGCTTTTAAGCCCCCCATATGTTTTGTGCTGCCCATCTCAGCCTGCAAATCAAAGTAAGGGTTTTCCAGCCCTGAAACCTCTCCGGGAGATAAATATTTTTTGTTCTTCATTGCAAATATAAAATTAAAATTAGGGGAATAGATGTGTTTTACCTAAACCTCCATCCCCTCCAGGATTTCTTTAGCCCTGTCCAGTCTGATTTTCTTTTCCTTAACCATCCGCTCAACAACCTTTTCTATGAGATCGTCTTTCGCGCCCGCCATTATCGCTATGTTTCTCGCGTGCAGCTCCATATGCCCCCTCTGGATCCCCTCGGAGGATAAAGCACGAAGAGCCGCGAGATTTTGCGCCAAGCCCGCGGAAGCCATAACTTCAGCCAGCTCCCGGGCTGTTTTTACCCCCAGGATCTTCAAATTTATTTTTGCAACGGGGTGAGTGGATGTTGCGCCCCCTATAATACCCACCGCCAGGGGCAGTTCTATCCTTCCAACCAGATCGCAGTCTTCATTTTTTTCATAGGTTGTCAGGGGCTTGTATTTGCCGCCTGCGGCAGCGTAAGAATGCGCCCCGGCTTCTATTGCGCGGGTATCATTTCCCGTCGCAAGCGTTACGGCAGATATACCGTTCATTATGCCTTTATTATGCGTGGCGCACCTGTACGGATCAGAAGCGGCGAATGCATAAGCTTCAAGGATGCCGTCAACAACATCATCCCCGCCGAGGGCTTCTTTATCAAACACGGCTTTTGCTCTTGCAAGCCTGTAAGAGGCTAAATTTGAAACAATCCGCAGATGGACTCTTCCCCCCGTTAATTCTTCAATAAACGGTGCCGCACCTTCTGCCATCGTATTGACAACATTTGCACCCATGGCATCCTTGCAGTTCACCAGAAGATGAACAATAACCATTGATGCGTCCTCTAAAATTCTGACATCGATATCCTTTGCTCCCCCGCCCATTCCTACAAGTATCGGGTCCATTTCATTTGCGATCTCAAGTATTTTTTGCTTATTTGCAAGGATAATCTCCTTCGCGGCATATGGCTCCGCATCCACCAGTTGAATCTGCCCTATCATAATCGGCTCGTCACTGCCTGCTTGAAAGCCTCCCTTAACGCGGGATATTCTCGCGGCATTGGATGCCGCCGCAACAACCGACGGCTCTTCAATCACCATCGGGATAAGATAGTCTTTACCGTTTATCAAAAAATTGATCCCGATACCCAGGGGCAGGGGCATCGTGCCGATAACATTCTCGATCATTCTCTCCGCGGAGGCAAATTCAAGAGAGCCCTCCCTCTTTAGGGTTGCTGTCTCATCTTCATTCAGGCCTGCGAATTCAGCCACCGCTTCCAGCCGCTCCCTTAAGGGAAGTTTATAAAAACCCGAAATTCTTGAGGACTTCGCTTTTTTTGTCATTTCTTCTTTATTCTAAATATTTAATTTTAAAAAAGAAAACCGTGTCGGAATAAAATGACAAAAGTAATTGCTGTCTCCGGTAAAGGCGGTGTGGGAAAAACTTTAGTTTCAGCGCTGTTGATCAGGCATATGGTGAATGCCGGCGTAAGGAATATACTGGCAATAGACGCGGACCCTGATGAAAATCTGGCATCTGCCCTGGGGGCGGGGTTTGATAAAACCGTCGGGGACATAAGGGAGGGCTTGTTAAATGTAACCTTACCGCCAGGGGTTGAAAAAATGAAGTACCTGGACTCAAAGGTGTTTGAAATTACCGTTGAAGCGGGAGATTTTGATTTGCTGGTTATGGGCAGGCCAGAAGGTCCGGGATGCTATTGTGCCGTGAATCACATGCTAAGGGAGATAATCGATAATGCCGCAAAATCCTATGATTATGTTGTTATAGATACGGAAGCGGGTCTGGAGCATCTTTCAAGACGCACGACACAGAATGTTGATGTTATGCTGGTTGTAACCGACGCATCAAGGAAGGGTTTTGAAACCGCGTCAAGGATAAAAGACCTTGCCGGGGAAGTCGGGATCGGGTTTGAGCAGGTATATCTGATTTTGAACAGGGTCAGGAAGGAGGACAGAGGTGCTATGAAAAAGATGGCGGATTCCGTTAACCTGGAAATTATCGGGGAGATACCTGAGGACGGCTATGTAAGGAGATATGATCTGGAGGGGAAAGCTTTGTTTGATCTGCCCGAGGAGTCGGGGGCTTATGCCGCCGCAGGTGAGATGATCGATAAGATAATTTAGAGATCAATGACCAATCTTCCCCTCCGGGCAGCCCAGCACTGTATGTTAACTGCCGCGGGAAGCATTGCAGTGTGGGTATCGGCAGCCTCTATGTTCACACCCAAAGTTGTGGTTCTGCCCCCAAGCCCCATGGGCCCTATGTTAAGTTCATTAACAGTCTCCTTTAATTCTTCTTCCAGTTCTGCGATCCCAGGATCAGGGTTTCTCACGTTAATCGGGCGTAACAAAGCGTTTTTTGCCAATTGCGGGGCAGAGTCAAAACTTCCCCCGATCCCTACTCCGAGGATCGTTGGAGGGCATGGTTTTCCGCCCGCATCTTTTACGGTTTCTATAACAAATTTTTTAATGCCTTCAATCCCATCGGATGGCTTAAGCATTGCTAACTTTGACATGTTTTCGGAACCGGAGCCTTTAGGCAGGAAGATTATCTCCGTTTTATTTTTCAGCCCATCGACAAATTCATAATGAATGATCGGCACCCCTTTTCCCAGATTTCCGTTATTCTCTCTCTTTACGGGGTCAACGACATTGGGGCGGAGAAAGGATTCATCTGTCGCGATCTTTACCGCCTCTCTTATATTTTGTTCTATCCCGTTTATTTTAAAATCATCGATATCGGAAAATCTGACATAAAAAATGGGCAGTCCTGTATCCTGGCACAGCGGAATTTTCTCCTTGCGAGCAACCTCGATATTATCCAGGATATTCTTGAGTTGAAATCTTGCGATCTCGTTTGTTTCACTTTCGTAAGATCTCCTGAGAGCGTTTTCAACATCTTCAGGAATCGTTGTAACGGTCTCTTTTATAAGATCAACAAGTTTGTTTATCATTTTGTTTTTGCTTTATTGGAAAATGAAGGACATGATTTAATTTGTACGATTTTTTATTATTTTAAAAGACAATAATTTAACAATAAAAAATTTGCAGAGCAAATTTTTTAGCATTTAGAAAGTAAATATACTTCTAAATACAAAAATAAATTAATAATGGGTTTCTTCCAAAAGTAAGTATATCGGACATTTGTGTCTGATATGCGTAAAATTTGCAAAGCAAATACGGCAAACTTTGGTCAGCCACATTTTGGCACATAAAATTCCATGGGAATTTTGATTGTACCGCCGAAATGGAAGAATATCAGAAACCAAGCCCTGATATAAACATAGTTAGCAGTCATTGTAAAAAGACATAAAATAACAACAAAACATCAGGGACGCATGAAAAAATGCGAGACAAACGATTTATTGCAGAACATCGGGGCGGACCTCTAAAAAAGGAACAGCGCTATCAGTTAATTAAATGGGCTTGCAGCTGCGCGGAGCATGTATTGCATCTCTTCGGTGAAAAAATAGATGAGCGACTAATAAATGCACTAAATGTGGCTAAAGAGTGGAAACAAGGAAATGCTTCAGTTGGAGACGCAAGAAAAGTTTCATTAGATGCAATTGCGGTAGCAAACGAATCTTCAAACCCGACTGCAATTGCAGTGGCTCGTTCTGTTGGACACGCTGCTGCAACTGCTCATATGGCTGACCATTCATTAGGAGCAGCGTTGTATGCTTTGAAAGCCTTGAAAAATGCAGGTAAATCAATAGAATCAGAAAGAAAATGGCAAGATGAACAATTGCAATCAGAAATTAAGGAGCTTGTCCTAATTGCAATGAAAAGCAGAAAGATTTAAAAAGATAATGAAACTGATGGATAAAAAAGAACAATGAACCGCTAACAGCGTGCTTGCGGTTCGTCCGCCAGAAGCGGACTCGCCCAAATGTCTTCGTCACTTCGCAAACACACTAATACGTTATACAAAGCTGCGGGCATTTAATGCCGGGAAAGAGTTTAATGGTATTTTTCTGTTGAGTTTTAATTCATATCATGGATGTTTTTGGCATTTATAAGGACAAGAAGCAGGCGAGGTTCTGGGAAAAAGCCGGTGAGGAGTTCGGGCACCTGCACTGGGTTCGTGCAATGATTTCAAAAGATGCTGATGAGCGGGTTGAGGTTCAAAAAATAAATGTCCCCGGAAATTATTTTGAACTATCCGGTACGAGAGCAGGTATTTATGGGCTGCTTGCGCGAGGATACCGCGAGCCTGAGCCCGGGTTTGCAGGGGAGGTTTCGGGCGCGAAAGTTTATGAAAAATTAAAAAAGTATTTTTCGATTGTAGACATCGATACTGGCGGAATTGATAAAATTATTGATGGATTTAAAAGCTTTGAGCATTATAATCATTCAGATATGCTCGGGGAATACACGGAGATATTTCTTGAGCCCTCGCTGCCCTTTATCCCCGCGTATGAATCAATCTACATAAGCGAAAAGCAGGTGATGGGAAACACAACGATTGAAGTGCAGAAATTTTATGAAAACAATGGATTCGAAACCTCAACCGAACTGCCAGATCACATAAGCAATGAACTTGAATTCATGGAATTCTTATGTAAAAAGAACAATAAAGAAATTCAAAAGAAATTTTTAGACAGTCACTTACTGGGATGGGCCCATAACTTCTGCGGGGATCTGTCAGCCGTTGCAAAAAGTTCTGGTTCAAAATTTTATTTAAATCTATCGGAAATCACCAATTATTTTATGGGTATGGAGCATAATCTCTAGGTTTTTAAGCCCTCAGCATTCAAATATTATTTTACCTGTCTCGCTGTTTGTTTTTAAACCGGAAAGTTCTTTTAATTTATTTTTAAATTCACCGGACCTTAGAACTTCAAGGAATCTTTGAACCTCAGCCTTTTCCAGTTTGTTCTTTGGTATTGCAAAATCGTATTTTTCTTCCTTCAGCGGAATAAAATCTAGATTGTACTGATCCGCAACTGTTTTAATTCCAAAGCCGACATCCGCTTTTCCATACGCCACCGCGGATGCTACCGCACTGTGCGTCTTTGCAAGAATCTCATACCCGTTAATTTTCTTTGAAATTTCCTTTACATCCCCCAGTTTTGCAAGTTCGATATCAAGCAGAATTCTCGTCCCCGAGCCAGGATCCCTGTTTATAAAGGAAACATCCGGGTTTAAAATATCACCTACAGATAATATCTTTTTCGGATTTCCCCCTGAAACGATCAGTCCCTGCTCGCGGTCATACCCTCTCACGAGCACGGCGCTTCTTAAATCCAAATCCCTGAAAAATCTGATATTATACTCTCCCTTTTCATCCAAGAGATGTGTTCCCGAAATATCCGCTTCCCCTCTCTTTACCGCCGCGAGCCCTCCCGTCGAGCCAACGTTTATGACCTTTGTCTGCATATGGAATTTTTCGCTTAATATCCCAAGGATAACATCGATGCCTATGCAGTGGCTTCCGATAATCGTTAAATCAGCAGGCGATAGCATCTGGCTGATAAGAATCACGTCAGTATCCTTATTTTCGGGCACGATTTCTGTGCCCTCCGGGATCTCTATATAGCCGTCAGCACCGGCGAGCGTTGTTATCGCTCCGGAGCCTGTCATTACAGGATACAGGGAATATGAGCCGTCTGATGCAAGCACCAGGTTTACCGGCATATATTCGTGTTTCCCGGAAGAAGAATATAAGCGGACCGAGGTTCTTGCTTTAATCATCCTCCTTTCACCGGACCTGAGCCCAGCCAGTTCCCTTATCAATCCCTCAACAAACACCTCGAATGTTATTATCGCGGACACAGGGTAGCCCGGAAGCCCAAAAATCGGTTTTTCATTCACGACCCCGATGATTAACGGCTTCCCGGGCTTTACCGCTACGCCGTGAACCAAAATCCCTGGCTCTCCCAACTCATCGATTATTCTGTAAAGCATGTCCCCCACACCCGCGGATGTTCCTCCCGATGCCAGGATAATATCATAATCTTCATTTAATACCTCCCTGAATTTATTGTATAATTCATTGTATTCATCCTTTATCACCCCCAAAGGGAACGCTTCGCCCCCGCTTTCTTTGACGCAGTCCGCGAGCGCTCTTGAATTCACGTCATAGATTTTACCGTAATCAAGTTTCTCCCCGATGGTTTTGATTTCATTGCCCGTTGATATCACCCCCACCCTGGGCTTTTTGTAAACTTTAATCTTCTCAACGCCTAAAGCGGCAAGCACACCCGTTTCTCTTGATGTAAGAAATGTCCCCTTTCTTATTATTGTTTCACCCATCATTATATCCGAGCCCGCTGCCATTATATTCTCCCCCGGAACGACAGGCCCGTACACCTTAACCGCATCTTTAGACTCGTCCGTATATTCAACCATAACAACCGCATTTGCACCCTTTGGAATTACTGCCCCGGTCGCAATTCTTGCACATTCCCGGGTTTTAAGGGAAATACCTGGAGCATCTCCTGCCCTGATGCTTCCGATCAGATTTAACGTTACAGGATTCTCTTCATCGGCATAAAAGGTATCCTTTGCGATAACAGCATAACCATCCATAACAGCGCGGTCAAAAGGCGGAATGTCAATCTCTGCGATAACGTCATCCGCAAGAACTCTCCCGAGAGCATCCGCCAGTTTGATCTCCTGAATTTTTCTTTTTATTTTGTAATGATGCATCAACATTTCCTTCGCCTCCTTGATCGACACGATGTCGTGAAATTCCTTTTGCATTTTGTTATAAATTTTAACCTTTCTTTGCCTCCAATCTTAAGTGTGCAGTTTGTATTGCTTTATGTAGTTTTTCTGCAAATAATTCTTTTGGAGGTAATTTTGTTAAATACTCGGATACTTTTATTCTATCTTCCGGTAAAAATAGTAATTCAATCTGCTCTCTGCCTTTTTCAGCACAGGGTATAAGACCAATCGGTGGATTTTCATCTTCAAACATCTCGTGTTTTTCCAAGTATCTGAGGTAAAGTTCCATCTGTCCCTTATATTCTGCTCTAAATTTGCCGAGTTTTAAATCCATTACCACAAAGCACCTTAATCGTCTGTGGTAAAACAACAAATCTATATAGTAGTCCTCATTATCAACAATGATTCTTTTCTGCCTTGCTACAAAATGAAAGTCTACTCCTAACTCAACGATAAACTTTTCAAGAGCATTCAGTATAGAGTTTTCTAAATCTTTTTCACCGTAGGTATCAATCAACTCTAAAAAATCCAGCACATAAGGATCCAGGAATACTAACTCCGGGGTCATCTTATCTTCTTCTTTCAGTTCCTGCAATTGCTTTTCTATGGTTTTTTCTGGAAGTTTAGACAGAGCAGTTCTCTCGTACAGCATGCTGTTTATTCTTTCATCAAGGGTGCGGGTGCTCCGGTGTTCTTTCTGGCATAAGGTGGCGTAAAATTTTCGTCTCAATTCATCTTTGATGGGTGGGAGCATTCTGACATGTGTCCAACTTAACCCACTGAATTCTCCACGCACTGCGTGGAGAATTGGGTGATTTTCATATAATTGAACCATATACCATAAATTCTGAGAAGAAAACCCCCCCCCGTATCTCTGTGTTAATTCTCCACTCAGTGATTGGACTATTTGCCTTCCATATTCTGCTCTCTCAGATTTTATTACTTCTTCCTTAATTATTTTACCGATATTCCAGTAAAGCACTACCATCTCCTGATTGATTGTAGCAGCAACTTTTCTCCTTGCTTCTTCAATTAAAGCAGAGATTTTCTCAAAAATATCTCCATTCTTTCCCTTTGAAATCTCTTTTGCATCCTTTATTGATACGATGTCGTGAAATTCCTTTTGCATTTTCTATTGTAATTACAAACGGTATGTTTTCTAGGATCATAACCCTAAAAGTTATTTTCCTATAAACTATATGGTTTTTTCTGTTTAAATACTTTGTTTCGCGTGCTATTGAGCGTAGCGAAACAACAGTTAGAAATCAAAGATTTCTAACTAATTTAGAATTTACAAAAGTAAATTCTAAATAGCATGTGGCAGACATAACTGTCTGACATGTGTAAGACACATAGTGTCTTCCACACCTGATGATCATCAACCTTCGCAGATGTGGCAGAGCGAAGCTCTCTGATACGTGTCTGAGAGACTATGTCTCTCAGTCACAACTTGCTTCGCAAGTTCTGGAACACAAAATTTATCTCATAAATTTTGATGTTTCTGAAGGTTGTTTAATATAGGTTAACCTTTACTTTCTCCCCCTTCTCAAACCCTTCTTTGTTCTCGGGGACGATAACAAAACCCTGTGTTTTTACAAGGGATGATATAAGTCCTGAGCCCCCGGAACGAACGGGCTCCGCAAAATTTTCCCCGCCGCTTTTTTCAACCCTGACCCTTACAAAGTCAGATCTCCCCGTCATGGAAGGTATCTTTCTTTTCAGCGTGCATTCAATCACATGGTGGGGATTACCAATCTTCATGCCCCCCATCTTCTGCAATGCTGAAATAATGAAAAACTCAAATGCAGCAAAAACCGCCGCGGGGTTTCCGGGAAGCATAAAAATAATTTTTTCATCTACTATCCCGAATCCCGTGGGCATTCCAGGGCGCATGGAAATTCCATGGACCAGTATCCTGCCCAATTCATTAACGATCCAGGGTATAAAATCGTGCTCTCCTGCCGAGGTTCCGCCAGTTAAAAGGATCAGATCGCAATTGGAATCTAATGACTGCTGTATTTTTTCTCTTATCAAATTGTAATCATCCTTCAATGTATATGTCTTCTCAACAAACCCGTTATATTTTAAAATAAGCGCAGTAAGCATATATGAATTGGAATCAAAAATTTTTCCTTTGGTTAAATTCTCTTCCGGATTGATTAATTCATCGCCGGTGGAGATTATCGCAACTTTTGGTTTCTTGTGAACGGGAATGTCCGTCATGCCAAAAGATGCCAGCATCCCGACATCCTGGGGGCGTATTGGCATTCCCCTCTCAAGCAGAATATCACCCTTTCTCACGTCCTCCCCCCTGAAAGAAATATTTCTTCCCGGCGATAACGGTTTTATGACTTCAATCCTGCCCCCCGATTCCCTGGTGTATTCAAACATTACAACCCCGTCCGCCCCCTCCGGAATCGGAGTTCCTGTCATAACCTTAACCGCTTCAAAATCGTTAACCTTAATATCAGGAAATTTGCCGATGGGTGCGCTCCCTGTAATCTTAAAGTATACTGGATTGGTCTGTGATGCCCCGAACGTGTTTTCCGCTTTAACGGCATAGCCGTCCACGGCAGAGCGGTCAAAAGGCGGGATGTCAAAAGGTGCTTTTATGTCTTTTGCAAGAACCCTGCTCGGTGAATTTTTAATTTTAACTTTTTCAGTTCCGAGGGTATTAACATTTTCAATAAGTATATTTAGAGCGTCATTTACCCTTGCTCTTTTATAAAAACCCTTTTTTATTATATTATCCATTATCCATTATTAATCATTTATAATCTAAGATAATTAGATAGTGAAAAATAAGAAAAATCAGTTGATATTCAATAAACCAGAAAATAATAATATATAAAATGTTTGAAATTTACCTACCTATAGCAAATATGACCGTGAATGGGCTGGAAGTAATTCTATTGGGGGCGTTAGTCGGTTTTCTTGCCGGCTTGTTTGGCGTAGGCGGCGGCTTTATAATGACCCCCGCATTAAATATCGTGTTCGGGATTCCCATGACCGTTGCGGTTGGTTCGGATTTAACTCAAATTGCCGCTACGTCCTCATCAGGAGCGGTTGCACATAAAAGAATGGGCAATGTTGACATAAAATTAGCGTCTCTTATTCTTTGCGGTTCCGTTATTGGAGTACTGATAGGGGTTGAGATAACCAAGTATCTCAAGTCGCAGGGTATGGATGATCTGGTGCTTAAGGAAATATATGTTATACTGCTCGTAATTATCGGAACAATAATGATCGTCGAAAGTTATAAAGCAATGCGTAGAAGGCATGAGCATATAGGTATAAGAAAGGCGGTAATGGGTTTAAAACGAATCAAGGATGTTCACAGCATAGATGATTTCAAAAGAGTATTTAAAACAAAAGAGGAAGAAGAAAAAAAGCACGAATTTAAAGAAATTGAAGAAGAAGATGAAATAACAAACCCCGTAATTAAAAAGCTCAGAGATGTTAAGTTTATGTCAATTGAACTTCCGAGAGCAGGGGTCAGGATTCCAATATTTATTCCGCCGCTGCTCGGACTTTTTGTCGGGATAATGGCGGGAATGCTGGGTGTCGGCGGCGGATTTATAATGGTGCCCGCGATGATTTACATACTCGGGGTTCCAACCGTGGTGGCGATAGGAACGGATCTTTTCCAGATGGTGATTACATCATCTGTCGGAAGTGTTGGACACGCATTGAACGGAAATGTTGACATTTACCTTGTTATGCTGATACTCGCAGGTTCAACAATCGGGGCGCAGTTCGGTGCAAGAGCGTCGAAAAAATTAAAAGGACCAAGAATCCGGTTATTATTTGGCTTAGTTATCGCAATAGTTATGCTGAGATTACTCATGGATGTTTTAAGTACAATGGGGTTGATATGAACGATAAAATGAAGGCAAGAAATATAACGGCGTGGGTGCTGGCAGGGTTTTTAATAACAGCAGCTTTAGCTGTACCCGTGTCCGCAGGTGGGGGAGGGAGCGCTCCGAAAGACAAGACAAATTATTTTGACATAACGATAGTGCCGGAAAAATCCATGTTTGCACCCGGTGACGTTATGAAAATAAAGATTACAGTTAAGGATAAAGAGACACATGAACCCGTTGAGGGCGCCAAAGTTACGGTAAATATGAGCGTTTACCAGGGGCATTTTACCGAGACAAAAGAAATACGGACTGAAAATGGCGATGGCATTTGCGTTGTTGAACAAACAACAATAAAATCTATTCTGGATCCGATTTTAGCGGAGGAGGAGGGAAACGGAATTTATGTCGTGGAGAAAGATTTATCGACAAAAGCGGATTTAGGAGGCGTAACCCTCAAGGTAACCGTGGAAAAGGACGGTAAAGTTGATGGCGTGGAGAGGGTGATAAGTTTCATGGGCGTTGATCCCTGGGTTTATGCTGTCGGCTCGACTTTACTTGCGGTAATTTGCGGGCTCGGGATAGGATTGATATTCGGGGGGATCAAACATTAATTTATTTAAAATTTATTAATCATTATCGGAAAAAAATAAAAAAATAACATGACAAAACCAACAAATAAAGTTTTGGTCGCGACCGACGGATCGGAAGTGGGGATATGTGCTGCCGAATACGCCGCGAACATGGCAAAAGAATTAGGGGTGGAGGTTGTGGCAATCGGCGTAATTAATGTGCATAAATATGAGAGTATAGCCCATACATTCACAGGGCAAATGGGGTGGCTTTCGGTGAAGGAAAAATTCATAAAGGAAAGGGAGAAAGAAGTCACAGGGGACTTAAATAAAGTGCGGGAGATATGTGAGGGAAAAGGGGTACACTGCAAGGGCATTATTGGCTACGGCTACCCTCATGAAGAAATAATTAATTATGCAAAAGATCGTGAAAGTGTCAGGATGGTGGTTATCGGGGGCAGCGGAAAGGATTTCCTGGGCAGGAAGATGCTCGGCAGCGTTGCGGAAAAGATCGTCCAGGAAGTTACAAAAACACTGCCTTGTCCCGTTGTGGTTATCCCCTGCAAAACGGACATGCCGGATGCTAGATTGGATTTTTGAATTTTATGGTCAGTTAGTAGATTATTATGAATTTGATTAGATTCCTTTATCTCCTTTATTGAAAAACAGCATTTTTTGGCTTTTCGACTTTTTCTTTGCTCTAATTCAATAACAATAAATCAACGCAAAATGTTTGAAATTTACCTGCCGATAGCCAATATGACCGTGAGTGGTCTGGAGATAATCCTATTGGGAGTATTAGTTGGCTTCCTTTCCGGCCTGTTCGGGGTTGGTGGAGGGTTTATAATGACACCGGCACTGAATATTGTATTTGGAATTCCAATGAATATTGCCGTTGGTTCAAGTTTAACGCAGATGGTTGCAACATCATCATCCGGGGCAGTTGCGCATAAGAAACTTGGCAATGTTGACATGAAACTGGCATTTCTTATTCTCTGCGGTTCTGTTATTGGAGTTCAGATCGGAGTTGTTATAGTCAATTACCTTGAATCTCAAGGCACATCTGATTTAGTAATCAAAGAGATATATGTCGTAATGCTTGCAATAGTCGGGACATTAATGATCATTGAAAGTTATAGGGCAATGCGAAAAAGACATGAACATATAGGTATAAGCAGAACAGTAATGGGTTTAAAGCGTATTAAGGATGTTAGGGGCATGGATGATTTCAGAAGGGTATTTAGAACAAAGGGGGAAACAGGGGAAGGGATAGAGGAAAAGTATAAATTTAAGGAAGTTGAGGAAGCAAAGGATGAAATAACAAACCCTATAATTGAACGAGTCAGGAATATCAAATTTATGTCAATTGAACTTAAACGAGCAGGAATCAAAATTCCAATATTCCTCCCCGTATTACTTGGTCTTTTTGTTGGAATACTTGCAGGCATTATGGGTGTGGGCGGCGGATTTATAATGGTGCCAGCGATGATATATCTTCTTGGAGTTCCAACAGTGGTTGCAATAGGAACTGATCTATTCCAGATGGTGATTACTGCATCCTCAGGAAGCATAGGGCACTCGCTGAACGGAAATGTTGACATTTACCTTGTCGTATTAATGCTTATTGGTTCAACAATCGGAGCGCAATTCGGAGCAATGGCATCGAGAAGAGTGAAGGGCCCAAGAATCAGGTTATTTTTTGGCGTAATTATTGCAGTAGTTATGTTAAGGCTGCTTATGGATGTTTTAACTGCAACCGGAATATTATAATATTTTAAAAACATAAAGTTAAAAAAAATGTCGCAGATAAAATACTTGTGATGTGAACCATATTACGATAAAAAAATTAAAGGTGATTAGGTATTTTTTGCACCAGTTATTTATGGAAATCGTTATATGCCTAAGTTTTCCCCCGATTTTCCGCACTACAATCAAAACCAACACGCTTGGATAGAGTTTAAAGTCCCTATCAAAAGGTGTAGACCGTACTTTACTGGCTACATAACTGCCTTACGCCAGATTTCCGCATGAATTGATCAATGACCCACCGTTCTAATGTGGGCTGAACATAACGAAATTCAAAAATCCCCACCGGAACACTAACATAAGATGTGTGGTGGGGGAAAACTATGGAAAATTTAGATATATAAATGGTGCAAATGGCTAAAAACTTTACGGGATGCTCAAAATTCTTTCAGAATGTGACTGTAAGTCTGCCACATTTCACAAGTATCACGGTATCAATAAGAACAACTATTACCTCTATTTGAAGAAATGGAATTTCGGTTCAACAATAGAAACAAAGATGTATTTAATAAGATGTTTAATATAATTTATGGGTGATTTGGTACGGATTTTGAGTGATCACCTAAATTATTAATATGAATTACAATTTCAAGCTGCTTGAAGATGTTCTGGGAAATAGAATAACGACAGATGAATTTGAATGCGCACTGTACAGCACGGATTTAGCACCCCTCCCGGGTATAATTAACTTGTTATTCAAAACAACGCCTGATGCGGTTGTCCGCCCTGAAACCCCCGAGGAAATCTCGGAGGTCATGAAGTTTGCAAATAAGAACAGGATTTCCGTAACCCCGAGAGCATCTGCAACTTCGGCTTTAGGCGGCTGTGTGCCGACAAGAGGGGGCATTGTCATGGATATGTCTTCTATGGACAATAAAATTGAAATTAATGAAAAAGAGAGAACGGTAATAGTAAGTTGTGGTGTTGTGTGGAAAAAACTTGAAAAGGTATTGAATATAAATGGGCTTGCGTTAATGACATATCCTTCAAGTTCCCCTTCCGCGACTGTCGGGGGATGGCTTTCTTCCCCCGGCTGTGGGGTAGGAACGCTGAAATACCGCAGGGTCCATGAACAGGTTCTTGGCATGGAGGCTGTCCTCCCGGACGGTGAAATTAAGGGGTATTCTGAAAAAGAAAACCATAAATTTTTGGGATCTGAAGGGACAACGGGGATAATTACCATGGTTAAATTAAAGGTCAGGGAACTTCCCGAATCTGTTTCACCGCATCTTCTTACATTCGACAGCCAGGAAAAGTTCGCGGATGTAATCCAGGAACTTGTGGAACTCAAACCGTTCAACATATCCTATGCTAACAGAGCCTATGCACAGATGATGAAAGACGTACAGGGAGATAATACAAACCCGGATTTTGAATTCAGGATCCTGGTTGTTTTTGATGGAAATAAAAAAGAAGTGGCGGAATCGGTTAAAAAGCTGTATAAGATCAAGAAATCCGGGGGTATCGGAGTGGAACCGGCTGAATTAGCAGAAGAAGAATGGGGAGACCGGTTTAACCCTATGCGAATTAAAAGACGCGGCCCTACGCTGCTTGCAGGCGATTTGCTTGTCCCTTTAAGCCGGCTGAACACGGTGATAAGCAAACTGGGTAAGATCAATATTAATGGATTGGGGATTGAGGGAAGCGTTGTCTCAGAAAATAAGGCGATCGTCATGCCCATGTATCTAACGGACGAACGTAAATTCATGGATTTTATTTTTGCGCTCAGGCATTTAAAGAAGATGAACGATATTGCCGTTTCCGCGGGAGGCATACCTTACGGCACCGGGCTGTGGAATTCGCCTTATGTGAATAAAATCCTGGGTGGCGAGGGATTGAAGGAAAAAACGGGATTGAAGAAAAAAATTGATCCCCATAACATTTTAAATCCTGACAAGTACCTTGGTGCAAAACTTGCGATTCCGTCGCTGGTATTCCACCCGAAAATGTATGGACTGTCAATGTTTTTGGCAGAGATCGCAGCGAAGCCGTTACGCTTTGTTGGACTAATAAAATGAATAAAAAATTTATTAAAAATTGAATAAATACCATGGCTGAAAGTCAGGATAAAGGAAAGGAATTTGAAAATAAAGTTGCTGAACTTTACAGGTTGATGGGGCATGAAGTAAAGCAGAATGTCGGTATTCTGGGACATCAGATTGATATTATTCTTGAATATACAATGCCCGGCGGAATAAAAGCTAAGACTGCTGTTGAATGCAAGTATGTTGAAAAAGGCAATCTTAAAAAGAATGATGCCATGGATAATATTAATGCCCAGATAGATTTAAAAAGAAATGATGAAGTTCAGAATTTAACCATAGTCACTACGAATGGTTTTGCCAAGGCCATCTGGGATACTACAAAAGCAAATAAAATCCCGCCTCTCACCTTCCGTGAACTCCAGCACCAGATATCAAATATTGACCCGTATCTTGAGCACATCATAAATCTTTACGAGAGTGATGAAATCAGCAAATACTATGTGGACTTCACTGCGCAGGATGATGAAAAGGAACCAAGAGAGGTTTTTGATCCCATTGATAACTACATCAACAACTGGCTTTCTGCCGATGAAATCAACCACATCTCAATTCTTGGAGAATACGGCACGGGGAAAACCTCATTTTGCATGAAACTCGCTCATGACATGGCAGAAAAATACAAAAAAGACCCTTTGAACAATAGAATCCCTATTCTCATCAGCTTGAGGGATTATTCCAAGGTGATGAGTGTCAGGCAGCTTATTACAGACCTGCTGATTAACGAGTATGGGCTCCAGGGTGTTAATTTTCCTTTATTCCAAAAGATGAATGAAGAAGGTCTCTTCCTCCTGATTTTTGACGGCTTTGACGAGATGGCACAGAAAGTAATTTTTGATGATGCATATTCAAATTTCAATAAGATCGCTGAACTTGCAAAACCTAAGAAAAGCAAAGTAATACTCACCTGTAGAACAGAGTTTTTCAGAACCTATGAGAAAGAAAAAGAGATTTTACTTGACATTGATAAAAGAAGGAATTTTGACATCATTTATCTGAAAGAGTTTGATGATGATCAGATTAAAGAATTTCTCCAGAAGAGAGTGCCTTTGATAGAAAAAAGAAAAAAGAAAAAGAAGGATTGGGAATATTATTACAAGAAAATTTATGAGGTCTTTGAGTTAAAAGACCTTGCGAAGCGTCCCGTTCTTCTCGAATTGATTGCAAAATACCTGCCGCAGTTAATTGAACTCGGAGAAGAAATAAATGCTTCAACTTTATATAAAACCACCATCCACGAGGAATTAAAAAGAAGGTTAAAGGTTGGAAAAACCATTATCCAGAGAGACGACAGGATAAAATTAATGAAACTTCTTGCGGTGTGGATGTACAATAACGATAAATTATCGGTTTATCATGAAGATGTGCCAGAATTATTGAATTTGAAAGTACATTTTGAAATAAAAATAAAAACCGATATTGAATACCACCTCAATGATTTTCTGACCTGCTCTTTCCTTAACAGGGATACTGAAGGAAATTACCAGTTTTCTCATAAATCATTTGTGGATTTCCTGGTGGCGTGGAAGTTTGCAGATGATATTAAAGAAAA
This sequence comes from Candidatus Altarchaeales archaeon WOR_SM1_86-2, assembly GCA_001723855.1. Next base: position 57,206 of record MCBC01000067.1, on the reverse strand, counting down.
TTTCAGGGACGATTTCATGCAAAAGCAGGTGAGTTACGAAGTGATGCAGTTTATGAGGGAGTTTAGGGGTGAAATTAACAGAGATGAACTATACCAGTGGATTGATTTTACAAAAGGGAAGTCCTTTACTGAAACAAAATATTTAGGAGGGAATGCTGTTTCGGTATTAAATGAATTAAAAGAAAACTTTTCAGAGAAGGAGTTTGATTTTTCAGAGACGGTGCTGGATTGTGGGGATTTTGAGGGTCAGGATTTGAGTGGGCTTAATTTCCAGAAAGCAAATTTAAAGAACGCAAACCTGAGCAGCACAATATTAGAGAATGCAGATTTCTCTTATGCGGATTTAGATGGAGTAACATTTGAGGAGATGGGTGCAGTATATTCGGTATTTGTAACCCCCGACAAAAAACACATAGTTTCAGGAAGTTATGATGGAACAATAAAGATATGGGATTTTGGGGGAAAGGAAATAAGAACATTGAAAGGACACGGTGACCTAGTTTGGAGTGTATCTGTAACCCTTGATGGGAAATACATAGTGTCGGGGAGCATGGATAAAACAGTAAAGATATGGGATTTTGAGAAAGGAGAAGAGATAAGAACATTAGTTGGACATAAGGATGCCCTTCGTAGTGTGTTTGTAACCCCTGACATAAAATACATAGTGTCGGGAAGTGAAGATAGAACAATAAAGATATGGAATTTTGAGAGTGGAGAATGCATAAGAACAATAGAACAGAAACTTGAATGCAGTGGAATGAACATAAAAAATGCACAAGGTTTAAGTAAAGAGGAGATTAAATTTTTAAAGGAGAGTGGAGCGGTTGAGAAATAATTTAACACAAAAACATGAAAGAAAGCAAACCGTTGGTTAAAGCGGATAATAAAGCAGAGAAATTGGAAGGCTATGATGAATTATTATACGACATCAGGAGTTTGCTTGAGAAGGCAAAATACCATGCTTACAAAGCGGTTGATAATATAAGGGTTCAGACTTATTGGCAGATTGGAGAAAGAATAGTGAGAGAGGAATTGCAGCACAAAGAGAGGGCGGATTATGGGAAGAGAGTGGTTGAAAGACTGGCAATTGATTTAGGATTTAAACGAAGATTAATGTTTGATATCGTTCAATTCTACAAGATATACACAATTGTGCATGCACTGCGTGCACAATTAAGCTGGACACACTATCGGGCACTATTGAAGATTAAAGATAAAAACGAAAGGGAATTCTATGAAAACCAGACTATTCAAAATGCGTGGAGCACGCGAGAGTTAGAGAAACAAGTCAAATCCGGTTTATATAAAAAAACATTAAAGAAAGGAAAGATCGTTAAAGTCACACCATTGCCTCTAAAATCCGTTGTCCCGGAAGAAGCATTCAAGAATTCGTATGACTTTGACTTCTTGGCTTTACCTGAAAGGTATAGTGAGAAAGACATTGAGAACGGATTGCTTTCCAAAACAGAACAACTGCTCCTGGAATTTGGCACCGATTTTGCGCTTCTTGCCAGACAAAAGCCGATCATCATCGACGGCGAATATCACAAGGTTGACTTAGAATTATATCACAGAGGTATTCCCTGTATTATACTGGTAGATTTAAAGATAGGGAAATTCAAAGCAGATCATGTGGGGCAAATGAACAAATACCTGAATTACTACAAGGAAAACAGGAAGTATGAATGGGAACTTGACCCAATTGGCTTAATAATCTGCGAATATAAGGGTGAAGAAGAAGTTCATTACGCTCTATGGGGTTAACCAACAAGATTTTTGTTGCAGAATACAAAGCAAAATTACCGCCCGAAGAAGAGATTAAAAGGAGGTTGGAGGAGATTAAATAAGAAGTGAAGTTTATAAAATCAAAGAAATAAATAAAGAAATGAAAGAAAAAACCAAAAAATTCATTGAAGAGGAATCGTACATCTGCGCAAGATGCGGTTACTGTGATACGGTATGCCCGACATACAACTTCAACAAAGATAGATGGGAGTCCGTATCACCCCGCGGGAAGCTCACGCTTTTGAGGCGGGGTTTAACGGTGAAAGACCCGGAATTTTTAGACAAACTATTCCAGTGCGCACTCTGCGGCGCGTGTAAAGAGGTATGCCAGACGGACATAGACCTCACGAAGATGTGGCTTGATCTGCGTAAAGGGGCATCATCGGACACACTTGATTCATTGGTGAAATTCAACGATATATTAAATAAATCACATAATATCACGGATTCCCCGGGCGAAGACCGACTGAGATGGACAAGGAGAGTGCGGGACGTATCCCAGGAATTGATAAAGGAAAAGGCGGATGTTTGCTACTTTGTCGGGTGCGTTGCCTCCTTATTCCCCGCAACAAACACAATCCCGCAGTCTTTTGCCCGGATAATGGATAAAGCAGGAATTGATTTCACGATTTTAGGCGGCGGCGAATGGTGCTGCGGGTTTCCTCAGATGCTTTCCGGGTTTCCGGGTGATGCGGAAAAACAAATAACGCATAATGTAGAGTTGATTAATAAAACAGGCGCCAAAACTCTTGTTACAACATGCCCTGGATGCTACAGAGTTTTTAAAGAGGAATACAAGGAAATTTTGAAAGAGGGGGACATCCGGATGAATTTCAGGGTTCTGCATTCCACGGAATTTATTGAAGGGCTGATAAAAGACAACAAAATAAAATTTAAAGGTTTCGAGGGCAATGTAACCTACCACGACCCGTGCGACTTGGGGAGGAATTCGGGCATATACGACGCGCCCCGTAAAATAATAGAAAATATCCCCGGAATATCATTTAAAGAACTTGTGGACAACAAAGAAGAATGCGTATGCTGCGGAGCCGGGGGAAACCTGGGAATAACAAGCCCCGACCTTTCAACAGAAATTTCGAGACAAAAAATCCTACAGATAAAGGAAACGGGCGCGGATACGGTAATTTCGGCATGCCAGACATGCAAGAGAAATATAAGGACGGCGGCAATGAAAGAAAAAGAGAAGTTGAAGGTTCTGGACATTACCGAACTGGTTCTGGAGGCAATGGAATGAACCCGATCCACATTTTTTTGATTCAAAAAAGAAATTGCTCAATTTTGCAAAAAAATGTAATTTTTAGTTTTGCTTTTATATATATATTTTAATATTCAAAAATAATTGATTATGTACATTAACTATCATTCATATAATAACTATCAATAAAATAAAAAATGGCTAAAAATGAAATAAATTCTGGGGTTACGAGGCGTGAATTCTTGAAAATCGGGGGGGCTGCCGCTGCCGGGTCTGCTATTGCAATGGGAACCGCCCAGGCGGATGTTAAGACAAAAAGTGCGGGCACATCACCTAAAATAGAAGGCGAAAAAGTGCTTTCTGTGTGTCAGTACTGTGCTGTTGGCTGCGGGTTGGTTTATTACGTTAAGGACGGCAAGGTCGTGCATGTTGAAGGCGATCCCGAGAACCCTATAAACAACGGAAGTTTGTGCAGTAAGGGAACTGCCCACATACAATTGATAAACAACGATTTGCGGATAAAGAAACCGATGAAAAGAACAGGGAACGGCGGCTGGCAGGAAATAACATGGGGTGAAGCGATAACCACCATTGCCGATGAACTCGCAAAGGTGAAGGAAAATCACGGACCGGATGCACTGGCTTTTATGGGCAGCGCAGCAGTATTGAATGAAGAGGTCTATTCATTTCAAAAACTGGTGAGGCTTTTAGGGACAAACAACATTGAGCACCAGGCAAGGGAATGCCATGCCTCCACTGTCGCGGCCCTTGTGAACTCCTTCGGCTTTGGGGCGATGACAAACCACTGGACAGACATGCAGAACACGAAGTGCGCATTCATTATCGGCTCTAACACCGTGGAATGCCATCCGATAGCAATGCAGCATATCATGGAAGCAAGGGATAAAAACGGAGCAAAAATTATATGTGCGGATCCGCGGCTTACGAAATCAGCAGCAAAGGCGGACCTGTTTATGCAGCACCGTCCCGGAACTGATATAGCGTTGATTGGAGCGATAATAAAGTATGTTATTGACAACAAAAAATATGACGAAAAGTTCCTGATGGAAAGGACGGTTGCGCCGTTCATCGTTGATAGAGCAAAACACGCTGCGGGAGATTATGCAAATGCTTTTGTTCTGGAAACGGAAACCGTGCAGGACACGGAGATGATCGAGGAGCAAGAGCTGGATGAAGCCGGGAATCCCGTACTTGACGATGAAGGAAACCCCGTGATGGTTGAGAAGGAAATTCCAAAAACAGATGCTGAAGGAAATCCCGTATATAAGGAGGTGCAGGTAAAAGGTAAATACAAGAAAGCAGACGGTTTGGAAGGGCATCCTGATACAGCGTTTAACATTCTAAAGGAAACTGTGGCGCCGTACACATTTGAAGAGGCAGAGAAGATAACATGGGTTCCGGCAGCGAAGATCGAAGAAGCCGCGAAAATGTTCAGTGACGAAAGCCAGGGAACGAGAGTTGTGAACGGCACGGAAATAAAGAATTGCGCGACAATCATTTATTCAATGGGTTCAACGCAGCATACCGTAGGAGTTCAGTATATAAGAAATTACGCTACCCTGCAGCTTTTACTTGGAAATGCCGGACGCCCGGGAGGGGGAATTAACGCGTTGAGAGGGCACAACAATGTCCAGGGCTCAACGGATATGTGTGCTCTGGCTCATATATGGCCCGGTTACATTAATGTGAGGGGCAAAGGTCAGGACTGGAAGAGTTTTTTCGGCAGCTGTAGCGGCGGCTGGACAGGTGAAGGACCCGAGCCTGGTTATGACGAATTCGTAGCAGACATAACAACCCCTGTTTCTGACCCGATGAAAGGGAAATGGATGCAGTATAACAGCTGGTGCAGCAGGAAGAGAGGGATGCTGGCGATATTGAATTACTGGTGCATAAGGGAAGACCAGATGGCCCAGGGTGTTGGCTTAAGTGTCGTTCCAATGTTTAGGGCAATGAAAGACGGAAGCGTTAAAGCATTCTGGGCGCTTGGCGAGAATCCGATGGTTGCAAATCCCAACCTGAATGACACGAAAGCGGGTTTAAAGAATCTGGATGTCTTGATCGTCTCGGATTTGTTTGAGCCGGAAACCGCTGCAGTGGAAAGAAAAGAAGGATCAATAACAATACTTCTTCCGGCATGCACGTTCTCAGAAAAAACGGGTTCGCAGACGAACTCGCCGCGGGTTGTGCAGTGGTGCTACCAGGCAATTGACCCGATGTATGAGTGCAAATCCGACCTGGAGGTTGTGCTGAGGGTTGCAAGGAAACTGTCGGATAAAGGAGCACTGCTTCATGATGAAAATATCAAGGGAAGTTCATGGGATAAGGCATGGAATAGGTATGGATTTGATCCCTCCACCGATCCTGACACCAACACACTTACAGGCGCTGAACTTGAGTCGGCTGCAATAGAAGTTTACAAGGAGATGGATCTCTGTAACAGACTTTACCGCGGACAGTATGACTGGAATACTGGGGAGGTTCTTGCAAAGAGAAGAGGAACCGATCCCGGAGGATTGGGAACAACGTACCCCGACTGGGGCTGGTGCTGGCCCGTAAACCAGAGAATTTTATACCACAATGAGAACTGGGATGGTCAGGGAGGTCCAGGAGGCAGTAACTTTGATTTCATAACAACGGAGAAGAAGGGGTTGATTTACGCACCAAGAGTCGTTGACGGGCCGATTCCAACGCATAAGGAACCCGCAGAGACGCCGATGCCTGAGTTGAATTCCAAGTATCCGAGGTACAGGGGTGTACAGGACTTGATCGACACCGGCTATAATGTAGTTGGGGATAAAAGTAAATACCCGATTGTTTTAACAACGCACCGACTGCTTGAGCATCACCTGGCCGGGCAGAAAACAAGAAACCTCCCCTGGCTTTGTGAACTTGAGCCGGAACCTTACTGCGCGATGAGTAAAACGCTTGCCGATAAACTCGGGGTTAAGAACGGCGACAAGGTGAAGGTCACATCTGCCCGCCATCCCGCGGGAATAATCATTCCAGCGAGAGTTGACGGCAGGATGGACGGCTGGGATAACCCGCAGAAGCAGGTGGTTTCAATACCGTGGCACTGGGGGGACAAGGGATTGTGCACGGGACCGAGTGCGAATTTACTGACCGTGGATGCGAGAGACCCGAACGCCAACATCCCGGAGTATAAGGCATGTTTGTGTAATGTGGAAAAAGCATGATCAACAAACTTTTAGAAAAAGTTTGATCAAAAATAAAAAAATATGAAAAAATGAAAGCCAAATTGATTGATTTGACGAGATGCACGGAGTGCAGGTCTTGCATTACGGCGTGCGAGAATTGGAATAAATTGGAGCCGCATACTGTTGGCAAGACAGCGGATCAAATAAGGGCAGCTTATGCTGCAAGCAATGGCGCATGGGCATTAAGTACCGATGAATGGACTGTCTTAAAGGAGAAGGATCCAAAAAACTTTTACAAGAAGCAGTGCATGCACTGCGATGAGCCGATGTGCGTGAAAAACTGCCCAGCGAGCGCAATAACGAAGTATGATAACGGAGCGGTGGTCGTGGATAAGAACAAGTGCGAGGGCGTGAAATTGTGCATAGAGGCGTGTCCTTTCGGGGTGCCAGTATTCAATGACGGTGAAGAGACGATCCAGAAATGTACGTTGTGTTACGACCGCATAACCCAGAGTCCGGCGTTGGAGCCGGCGTGTGTTAAGGCATGCCCTGCGAAAGCAGTTAAGTTTGGGGACCGGGATGATATGCTTGCTTACGCCGGCAACTTCTCGTATGTATATGGCGGGGGGAGGGAATATGATTCCTCTGTGATCTACGTGTCTGACGTGCCGTTTGAGCAGATAGGGCTGGAGAAAGCACAAATTCACGGGCTTCCGTCTTTACTTGAAGCGATAGCGCATCCTTTAGGGGTGGTGGCGGTTGCCGGGGGAGTCGGACTGGCGGCTTTGCATGCATTCAAAAGTAGGAAAGAAAAAGTAAAATCATCTGGGGGTGAAGAATAAAAATGGATACAAACGATATGTTATTATGGGCTTTGGCAATATGCGTGGGGATAGTGACGGTGCTTAGCGTGCCTCACTATATTTTTGGCGGAGATGCGATAGCAAGCGGAGCGATAAAGATATTCTCCTTTTTGCTTGGGGCGGTATTTGTGGTGTACATCATTTATGCGTTGATGACAAAATCGTGGGGGAAATACAGCGGCATAGCAAGTTTTGCGTTTTGGGCGGGGATGATAGCGGCGGCGTTATTATGCCTTACCGGACTGCTCATATTTATGGTAACAATGGGCATTTCACTGCCGCAGTCGATTGCACAGAGTATTATACCGCTGAGAATATTTACCTTTTATTTAGTGATCGCACTGGGGGTAGTATGCCTGGGTTTGCTGTCAATCCGCCCGAAAACAACCACTGCTTAAATTTTTTTATTTTCTTTTTATTTTCTTTTTATTTTAAAATATAATGAATTAGAAAAATAACGACCATGTTTATGCCGCTTATCCTCGGGAATATAGGACCATTGCAGATTTTAGCGATATTAATTATAATTCTGCTTTTGTTTGGAGCAAGGAAACTTCCTGAGTTAGCAAGGAGCATAGGATCTGCTGTGACGGAGTTTAAGAGGGGGTTGAAGGATATAACGAAGCCGGAGGAGGAAGAGACAGAAAAAAGTAAGTCGGGGTCTGAAGTCAGGTCAATGGCCAAAGAAGCAGGAATAGATGTCGAGGGTAAGAGCGATGAGGAATTGAGAAAGGAATTGGTTGAGAGGAGTAAGAAATGAGTGTTATCTATAAAAGTTCTGATATAACCGATTTATATTCATTTTTTGGGTTGCTTGCTAATTAAGATCAGGGACTGTGGGAAGTCCTATGGACAGATACCTCCACTTTTGATCCGTAACTATGCCCATTTTTCGTAATAGGTTTTATCAGAAATTCAGTTATGGATTCTCTGGCAACTGTTTTAGCTCATAATTGGGCATTATTTTTTGAGTTTTCATATTACTAATTTTAGTAATAGGATTATAAAGGCGTGTAAGGTAAAAAAAGTATCGCAAGAGTGTGTTTTTGGCTTTAGACAAAGACATATTCCTAAAAATGGTTAAAGTTACGGTTTGATGTCTCATATTGTCAAAATGGCAGGGGGCATTTGTAACTCAAAAGATTTATTAAGATAATCTATTATTTATAAAAATGTTTAAAGAACTGAATATTTCAGATTTCAGAGGAATTGGCGGTTTAAAATTAAAAGATATGTCTAAGCTAAACTTAGTTGTAGGTGCGAATAATTCCGGGAAAACAACTATATTGGAATCATTATTTTTACTTGTTGGAGTAAGCAATTCCCAACTACCCTTAAAAATCAACTCATTTCGATTTTTTGATCTAATTGGGGATGTTTCCTGGAAAAGCTTCTTTAGAGATCTAAATTTGGATAATACAATAATTCTGGATGCCGAATTTGATGATAAATCTAAAAGAAATCTGAAAATCAAACCACACACCCTGTTTATGCAAACCATAAAAGACCGAAATGGAGTAGGTACTTCATCAACTTCCACACCTGAAATAAATGGCCTGATCTTGGAAGCAACAATATCAAATAGGGATAAGAAAAAGATTAAGTCTGAAATTTGGGTTGATTTAGAAAAAGGAGAGCATCCTTTGGTTATAAATCTTGCGAAGGATTATAAAGAATTAAGGAAAGGAATTTTTATATCTGATAGAACAAAAAACGACCTATCTGATAGGTTTGATAATATTCAAAGAAGAAAAGAAAAGAGCCAAGTAATTGATATCTTAAAAAACATCGAGCCAAATTTAAAAGACATTGCTCTTGGACAAGGAGGAATAGTTTATGTCGATTTGGGCCTTGATAATCTAGTGCCGCTCCAGTTAATGGGGGACGGCATGGTTAAAATATTAGCCGTGGTTCTCGCGATTATGGATACAAAAGATGGAGTGGTTTTGATAGACGAGATTGAGAATGGGCTTCATTTTAAGTCTCAAGAAATACTTTGGAATGCAATAGCAAAAACCTCCGAAAAATATAATGTTCAAATCATTGCAGCAACTCATTCAATTGAGAACATAAGGGCATTTTCAAATGTTCTTAGAGGTAAGACAAAAGGCAGTCTTTATAGAATTGAAACCGATGGCAAACAACATAAATCAATCTATTTTTCACAAGAAAAGATAAGGTCTTTTGTTGAAAGTAATTGGGAAATGAGATAAAATGGTTTATTCTAATGCCCCGATTTCTTTTGAGAAAGAAAAAATTATCGCCGTTGAAGGCAAGGATGATAAATGGTTTTTTGAGAGATTATTAGAAAAGTTAGGGATATCTGATATTCAGGTTTGGGATATAGGGAGTAAAGGAGAATTTAAAAATAAATTTCCAGACATTCGGCTTTTTTCAGGATTTAATAATGTACGGAGGGTAGCAGCCATTTTAGATGCGGATAATAGCTATCGAAATTCAAAAGAATCTATTGAGCACACTATAAATCGTGCACTGAAAGCTTCGAGCAATCCAAAAGAATTTTCTTCAAGCAACCCTGCTGTCGCATATTTTATTATGCCCAATAATAAAGATAAAGGTATGATGGAAACTTTGTGTGTTTTAAGCCAAAAAAACAACCCTGCAATGAAACAAGTTGATAAATTCATAGAGGCAGTTAATTCCGATACTGCAATAAAAGAAAAACCCAAGAATGAAGATAAAGCAAAAGCTCAAGCATATTTAGCAATTATGCCTGAAATTGCTTATGGCATGGCATATGGAATTGTTAAAAACTACTGGGATTTGAGTCACACGGATTTTAAGGAATTGATAAATTTCCTAAAATCAATCTAATTTCTGTTTTATGTAATAACGCACCTTTCTTATACCACGCATATAAAAATTTTCAAAATTTTCGTTGTGTTTGTTTTTTATAATCAAAATAAATAATTACCCCCTCCAGACAACCTTCGCTGTAATTATTCCTATCTCATAGAGTATTATCATTGGTATCGCAACCAAAATCTGGCTTACAAGTGTCGGGTCTGTTATGAATGCTCCAACAATGAAGCATACAACTATAGCATGCCTTCTTTTCTCGCTCCATGTTTTCGGGGACACGACTCCGAAATTTGAAAGCACGGCAGTTATGAGAGGCCATTGGAATATTACCCCCATCATAAATGTAAACAACGCTATAAAGGAGATGAGTTCAGTTAATTTTAAATATGGCTCGGCGATTGGAAATGTAAAGCCGATCAAAAATTTCACTATCACCGGCAACAATACAGCATAAGCAAACAATGCTCCGAGAGTGAACAGGATAAGCGATGCAGGGAGGATTATCAACATACTTTTTCTTTCATTTGCATACAGGGCGGGCATCACAAACCTAAAGAATTGATACATGATCACAGGAAGTGAAAAATAAATACCAAAAAACATGGATACCTTAAATCTCACCATAATCGCTTCCATAAAGGATGTGGCAATAACCTTTACCCCCTCATACTTGTCGAGCAGGTCAATCTCCATCTTAAGTATCACATCCTCGCTGAAAAGCATGAATGCTATGCTGGAGAAAACAAAAACCGCGACTATGCAAATGATTAAACACCTTCTCAGTTCTTCCAGGTGCTCTATGATGGATTGTTTCTCAGGTGAGGTCATCTTCATTATTGGAATAATCTATTTGAATTAGATTAATTAATTTATATCGAAAATTTATTTATATGAGGAACATTTGGTTAATTTTATTTATATTTTTAATCGCAGGCACAGCAGAAGGGGATGAATTTTCGTATTTGGATAATACATCGAATATTACTGTCGCCGATACGGCACAGGAGTGCAAAACATATAATGTCGGGAAATGCGATGGTGAAATCCGTGTGTTATATTTTTATAAAAAAGACTGTCCCCACTGTGAAAATGTAAAGCCGATTATAAATGAACTGCGGTCAAGATATGACCTGGACATAACAGAGATTAATGCAGTGGAGGATCCGGGTACATGCATACTTTGTGCAAGCTGCTATAATGTTTCCGCGAGCGTTCCGATGGTCATAATAAGCAATTACGCGCTCGTTGGCGATAAAGAAATAGAAGAAAAATTCGAGGATATGATCAGGACATGCATCGCTGAAGGATGCGCATGCGTTACCGTGCCGGGCGATGATGTAAACCCGCCCGAGCCGCCGACCATGGGTGCGCTTTTAATTGCCATGATAATAGGTGCCGCAATTGCCGATGCGTTAAATGTATGCGCCCTCGGGATTTTAATATTTTTAATCGCATCTGTTTTGTCTAAAACGAAAATGGATCATAAAGAAGCACTAAAAGTCGGGCTTTCGTTTATCGCGGGAATCTATCTTATGTATTTTTTAACGGGGGTTGGAATGTTTCATGTACTGAAAGAATTAGTTGTTGGTACGGGAACTGTCGGGTTATTTAAAAAAATAATCGGGCTGTTTGCACTTGCAATAGGGGTTCTGAATTTAAAGGATTATTTAAGTTACGGCTCTCTCGGGTTTACGATGGGGATTCCCAAATCATGGGATAGCAGGGTTACAAAGGTTATCGGGAAAGTTACAAGCGTCAGGGGCGCATTCGCAGCGGGGGTTGTTATAAGTTTCTTTTTGGCGCCGTGCGCCGTGACGATTTATGCTTCCGTCGTGGGTATGATGTCCACCATGGATATTCCTTTTATACTCGGGGTTGTAATACTCGCACTTTACAACCTCGCGTTCGTTCTGCCAATGCTTATTGTCGTGTTTATGGTATATTTTGGTGTTAAAAGAACGGGCGGGATGGAAATGTGGAGGCAGAGAAATAAAAGAAGAATGCATTTACTTACCGGAATAGTTATGGTTATCTTAGGAACCGTTCTTATTGTTGGGGCTTTATAATTAAAAAGAATATGGGAAGGATATTTGCGATACTTTTGATCATAGGGATGAGCATATCGATTGCGTCCGCAGACGATGGAGAAGTCTGCATTTATTTCTTTTACAGCAACGAATGCGGTCACTGCATTGAGGCGATAAATAATTATCTGCCCGGGCTGGAAAGCAAATATGATACCTTAAAGATACAAAAGTTTGAATTTGCGTACAACAAAACAAATCTTGAATTAAGAAATTTTCTGGAGAAAAAGTGTGAGCAGTATGGGATATATTATCCTTTTATCTTTATCGACGGCCAGGTCCTGGATGGGGAAGATATCAACCGGGGTAAGGTTGAAGAGGCTGTTGACGGATGCATTTCTAAAGGCGGATGCGAATGTCCCCTGAAAAAGCCGGAAATAGAGAATGTTTCGATTCCGGAAAACGCAACCTTGGGTGAAGAGGTGGGGATCGATGCGGTTGCGAGCGGTGATGTTGCCGGTTTGTATGCCTTAATCTCAAAACCGGACGGAAAGGAAGAGAAGATAGACCTGATGAAAGAGAATAAATTTCTTGCAAATCTGGCGGGGGAATACAGGATTAAAATAATTGCGGAAGCATTTTTGTATAAGGACATCCGTAACGCATCCGTTTTTGTCCGCGAGCCGGAGAAGAGCATGCCCGCAATAAACGCCGTTGAAACTGCCCCGGACATACCAACGGTGTGCAAATGCGGGTGTGCTGAAGGCATGGAGGTTCTCGTAAACGCAACAAATGCCTCGGAGGTTTATGGGGCGGTTTACAGGGGGAATGTTATTCTTTATAATTATTCTTTTGATTTTGATTTTTCAGAAAAAAAATATAATAACAAAAAAAATAAGATCATTATCTTTGACCCCGGCAACTATACGCTCATTGTCGCGGCAGTAAACGAGAACGGCAACTCTACGATCGAGAGAAAGTTTACAGTAAAACTTGAAAGCCATATAAACCCGGTCAGAATTCATTATTTCACAACCCGGTGTCCCGAGTGCGATAGAGCGGCAGAGTTTATCAATGAACTAAAAGATGAATACGAGTTGGAGGTAATAGAGTATGACGTCACCAATACAACGAATGCGGTTATCTTGCTTCAATGTGCAAAATACTACAATAAAACACCAAAGTGCGAGGGAGCGGACTTCTCCTGCTGGTTTGGGTATACGGGGTATGATGCAGGCAATAAAGTACCTGTTGTGATTTTGGGGGATACTTTTCTTTCAGGCAGTGAGGTCATGTCTGATCTGGAGTGTCTGGTGGAGGATTGTGCGCAAAGCGGCAATTGCCCTGCGGAGTTACAATGCGCGGGTGGAAAGATATGCGATCCTTTACCGCTGCCGCTGGTGATTATTGCGGGTTTGATTGACGGCATTAACCCCTGCGCGTTTGCTGTCCTCATCTTCTTCATCTCCTATTTGACGGCGGTCGGGAGAGACAGGGGAACGATAATACTTGCGGGGGGAGTATATGTTGCGGCGGTGTTTGCGGCATATCTTGCGATCGGGCTGGTCTTGTTGAGCATTATGGGCGCCTTGCATGATATATCTGATATAATCAGAGCATGTATCGGTATATTTGCGTTATTGATCGGGATTTTCAGTTTCTATGAAGCATACGTTACAAGGGGCGGAAGATCCGAAGAAACGAAGATTAAGATGCCTGACAGGCTTAGAAAAATTACGAATAAGTTAATCAGAGATGGCGTTCGCTCGCGAAATATGGTCTTAGCGACCGCCGCCATAGGATTCCTTGTTGCCGCGTTTGAACTCCCGTGCACGGGGTTGATATACCTGGTTGTTGTCACATCAATGCATGCATGCGGCATATTGGAAGCACTCCCGTATTTTGTTCTATACAATATCCTTTTTATCCTCCCCCTGATCTTGATCTTTACAGCGGTTTATGGAGGCACCACATCCCGGCGGTTAGGCGGGTTTGTAAAGAAGAACACTGCGGTGATGAAACTTTTGACGGGCGCGGTATTGATTGTTTTGGCGTTATATCTGCTGAAATTTATTTTTTGAGTTTTTATCTCCATTCCCGTTCCATTTCCTCCACCACTCTGACATACCCACAACCACATCTCTTAAATCCCCTCCCCTCTCCGTTAACGAATATTCAACCCTCACGGGAACTTCCGCATACGCTACTCTCTTGACAATCCCGTTTTCCTCCAGTTCATCCAACCTGCTCGACAGCACCCTTGGACCTATCCTACCCAGGGATTTTTGAATTTCATTAAATCTTTTCTTATCTTTAAGCAGTTCCCTCAATATCAGAATCGTCCATTTTTTCCCGATCAAATTCGCTGCCTCTTCAATGGGGCATTTACCTGTTTCTTCCAGCAGACAATTATGTTCCCCCGTTAGTTCACACAGGGGAATGTTACCTGAACTTGCCATTTTAAATACTTGCCGCATTATAGTTGCTATACATATAAAACAAGAAAATAGAAATAAAAAAACAATCATATTTTTTTAAATTTTTCCATTTTTTAAATTATTTTTTTAAATTTACCTTTTTGAGAAAATAAATAAGGGATTCAACACCAAAAAATGCCGCAATCTAACAATCCAATCAACTTTAATTTCAAAGAATATTGCCGATTCGGTAATAAATCCTAAAAATAAAGCTTTTATGGAAAAATAAAACCAGAATTATAAATTATGGCTGCCATAATCTAAAGTTTAATCCATAATAAATATATGTTCTAAGCGAGTCGATTTATCCTTTCGTTTTCAAAAAAGATTTTTGGTATTTTTGCCGAAAAATAAGGATTTCTTTTCGTTTTCAGAAAATAGTATATTTATTTTTATTTATATATTAACTATAATTAACATACTACTGATATAAAAATTCTAAAAAATTAAAAATGGCCGATGAATTAAATGTTATATGGCTCCAGGGCCAGGGATGTACCGGATGCACGGTCTCCCTTACAGGAGGAACGCATCCGAGTATCGTTGATGTCTTGACCGGATTCATGCCGCAGATCGAGGGAATAAACCTTGTGTATCACCCGACGCTGATGCTGCCGTGGGGTGAGGAAGCCGCAAGGATTTTAAAGGATGCGGAGGAAGGAAAATATGATCCGATTGTCCTGGTGATTGAAGGAGCGGTGCCTGATGAAGACAAAGCAAGCAAGACAGGAGGTTATTACTGCGGCATAGGGGATCTGGAAGGAAAAATGCTCACCTTAAATGATGTGCTTTCAAAACTGGCAGAAAGAGCAGGGGTTGTGGTAGCAGTCGGGACATGCGCATCCTTCGGCGGAATACCTCACGGCAAGCCAAATCCAACCGGGGCAAAAAGCGTGCTTGAGTTTCTCGGCAGGGATTATAAGAGCGCACTGGGTTTGCCAGTGATAAATGTTTCGGGATGCCCGCCACACGGCGAGTACATGATCGAAGCACTTGGGCATCTTGTCTTAACCGCGAGAGGAGCACTGCCTGTCCCGGAACTGGATGAACACAACAGACCTGTATTCCTGTACGGCGAAAAAGCACACGAAACATGCCCGAGAGCGGGACATTACGCGGAAGGTGACTATTCCCGGGAGTTTGGCGACGCAGGGTGTATGGGAATGCTCGGATGCAAGGGCCCTATATCGCACTGCGATGTTCCAAGACGGGGTTTTGTGGAAGGCGTCGGCGGCTGCCCGACTGTAGGCGGGCTGTGCATAGGCTGCACGGAGCCGGAATTCCCGGATGCGCCGTTCGGACCGTTCCTGAGGAAAGCACCTGGAATCGTATATGCAAGGGAGACATTCGGGGATATTAAAGGAAAGATTTCCGCGTTAATCGGCAGGTTAGTTCCCAGATCGATCTAATTCAAAACTTTTTAAAAAAAAGTTTTATCAAAAAAATCAAAAATGGCAGCAGAAACCAAAGGAAAGGAAATAACCATAGAGCCCTTAACGCGAATTGAGGGGCATTTAGCAGTACATGCGAAAGCGGATGAAGCCGGGAAAAAATATACGGATGCGCATTCTTATGCCACCATGTTCCGCGGCTTTGAGGTCATACTCAAAGACAGGGAGCCGGCTGATGCAATATGGATCACGCAGCGTATTTGCGGGGTTTGTCCTTTACCGCACGCGACGGCGAGCGTGGAATGTGTTGATATGTGCTATAACGCTTCGCCCCCGCCAGTGGGAATAGCATTGAGGAACTTTACGCTCATTGCCGAGGAACTTTACGACTCACCACTTGGCTGTGCAATTCTTGAGGGGCCGGATTATTCCGAGGGAATTTTGAAGAAATATGACCCGGGAGTATTGAAGGAAGCAGATGAAACCAGGGCAGAGCATGCGGACTCCCACGGCTATGCGACAATAGGTGACATAAGCAGGGGATTAACCCCCATAACGGGGTCATTGTGGCTTAAGGCACTGGAAATGTCAAAACTTGGAAGGAAGATGGCATGTCTTGTTGCGGGAAAGCACCCTCATGTCCATTCATTTGTTCCGGGGGGTATGGGAAGAACCATATCCGCAACAGTTCTTGAACAGTTCGCAAGTATGCTCTTCAAGCACGTGGCATTCACCAAGGAGTTTATAGCAGTGTTTGATGACCTGATAGATTTCATGCTGCCGTATTATGATGATGTGGGGGTAAGGGACGCTGATCTATTAAGTTTCGGATGTTACGAGGACCTGGGCGCATACAACGCCAGTTACAGCGACATGAGTTCATGGGGAGAGAAAAGGGCAATAACCCCTGGTGTTGTTTCAAAGGGAGATCTTCTAACCAATGATCTGGTGGAGTTGAATTTAGGGGTGAGAGAGTATGTGAACCATTCTTACTATGATGACTGGGATGGTGTGGAGATGAGTGAAGACCCGCTTGGGAATCCATTGGATAAGAACCATCCATGGAACGAGCAAACAGAACCCAAACCGGGGCCGTCTAAGCAGTGGGATGGAAAATATACCTGGCTGAAAACCCCGAGATGGGTGGCTAACGGCGACAGTTATGTTGTAGAGGTCGGACCGATGGCACGAATGTATGTAACCTCACTATCAAAAAAAGTGGATGAGTCCACCGGCAAAAGCATTAAGTTCACACTCCCGAGATCAAACATCATGGGTGCGAAAGTTCCCGGGGAACTGGATGTCGAGTGGAAAATCCCAGATAAGATAAATGCGCTGGAGAGGATAAGGGCGAGAGCATACTTCCATGCGTATTCCGCGTATGTGGGCTACAACCAGGTGCTGGCAGCGCTGGGAGCGGTTAAGGCAGGTAACGTGAAGGTCTGGAACAAATACAGGAGACCAAAAGACGGGGTCGGCTGCGGGTTAAATGAGGCGATGCGAGGGGCTGTTGCGCACTGGTGCATAATGAAGGACGGGAAAACCCACAAGTACCAGGTTATAGCACCAACAACATGGAATGCTTCCCCCAGGGACCCCGAAGGAAGACCGGGGCCCTATGAAGAAGCAATTATTGGAACGCCGATAACCGAAAAAGGAACATTTGACGGTCTGGATGTTGTCCGCACAATCCGAAGTTTTGATCCCTGTCTGGCGTGCGCGATACACGTATATGACGGCAGGGGGTTGAAAAAGAAGACTGAAGTCGGACCCGCACTCTGCTGAATTTCTTTTCTATTTTTCTTTATTTTTCTAATTTCTTTTTCAATGAAAAGAATACTGGTCTGCGGGATAGGGAACAGGATTATGGGCGATGACGGCTTTGCACAGCATGTTCTGGAATTTCTGGGTAATGAACTGCCTGATAACGTCGAGTCAGGTGATTTCGGCACCGCGAGTTTAACCATTGCTAATGACCTGTGCGATTATGATGCCGTGATCTTCGTGGATGCGATAAGGAAGGGCGGGAAGCCGGGAACGATATACGAGTTTGAAATAAAGAAGGATGATGTCAGGGAGGATGTGGATGCGCTGCGGGATCTGTTTTCGTTCAGTTTTCACGAGTCCGGGCTTGAGGAGATGATAATTTTTGCGAAAAAGATAAACTGCCTGCCTGACAGGGTATTTTTGATAGGATGCGAGCCGGGGGATATAAAGCCCGGTCTGGAGCTTTCAAAAGAGGTGGGCGCTTCTGTAGCGAAGGTTGCAAACAGGATAATTGATTTAATAGAAAAGTTAAGTAACTAAATAAAAAATGTGCTTGGCAATCCCGGCAAAAATCTTGAGCATTGAAGGAAACGAGGCATTGGTTGACTTTGGAGAAACGAAGAGAAAGGTACGGCTTGATCTGGTTGACGCAGATATTGGAGATTGGGTTATCGTCCATGTTGGCTATGCGATAGAGGTTATGGATGAGGAAGCTGCTATGGAAACTTTAAAGTACTGGGAGGAGTATTTGAGCAAGGTTGGAGGAGAAGTTTAATTTTTTTTATCGTAATATAATATTAATGGGGATATATCTAAAGAGAGGAGAGGATGAAATACTTAAAGAAAATAATTGAAAGGATTGTAGAGGAAGTTGATCCAGATAAAATCATTCTTTTTGGCTCAAGAGCAAAAGGAGAAGGCATAGAAGGGAGTGATTATGATATATGTGTTTTGAAATCCGATGTAGCCAGGAGGAGTAATCTTGAAAAGAGAATTTATCTAAAACTTTTTGGTATAGGAGTTCCCGTGGATATAATTGTTGAAACACTGGAAAGATTTAAGGAACTAAAGGAAAATAAGTTTTTAATTTATCATGAAATAGCAAAATACGGGAGGACGATTTATGAAAAATAAAGAACTTGTGGATGATTGGATAAAGAGGGCAAAAAGCAACATGGAGAGGTTGAAGGCAGGTAGAATTTCGCAAGATGTTCTCTACGAAGACCTATGTTTTGATGCCCAACAGTGTGTAGAAAAATCACTAAAATCTTTACTTGTGAGCCTTGATGTAGAATTCCCCTGGAAACACGACATTGATGTACTTTTTGATTTAATTTCCAAAACAGGAATTGAAATTCCGGATAATTTGAAGGGCGCTGTAATTCTTACTCGTTATGCTGTTCATACCCGTTACCCCGGGTTAGCAGAGCCTGTCTCGGAAGAAGATTATCAAGAAGCGTTGAAACTTGCAGAAACGGTTTTTAACTGGGTGAACTCAATCATTCCAGGGTATGAGGATAAGATTGATGAAGCGGTCAAACAAGCCGATGTTGTTGAAGAGGAAAAATAAAATGAATGTGAGTTTCAGAGATAAAGAATTGGCATTGAATGCATCAAAAAAGATCAAGGAACTTGCGGGGGATAAGAAGTTCAAGTTTATGCACGTCTGCGGCACCCACGAGGACACCATAACAAGATACGGCATCAGGAGTTTACTGCCTGAGGGGATCGAGGTAATATCTGGCCCCGGATGTCCTGTCTGCGTCACAACCGCTAAGGAGATTGATGAAGCCCATGCGCTTGCAGACTCTGCGATAATCACAACATTCGGCGACTTGCTAAAGGTCCCTGGAAGCAGAGGTAAGTCTTTGAGGGACGTTAAAGCCGGGGGGAAGGATGTCAGGGTTGTTTATTCAATTTCCGATGCCGTGAAGATCGCCAAGAGCACGGATAAGGAGGTTGTGCACATAGGCATTGGATTTGAAACAACCGCTCCATCCACCGCAGCCGTCTTGAATGACGATCTACCGGAAAATTTTTCAGTTCTTTCATGCCACCGCATAATCCCGCCGGCAATGGACGCACTGCTTTCCCCGGGGGAGATAAAGATTGACGGCTTCATTGACCCCGGGCATGTTTCAACCATCATCGGGGTTAAAGCATATGAACCTTTAAGTGAAAAATACGGGGTGCCGCAGGTAATTGCCGGCTTTGAGCCGCTGGATGTTCTCTTTGGAATTGTTATGCTTCTGGAGATGATCGAGAACGAAGATTTCTCTGTGAGAAATGAATACTCGAGGGTTGTAAGATATGAAGGTAATTTGAAAGCGCAGCGATTGCTTGGCGAGATTTTTGATATATGTGATGTCGCGTGGAGAGGGTTTCCAGTGATCCCGAAATCCGGGCTTGAGTTGAAGAAAGAATTCTCTGATTTCAATGCAAGAAAGAAATTCGATATTAAGATTGAAAAATCCATTGATATTCCAGAGGGATGCAGATGCGGGGATGTGCTTAAAGGTTTGATCTACCCGGATGAATGCAAACTTTTCTGCAGAGCATGTAACCCGGAGCACCCGGTTGGGGCGTGTATGGTTTCAAATGAAGGCAGCTGCGCAATATGGCACAGATACGGCGGGAAATTTAAGTTTTAAAATGCATGAATTATCTTTGGCGGCAAGCATTCTTGAAAGTGCAGTAGGAGCGGCAAAGAATAATAACGCTTCAAAGGTTAAGAAGATTTATTTAGATGTCGGGGGATTGCTGATGGTCAATCCGGAGCAGTTAAGATTCGGGCTTGAAGTTTTATCAAAAGATACGATTGCAGAGGGGATGGAAGTTGACATCAAGAAGATTCCGGTAAAAGTAAAATGCGCAAGCGGGCATGTGAGCACGCTTGATCCTGAAATTAACCCACTGCATAACGCTCCCCTGCTCAGGTGTCCGGAATGTAAGGCAAAGGTTGAAGTTTTGGGGGGCAGGGAGTTGATCTTAAAGAAAATTATTGCTGAATAAATATTTATTCTTATCACGAGTTATCAAAAAATGTTTATATTTTGATAACTAATGGTAACTTTAAAAGATGAAACGCATAAAACTCTCTGACGGCGGTGGCGGAAAGGCGATGCAGGAACTGCTCTCAAAGGTGATCGTGAAGAATTTAAAGAATATAAAAACCAAAGACGGCATCGGCTTGGATTCACTGGATGATGCAGCGGTAATAAAATTCGGGGATGAAAATTTGGTTTTCACGACGGATTCATATACAGTGGAGCCGGTTTTCTTCAAGGGGGGCGACATCGGGAAATTATCTGTTTGCGGAACGATAAATGACCTGGCTGTGGTGGGTGCTTGTCCGTTGGCGATCTCTTCTGCCCTAATAATATCAGAGGGCTTTCCTATAGGGGATTTAGAGAGGATTATGAAATCCATGAATGATGTCTCAGTAAATGAAAATGTCCCCATCGTTACCGGGGACACAAAGGTTGTCGAAAGCAAACTCGGGATTACCATCACAACCACAGGGGTAGGATTTGCAGAGAAGATAATTCTGGATTCCGGTTTGAAAGTTGGCGATAAAATAATCATAAACGGCACCGTGGGAGACCATGGGATAGCAATCCTTTCCGAGCGTGAAGGTCTGGAGTTTGAGACCAGGTTAGTCTCGGATTGCGCATCCATATATCCCCTGATAAAGGAGTTGATTAACGAGGGTATGGAGATTCATGTTGCAAAGGATCCGACAAGGGGCGGGCTGGCAAATGCCTTGAATGAATTTGCTGAAAAATCTAAAGTTGGAGTAGAGATTGAGGAGGAGAAAATCCCAATTGCAGGGGGTGTTAGAGCGGCATCGGAGATGCTAGGCATTGACCCCCTGGAAGTGGCAAATGAAGGTAAAGTCATTATCGGTGTCCCCCAGAAAGATGCCGAAAAAGCACTTGAAATTATGAAAAAAAACAGGCTGGGGAAGGATGCATCCATTATCGGCAAAGTAACGAAGGAAAACAAAGGCAGAGTGATCTTGAATACCATAATCGGCGGAAAAAGGATTCTTGAAAAACCTTTAGGCGATCCGGTGCCGAGGGTTTGCTAACTATTCGCTCCGACAACCCCCTGTCCGAATGATATTCCTCCGTCGCCGCAGGGGATTTTGGAATGTGTGAGGAATTCTAGATTATTTTCTTCCACTTTCTTTTTGATAACATTCACGATCGTCTCATTGTATCCCACGCCGCCGCTCAAACCAATAATCCCGATGTTATTTTTTTTCGCGATCCTTACCGCAATCTCCGCTAAACCCTCGGCAATCGCAGATTGTGCGGAGGCGGCAATATCTTCAACTTTTTCTTTCTTTAACTCTAACTCCGCCGCTCTTTCAATTATCTTTGTTGTGTCAAGTATGTTATCTTTAATGACAATTGGAAATTCGAATTTTGGCTTGCCATAGTATGCTTTACTTTCCAGTTTAATCGCCGGCTCACCCTCATAAGTTCTTTCATAACAGATGCCAAGCAAAGCGGATATGGCATCCAAGACCCTGCCGCAGGATGTCGTTCCAGCAACATTGATGTTTTTTTCTAACTGCTGAACAATAATTTCGATTTCCTTCTCTTTATGCTTAAATTTATCCTTAAAATTCAATAAAAAATCGTATAAATCTTCAGAAGAACAGGAATCATACAAGATTCCTGCGAGCATTCTTAATGGATATACAGCGGTAAGGTCCCCGCCGGGCATTCTCTGCTGCTTTAAATGCCCCGATCGCTTAAATCCTTTATAATCCCCAAGCAAAATCTCCCCACCCCATGCCTTCCCATCCGTTCCATAACCCACCCCATCCACTGAAATGCATATAATCTCTTTTTGATCATATTCTGCGAGTAATGATGCAAGGTGGGCATAGTGGTGCTGCACACTTACAATCTCTGTGTTGTATTTTCCCGAGATTTCTTCTGCTAAACGAGTGGTGTTAAAGTTAGGATGGAGATCGCACGCGACCACATCTACTTTCTCATAATTTGTATCTGTAATTTTGAGTAGATTACCAATAGATTCCTTTAAATAACCCAGGGTTTTGAATTTTGATGTGTTTCCGATGTACTGGGTGAGGTAAGCCCTATCCTTTTTTATTAAGCATGCCGTTGTGTTTAATTCCGCACCCGCTGCCAGTACAACCTTTTCTGAAGTAAAAGGTAAATCTATTGGTTTAGGAACAAATCCCCGTGATCTGCGAAGAAACACCGGGGCAGAAATGAAGCGGATGATGGAATCATCGCACCTTTGTATGCCCAGATCATGCAGCAAAAAAATGTCCGCTATATCCCTCAAGTTCTCAACCGCTTTATTCGATATGAACATCGGCTCTCCGGGAAAGTTTGCAGATGTCATAACCAATGGCTCATCTATATTCTCAAAAATTAAATGATGGATTCCCGCGTAAGGCAGCATCACTCCGACGTTATGCAGCCCGGGAGCGATAAATTCAGAAAGCCAGTAATCCCCGCTTTTATTTAAAATGACTATCGGGCGCTGGGGGGAGACCAGCATTTCTCTTTCTTTTTTTGAGACATCTGCAAACCCCTCCACCGCTTCAATATCCTGGGCCATGATTGCAAATGGCTGCCCCGGCCTTCGCAAACCCTTTCTTAACCTTTTCAGAACATCATCATCTGTCGTTCTGCAAGCGATATGGATCCCAGTTAAACCCTTTATCGCTATGACCCCGTTTTTTATTATTACATCTGCCGCATCCTTTATATTGGAGGTATAGCGGGGACCGCATTCCGGACAAACATTACCCTGGTGATGAAATCTCCTATCTGCTGGGTCATCATACTCATGCGAACATTTCTTGCACATCGGAAATCTGGAAAAGGAGGTATTTTGGCGGTCGTAAGGAAGTTTCTTTGTCGTTGAAAATCTTGACCCGCAGTCCGTGCAGGATGTAAACGGGTAGTGATGCCGCCTGTTTCCCTGCTCAAAAATCTCCTTTAAGCAACTCTCGCATATCGCGTTATCTGCCGGAATCACCCCCGTTGAGCCGTAACCGCCGCTTTTTATTATTTTGAATCCTTTAAATTCACCCCCTGAATCTTCAACACTCAAACTTTCAACCTCTGCATTCGGCGGGGATTCCGCTTCTATTGAATCTATAAAGTTTTTAATGTCTGCTCCCTTGCCTTCTATAACGATCTCAACCCCGGCATCGCCCAGATTTTTAACCCATCCCCCCAACTCATACTTCTTTGCCAGTTTGTAGATAAACGGTCTAAAGCCCACCCCCTGCACGATCCCGGATATAAGAATCCTTTTTGCTGCCATTGTTCCAAACCCCAAAGGTTATCCCTGCTGTTTTGATGTTTTTCTAAATTTTTTTTATTAATATTCTTAAAGAATAAACAGAAGATAAACTATGGTGCGCAAACTACATTGCATCTCCTGCGGGAAAGATTACGATGAAGGAGTTCGCTATCAGTGCGATTGCAGCGGGCTTTTAGAGGTCCGATATGATCTTGATGGCGCAGGGTTTGATCTGGAGCGGGCAAGAAACCGCAGGTTAGGGGTGTGGAGGTACAGGGAACTGCTTCCTGTTGAGAAGAACGTAAGTTTGAATGAAGGGGGAACTTCACTCTACAAATGCGATCGCCTGGGCCGGAAATTTGGGATAAAGAATCTGTGGGTCAAGAACGAGGGTGAGAACCCAACCGGCTCGTTTAAAGACCGCGGGATGACCGTTGGGGTTTCAAAGGCGGTTGAGTTCAAAGTAAAAGCGGTGGCGTGCGCTTCAACCGGCAATACATCCGCATCATTGGCTGCTTATGCCGCAAGATCGGGAATTACCTGTATGGTTATTATACCCGCAGGCAAAATAGCGTATGGAAAATTATCCCAGGCGTTGATTTATGGGGCAAAGGTGCTGGCAATAAAGGGAAATTTTGACGATGCCCTGGAGATGGTGATGGATGCCTGCGACAAATATGGTTTTTATCTGCTTAACTCAATAAACCCGTACCGCCTTGAAGGACAGAAAACAATAGCGTTCGAGATTTTTGATCAATTGGACGGGGTGCCGGACAGGGTTGTTTTGCCGGTAGGAAACGCGGGCAATATTTCAGCGATCTGGAAGGGTTTTTCAGAATACATCGATCTGGGGATTATCAGCCAACTGCCGAAGATGACGGGAATTCAGGCGGAGGGTGCTATGCCCATGGTGGAGTTGTTCAAGGAAAACCTGGATGTTTTGAAACCTGTGAAGAATCCGGAAACCATAGCATCGGCAATAAGAATCGGCAGCCCTGTGAGCTGGCTGAAGGCGATAAGGGCAATCCGTGACTCGAAAGGATTGGCGGAATCCGTTACTGATCCCGAGATCCTTGAAGCGCAGAAACTGCTGGCAAGAAAGGAGGGCATATTTGTCGAGCCCGCTTCTGCCGCATCAATTGCTGGCTTGATCAAGTTGATTGAGCAGGAAGATATTGATAAAGACGAAACCATTGTCTGCATAACCACGGGGCACGGCTTAAAGGACCCTGATGTGGCGGTGGATTCCTGCAAAGACGAGTTGATCGAGGTAAAGAATTTAGAGGAACTTGATGGTGTATTGAGGGATATTTGAGGTTTATATTTTAATAGGGGATAATGATTTAACAAGGGAGAACTAATAAGGATTTCATCCAAAAGGTGGCATTTACAATGGAAAAACAAAAACATTTAACTCTTGGAGTGATGACAATGTTGGTTATTAGTATTGTATTTATAAGTGGATGCATTGGTGATGAAAAAAAGCAAGAAGTTAAATGCAACAAACCGTATTATGAATATAAATCTGGTGAATGTTGCTTAGATGCAAATGATAATAAAATCTGTGATAATGATGAACAAATAAAACAGCCAGAAGAAAGCACTAAAACAGAAGAAACAAAACCAATTCCCACACAACCATCTAAAACAGAAGTTATCACCGACCCTGTTATCCAAAGAGCAGAACCATACATAGGTAAAATTGTTTTAGAGGATATAAACCTTAGAGCACAAGCTGCTTCAATTGTTAGTGCTTGTCCATCTGGAGATAAGGAATGTCAGGTCAATAAATTATATCGATATGTTGTAGAAAATTGCAAGTATTATAGCGATCCAAGGAGTGAAGAATTTATTCAATCTCCTTCCGAAACAATGAAGATAAGGGGGGGAGATTGTGAAGATTTGACAATTTTAATTATCTCTCTTTTAGAGAACCTTGGGATAAAAACCTATATTGTTTTTACAGAAGACCATGCGTATTCTTTGGCATGTGGTGTAGATACTGAAGATATATGGCAATATGTTGAGGAATCTATAATAACTCAAGTTTCAGAAGATTTCGGTCAAAAAGGAGATATGAATGTAGTTATAGAAGATGGAAATCTTTTTGTTGTGATACAAAAACAACAAACCTTTGTTTTAAAGGAGAGAAATATGATTTATTATGGTGGCGATGGCTCTGAATTTACTTCACCAATTGAGTATATGAACATAAAGTATGATGTGTCTTCATCCCAACCGCTAACAATTTATGTAGTTCCATCAAAAATCGATTATGACTTAATGTCCAAAGGCAAGGCGTTTAAAAATTATCCCTCATGCCAAAAACAAAATGTTCTAAGAATAAGTGATTCATGTGATGGCTTGGCGACCTATGGGGGGTTGATTTTAGAGAATGAAAATTGGGACGCCTTTTACAATAAGGACACTACAGTTAATTTAAATATAAAATTTTATTTCTATTATTCTGCTTATGAACTTCTTAAGGATCAAAAAATAACATACTATGAAGTAGATAACCAAAGATGCATAGTTCTCGATGCAACAGCTGGGAAATATGGCTATCCCGGATATAATGCAAACCTTACAGGAGAGAAAATAGCCATAGATCCCATAACAAAAGAATATGTTTATCTTAAATAGTTTCTTGGCAACACCTCCAGCGGACCATTTGCTCTCTACGGTCGCTCGCCTCTATTAGGGGTGCATAACAGAGGATTTACGATTCGCTACATTTATCCAGACGCCTTTTGGAATAGTAAATTCACCCTCAGTTAACCAAAAACCCCCCCCTCCTTTCAAATTCAACTCACAATATTTATATTTTCATATCAATTATCATTAAAAATGCCTGAAGTAGTTGTTAAGATTCCCGAAGAACTGGAAATCGGATTTAAAGAACTTGGGGAAAGTGAAGCAAATGAAATAGTTTGCAGAGCATTGAGGGAGCATTTATCTGAAAGATTGATGTTTAAACTTGCAGGTGAATTGTTAAAGGAGAGTAAGATAACGGATGAGATGGCGTTGGAATGGGGCAATGAACTTAAGGAAAGGGTTGCTAAACATCTGAATTAAAGGAATTTCTATCTAAATAGCCATCTGCATTAATCCCTATTTTTTATTTCAATTAAAAACGGAGAATTTGAAAAATTCTGTCTTTTTTGAATCAGAAAAGAAATTTTTGATTTTTCGCAAAATTATTAAAAATCTTTTTTGAAAACGAAAGGACAAATCGACTTGCTGAGAACATATACTTATTATCGCTTAAACTTTAGATTATGGCAGCCATTGTTTAGAATTCTGGTTTTATTTTTCCAGAAAAGATTTATTTTATAGTATTTATTACCTAACGGGCAATATTCTTTGAAATTAAACTTAATTTAATTATTAGATTGTGGCATTTTTTTATATTGAATCCGATATCTATTTTCTAAAAAAGTTATATTTTAATAAAAAAGTTATAAAAATGGAAAAATATTTAGTATATTATTGTTTTTTTTATTTATGAAATTTTTATAATATAAATGTAAATGCACTTGAAGATGGACTTACATGAAATGTTTGAGCATAGAGCAATCTACATAGTTCCCGTAGTAATTGGTCTTTTGGCAATATTCATAGGGGAGATATCCGGAAGTATCAGTAGTTACCTGAAAATGATACTTGTGCTTGCGTTTGCCCCGTATTTCCGTATGGCTGCCGGGGCAGGGATGGGATTTCTCGGTTTTTTTGGAAGTGACGTATTGATTATTATTGCTGCAATGATTGGATGCGCGGTGGTTGGTTATTTTGGAGAAAAGAACTCATGGAAAGTCATCCCGGTACTAGCCGTATTTGCTGTCCCGGTGATAGTAGTACTGCTTATTGTTGCCGGTGAGCTGGCATTGGGAACTTTGGGTCTAATACTTTTCAGCATATTAGCGGCTATTTTTTTGAGTTGGCTGGTTCACCCGTTTATAAGGGTAATAAAGCTTATGGTACACAGCCATAGACTGTAGAGTTCTTATTGATATATTTATTTACTGCTAAAACAATATCTATAGTGGAGATAAAAATGCCGGGAGGATTGAAAATTTTGGTTTTTTTGATTTCGGTTTTTGTGTTGTGCTGTGGAGCGGTTAGCGGCGGATGCGGATGCGGTTCGGGAGGCTCAGGCGGCCAAGGGGGCGATTCGGGGGGAGGTTCATCGTCCGGGGATTCAACTTCCGGAAGTTCACAATCCGGAGGCGGTTCGCACGCGTATAGAGAATCACATCCGGATCTGGCCGTCAAGAAGGTTAACTATTCTATTTGTGAAAAGGTAACGGTAACAGGGCTGATAAGAAACACCGGGGTAAAGGATGCAAAAAATGTAAAGATAGACCTGTTAGCGGACGGTTACATCATCGATTCCTCAATCATCCCCCTGCTTAAATCAAAATCCGAGGATGCTGCGGAGTTAGAATGGAATCCTGCGCCTGGAAAATATGCGATTCAATTAAGAGCGGACCCCTATGACAATATCCTTGAAGAAAATGAAGATAATAATGCGATGAGTCTTATTGTCTCTATCCCGGGGCGGGAAATAAACATACAAGCTCAAGAGCATGATGGGATCGAGGGTAATGCAGAAGAAATTGAAAGCGCCGGGGAGAATGATACGGTTGAAGCCGAGAAAAACCCGGGTTACGGAAGCCGTGAAATAGGGGGGAGTGCATCCAGCCCCCTAACAAACGAAATCGAACGTGAGATTACTTCAACAAACGAAATAAAGAAAGATATTCAACAGGAGGATAAAACAGAATTATTGCAGGTAATTATAATTGTCGTTGCGGTTTTATTCATACTTTTTACTTTCCTTATGATAAGAAAAAAATCTAAATCAGCCTGACTGTGTCAAGGTTCTGTGGGGCGGTTGATTCAAAACCGAACATTGAGTAGAGGGTCATGGCAAGATTCATGCACTTCTCGCTTTCACCGTGCACAACCAGTACTCTTTTTGGCTTTGGATCTATTTTTTTTGCATATCCAAGCAATTGTCTTCTATCAGCGTGCCCGGAAAACCCGTCAACTGTCTCTACTTTCATCTTTACATTCAAAGATTTCGTTTTGCCGCCAACATCTATCGGGATTTCAACGAGTCCGTTTTGTATTCTCTTACCCATGGAGCCTTCGGCTTGATATCCCACAAACAACAGCATATTCTTTTCATCTTCTGCAAAGTTTTTGAAGTATTCAATAACCGGGCCGCCCGTCATCATACCGGATGTAGCAAGTATTATGCATGGGTCTTTACTCTTCATAATCTTTTCCCTGTCCCCGTGCTTCACATTCTTAAAATTTTCTGTCAAAAACGGATTATAGCCATTAAAAATCCTTTTGCGCAATCTTTCATTTAAGTGTTCTAAGTATGTCGTATGTATGGCGGTCGCCTCCCAGATCATGCCGTCCAGGTATACAGGTATTTCGGGGCTTATTTTATTAAACCTATAAAAACTCTCGAGAACCATCAGAACTTCCTGCGATCTGCCTACAGCAAAAACGGGAATCAGTACTTTTCCATTGTTAGAGAGCGCATTCTTCAGATGAATGAGCAGCAGGTTCTCTGCATCTCTCCTATTAGGCTGGGCATCATATCTGCCGCCGTAAGTACCCTCCATGATCAATGTTTCTACCCTCGGAAAGCGAAAGTTTGCGGGCTCAAGAAGTTTCGTGCTGCCGAATTTTATATCCCCTGTATAGACAATGTTATGCAAGCCGTCCCCTATGTGGAGGTGAATTATCGATGATCCGAGGATATGCCCTGCATCGTACAGGGTCAATCTCATATCCGGCGTTATATCGGCGACTTCCTCGTAATCCAGGGGAATTGTATGTTTTACCATCTCTTTTACTTCATTTGACGAAAATGGGAGTTCATTATTCTCTTTTTCGCCTATCTCAACAGCATCTATCTGCAGCATGGTCATTAAATCCCTTGTGGGTTCGGTGCAATAAACCGGTCCATCATAACCGTATTTATAAAGGTAGGGCAGAAACCCCATATGGTCAAGATGCGAATGCGATATAATAACGGAATCCAATTTGTTAATAGCCAGATCCGATGCCCTGAAGTCTGGAAATCTATTTGTTTCAGATCCCGCCGGGTTTATTCCGCAATCTAAAAGCACATTGCTTTCAGGGGTTTGAATCAAAAAACAGGATCTTCCAACCTGTCTTGCTCCCCCCAGGGGGGTTACTCTGACCCAATCGCACGAAGCATCCGGTTTTCTATAAATTTGTTTACCTACGGATTTTAAAATTTTTTGTCTTTCTTTGCTGCTGTTCAGTATGATTTTCCTGACACTATCTATTATATCTGACTGAATGGGGGGCGTTCTTAACAACTTTACCTGCCAGCCAGTTGCTTTTATTATTTTGTTTAGAGTTTCACTTTTTCTTCCGATCACCAACCCCAACTTTTCTGCCTCAATAATTACCTCCCTGAAATAGTCGTCAAATACTATCTCCTTAACCACGGCATCATCTGGCAATATCTTTTCTATTTCCGATTTTGCTTCATCCGGCGGCATTAAAGCATTAGCGTTTGATCTCAGAATAACTCGTTTCTTCAGCAGATTCACCAGGCTCTTGATCTCATCAGAGTCTATAAAAAACGGCAGGTCGTCCGTGTAAAGCACCACTTTGGGTCCTTCTAAATCAACCTTAGTTACCTTACCCCCGGGATTGTTCTCTTTTACTATTTTCTTAATATCATTGAATTCCAAGAAAGCCATTATTTATTCTCGATTAAAATTTTTCTAAAAACATGATTTTTCTTTATAAAATGCTAAAAACATTTCAAATTACATAAAGTTGCATTGCAATTTTTTATTTTATTGAAAATTCAACATGTTAATTTTCAATGAGATCAATTCATTTCATAAATCAATCAAAATTTGCATGTGATTTTTTCCCTTGAAGTACACTCTATCGTGCCTGGTAACCAACCTTTCAGAGGGTTGTTTTTTATTGTATTTAGAAAGTATATCTACTTTCTAAATGCTAAAAAATTTGCTATGCAAATTTTTTATTGAATGTGCCCCGGATCATCGTTAAATTTAAATCTGCAGTCGTGTTGACCTGCTCAATGATCAAAATAAGGGGTCTCAAATCAAATTCATCTAATGAGTATTACTTATTTAAAAATAAAAATAAAAATTATGTTTTTACTCTATCAACTGGGCCAATTTTATTCCATCCAGGGTTATCTTCATAGCCTGCTTTGTTCTTGAATGACCCGTGCCCCTCATTTTTATAACCTGCAGGGTTCTCATTAACTCCCCGCTTCTTTCATGCTCCATCAACAAAATGATACCATCCGATATATACTCTTCAATGCCGAATCTGCTGTATATGAATTGTTGTGGTGCGATCTCGGAGATAAGCAGGGTGGTGCATCCCAATACTGCCAGGGTGGATTCCAGCTCATATAAAAATTCCCTGATCTTATCCTCATCCCCTATATTTTGGCACAGCGCGGTTATAGAATCTATAACAACTCTCCTTGCCCCGTTGATCGCGATATTTTCCCTTATTGCAGAGAGAACAAGATTCGGATCAAGTCCCGGCTTTGGCGGAAAAGATATCTGCTTTAACTCCGCTATCTCCTTTATGTCCAAAATTGTTATATCTCCTGCATCAATTAATTTTTTATCATAAAATCTAAAATCCTCTATGTTCTTTTCCATCCTTTCCGCAGTTTCGGATAGAGAAACATACAATCCCTTATCCTTGAGCTTTGTTCCGTTAAACAAAAACTCCTGGGCCAATATTGTCTTTCCCGTTCCGGAGCTGCCAGCTAAAAGCACAGTGTGTCCCTCGGGAATCCCCCCCCCAATAATCTCATCCAGAACATCTACTTCTTTACCCTTGACCTCTCCCTTGCCCCCGATTCCAGTTTTACATACCTTCTTCATTTTTTATAAATTAGATCATATATAAATAAATATTTACTTTAAAAAACTTCCATTCTTATCCATAAACATCATCATCCCCTTCAAAACCTCCATTCTGCATATAAACCCAACCAATTCCATTTTATCGTTAACCACCGGAAGACCCTTTACGTGTCTTTCAACTATCAAATTAAGTATATCCTTAAATTTTACATACTCCTTCACCGTCCACGGTCTGGCGATCATAACATCCTTGACACAGGTTGTCCTCATTCCCCCCAGCCCCTGGCTGAATGCGAGGGAGTACATATTCAAATCCCTTAACGCTACGATTCCAACAACCTTTTTTTCTTCGTTGACGACGGGCATATGCCCTATATGATGCTTGCACATTAACTTATTGGTATAGGATATGGGGTCCATTGGGCCGCAATACAGCGGATCTTTAATCATTATTTCCTTTGCGGTTAGCATTTTTACCTTTTTTGTATACTAATATGTATGTTTATGATTATTCGTAATCCTTAATCGCCGTCACGGTTCCCTCCAAAACTTCTTTTCTCCCCATGAGTCCGAGCAGGTGCATTTCATCATCGACAACCGGGACACATTCCGCTCCCTTTTTGAGCATTAGCGTAATCAAATCTTTAAATTCTGCGTTTTCTTTCACAAGAACCGGGTCGGAAAGCATAACATCCCTGACATGGGCCCGTTTTAAGGCATCCAGATCAAAGCCAGAGGCGAAAGAATTATTTAGTATGTCCTTTAAAGCCACCATTCCGATAACCTTATTTTTTTCAACGACAGGCAAATGAGCCACTTGGTGTTTGCACATGAACTTATTAACCTGCTCCAGAGAGTCGTCCGGGTTGCAGTAAAGAGGGTTCTTGACCATCAAGTCCTTTGTCGTAAGCATTTTGAATTATCAGAAATCTGAGCGTATAATATTAATATAGGGGGTTCATATTAATAAAACGGATAATTATCAATAAGATAACTGAATTATATTTTGGCTTAATAAATTCTTTATGTGCCCGTCAACTTTTCCATCCGTAACCAGATATCAATTTATTCGTTATTACGTGTAGGAATACGTGCAGCCGGTTGTTCCGACATCATTCCAGTTACGGGTTGTATCGCAGGTGTTGTTGCCATCCTCTTATGATCATTTCCCGGGTGTTTGATATTGATTACGTGAAGTATGGAAAAAACCGAATTTTTGTATATGGTTTTTTAAATCAGAATCGCTGGATACAAAACAGGCATAACTCTTTCAAAAGGAAATTTAGCCTCAAGCGTTGTGAGCCCGGGGGAAGTCATAAGAGAAATAGTCGGTGAATCTGCCGGAGGTGATCTTC
Source organism: Candidatus Altarchaeales archaeon WOR_SM1_86-2 (assembly GCA_001723855.1). The sequence continues at coordinate 24,113 of MCBC01000067.1, read as the reverse complement.
GTGCACAGCCGTCCGAGCGGCGAAACATAGCCTGCGGATGATGACATTAAGGCGACGGATCACCTGATCAGAGCGTGCGGGTTGGTGGGGGTAAGGGTCCTGGAGCATATTATCTGCGGGGCGAGCACACAAGGTTTGTCGATATGGGATTGATTAGAGGGTAATAATCTTTGCGGCAAAACATACGATACAGTAAAGCCCGATACCCACGATGCCGTAAAGGAACTTTAAGTGCCCGCTTGCTTTATTTCTCTGCTCTATCACGGAAACACCCAGATCAATGAGACTGCGAAGTTTTTTCTTTGCATTTTCATCGTCTGCGATTTTATCCGCTATGCCCGGACCTATCTTGTAATAATACCCCAAAAGCAATTTTCCAATAAAATTTGTCTTCATCACATCATCCCTGAAATCCCTGAGCACATCGAGCTGCTTTTCCGAGCGTGTCCCGTACACAGCAGTGGAGATAAAACATTCATCTTCATATTCAACATCTTCTATGATCCTATTCTTAGGGATTTCCTGTATCGAATCTTCCCATTCTATCCTTATCACTTCCCCCTCATCTTCGACATAGTAAGCAGGGGGCTCCACGCATCTAACATCCCCTTTATTATCCCGGTACCATATTTTTCTGTATTTTCTCATTTTTAGTATTTTTAAACTAATTAATATTTAGACCTTTGAATATAAAAAGTATTTTTAAACTAATTCTTGTAAATACTTAATTGACTATGTCAAAACGAAAGAGAAGAACCACGGAGGAGATAAGAAAGGAGATACTAGATTACTTTGTGCATCAAACGTTTCCGAGAACAACCGGGCAGATCGCAAAGGCAGTGGGTTTGAACTGGTATTCCACAACCGCTCATTTGATGGCTTTAAAGGCAGACGGTAAATTATTTCACGAGAAGGTCGGAAGGCAGAACCAGTGGTGGGTTGAGCATGTGGGGAAGATGACAAAGAAGTTAATAGTTAAGGACGAGGAAATCAGGATGCTGAAAAGGAAGGTTAAGGAATTGGATAAAGAGGTTGAGAGGCTGAAAGGCGGCAGATAAAGGCAGAAAAAATGAATCCCTTAACCAAACTAAACAAAAACTGGATATATGAAACCATAGTTACAACCCGGAATAAAGAGCCGCATTCTTGTCGTATCTTTTGTAGAACTTTTTATTTTTTAAAATAAAAATAAATTTCAAGGAGATGGATATGAAATCCGAGGAGGGCAACGAAAGTTATGCAGAATTAATCAATGATTTAAAACAGAAAATACAATCCGCCCGGCAAAGAGCAGTATTATCTGTTAACAGGGAACTTGTTATTCTCTACTGGGAAATCGGGAAAAGCATACTTGAAAAACATGAGAAAGAGGGGTGGGGAGCCAAAATAATTGATAACTTATCAAGAGATTTAAGAATGAGTTTTCCTGAAATGAAAGGGTTTTCAGTCAGAAATTTAAAATATATGCAAAAGTTTGCTAAAACCTATCCTGATTTTGAAATTGTGCAGCAGGTTGCTGCACAAATCCCATGGTTTCATAATTGTATATTGATTGACAAGATTAAAGGTGATGAAGAAAGGATATGGTATATTAACAAAACAATTGAAAACGGCTGGTCAAGAAATGTTTTGGTTCACCAGATAGAATCTAATCTTTATGGGAGGCAGGCACTGGAAAAGAAAACAACAAATTTTGACTTAACACTGCAAAAACCACAATCTGATCTGGCAACGGATATGCTTAAAGACCCTTATGTTTTTGATTTTTTAACTATCGGCGAAGACGCAAGAGAAAAGGAGATAGAAAGTCAGCTCACAAAACAGATCACAAAGTTTTTGCTTGAACTTGGCGTTGGTTTTGCTTTTGTTGGCAGTCAATATCACATAGAGGTTGATAAAAATGATATTATATCGACCTCTTGTTTTACCATTTAAAATTAAGGTGTTATGTTGCCGTAGAATTGAAGACCGGTGACTTTAAGCCAGAATATGCAGGTAAAATTAATTTTTATCTCTCGGTACTGGATGATGTTTTAAAAACAAGACGGGACAATCCCTCAATAGGGATTATATTATGCAAAACAAAAAATAGAATAATTGCAGAATATGCTCTAAGAGATATGACCAAACCAATCGGTGTGTCGGAATATAAGATAGTTGCCCAGGTACCAGACGAGTTGAAAGCAAGTCTCCCAACAATAGAAAAGATTGAATCGGAGCTTGAATGCAATCTGAAGAAATCGGAATGAATAATAATTCGAGAATGTTTGAAAATAAAAGTGTAAGGTATCTGGTGTATGCGGATATTCCGGGGTTTGATGAACTTGCAAAGGAGATGGAGGAGAATGAAAATATTCCCGCACGAAGTATCTCCAAACCTGCTCAACCAAAAATCCGGGTGGGAGCAAATAAGATATACAAAAAACTCTATAAGTTGTATTTTTTGTATTTAGTATAACAACAAAAAGTTATGATGAGAATGGAAGAACATTAAAGCTTTCAAATCTTTCAAAAAACAATAAATTTTGAAAGTTTTGTTGGTTCTATTATGAAAACAAATATGTAAGACCAAAAACATCCGCCCTCAAAGAATTACAACAAACAAAAAAATGAATCCCTTAACCAAACTAAACAAAAACTGGATATATGAAACCATCGTAACAACATGGAATGAAGAGCCGCATTCTGCCCCGATCGGCATCTCAACCCCCGACCATGAAAAAATTGTGTTGAAACTCTACAAGACCTCAAAAACATATAAAAATGTTTTAAACAGCAGGATATTTGTGGTTAATTTTGTTGATGATGTCGAATTGTTTTACAAGGCGATATTTGAAAAGGAGAAATTGAGTTATAGAAAGGTAACTCATGGGGGCGATTACCCGGTCTTGGAGGGTGCTGCGGCATACATGGGTGCAGAAGTTTCTGGTATAAGGGAGGATGAGGACGCTGCGTTAATATCGTCCGATGTTATTTTTTCCGGGATTAATAAAGAATTCAATGAAAGTTTTTTATTTAATAGAGCAAAATCTCTGGCCCTGGAATGTATCACAGCATATACGAAAATGGATGCCGGGGTTGAGGGAGAATTCTTTAGAAAAGAAATATTGAATAACTACGGGATCATAAAGAAGGTTGCTCCGGGGTCAAACTATGAAAGACTTGTTAAGGAAATTTTAAATAAAATCTAGAAACTCTGGAGCATCCCGGTATATTCTGTATTTTAGTCTGCCTTTTTCAGTTCCCCGGATCCCAATATTTCCTTGTTAACCGTCGCCGGGTTACCCTTGTAGTACACATCCCCGCTGCCTGTGATCTTCACATTTAACTCTTCTGAGGCAAATACTTCGGATTTTCCCGAACCCGTGACTTGAACTGTCGATTTCTCTGTTACAAGATCGTATGCTTTCAAATCTCCGGAACCGCTTATTGTCGCATCATGGGATGATGCTTTGCCTGTAAATTTTGATTCCCCCGAGCCCGAAATTTCAGATTTAAGGCGTTTTGTATCCACCTGCAGATCTATATCCCCCGAACCGCTTAAACTTACCTCAAGGTCGTCGGAAGTTATTTCGGACCTGCCGATAATATTTCCCGAACCGCTTAAAGATAATCGTTTTACATCATCCATAGAAACATATATGTTTAGTTTCGTGGGGCTCAAACATCTGGTTCCGCCTCTTTTTATGATAAGTACACCGTTTATAACATCTGTCTTTAAAAGCGGCATTATATTATCGTCTGTTTCGACTCGCACTCCTGACTCCCAGGTTTGCGTTACATACAGATTACCGCTGCACTCCATTTCCACACTGTGAAACGTGTCGGCGGTTCTTGTTTCCGAGACCACGTTACCGGAACCGTTTATACAGTTAGGATCAGAAATACATCCCGATGCCAACAAAACAACCAACATTACAATCCCTGTTAAAAATTTTTTTATATTTTTCACTTTTATTTATAAATATAAAATTTATAAATATAATAACTAAAATGAATAAGGAGGTGAAATTATGCCCTACTGTTCAAAATGCGGAAAGCAGAATGATGATACTGCAGAATTCTGCAGTAAATGCGGCGCTTCTTTAACGGGCGCTAAAAGAAAGGAGCGTGAAGAATGTGAAGAATGTGCAGGTAAATCGCGAACATCCACAATTATCTGGGGGGCGATAATTATTCTTATCGGTCTGGGAATCATATTTGAGTTCGGGTTAAGAAACATTCAAGGATTGCCCCAATGGGTCTATGATGTTGAGTTCTGGTGGATTATTCCGGTTATAATCGGTATCGCAATCCTAATCGCAGGCATAAGAATGATAACAAAGCAAACGTGAGTTCAATACGCTTTACAGTCTTCAGTGCAATCTTTACAGATCCCTGCATGACGAAAGTTTGAGAGTTGGATCCTTGTATCCAGCCAGAGAAATGATATGATGATCCCAAACACACCGTAGATAATGCTGCCTGTTAATTGAAGAATGCCCGTGACAACAAAAAAGAAGCCGATCACGAGGAATATATTTGAAATTACGTGCAGGGCTGCGTTTCTCATGGTAATCGCCGTTTCCATGTAATTGATCGCGACAAGAATCATCCCTGGGAAAATAAGGACCGGAAAGATTTTGGAGGATATTTCGCTGGAAAGAAATATATAGATAACCATGAAGAAAATCGATATAATAGACCCTGTTGCCAAACCAAGGCAGCCTGCACAGAAAATTTTATTTTTTATAATAATTGTATGGCCCTTAAACCGCATACATTCTGGATGATGGCCCTGTCTTTTTCTCGCTGTTGTCCGGGTTTGCCTTTTGTTTACGTCACTGCTTTCTCGTTTTGCGAGTCCTTTGAGCCAGTTTGGTCTTAAGGCAAAAGATATGCCCAATATGCAGCTTGACATAAATACCACCCCTACAAACAGTTTATCAAAAAAGGGGATATTGTTCATATTTGAAGAACTTAGTGACATTATTATGATCAATACAGCTCCCGTGATCGAGAGGATTATATAACTCATTACACGCATTTTTGGTTTCATTTGGTTCAAATCAAATACTCCAGTTTTTTCAATACACTCTGTCCGGCCATATGCCGATATAACGTTCTTTTAAGCTTGTTTTTAGAAAACACTCCCGCTATGTTTTTTGTCATGGAGCCATAAAATGCCCGGTAACATCCGTATAATTCCTCCTGTACTTCCCTTCGCGATAATGTTTCAGTGGGCATGATCGCATGCACCATATCATAGTGCGAATAATTTTCATCCTCTATCCACCCGTTTTTTCTTGCAGCGTCATAATATTCCGTACCCGGGAAAGGCGTGAGAGCGGTATATATCGCAAAGTCCGGACCCAGATCGAGCGAGAACCGCCTCAACCGCTTAATAGACTCAGCGGTATCCTTCCTGGAGCCTATTACGAACATTGCATGCGAGAATATCCCGTTGTCATTCAAAAGTTTTATTGCTTTATACGCGTCATGGACATTTGTTCCTTTTTTGAATTCTTTAAGAGTTGAATTTGAATTATTTTCAACGCCGAGCATAACCCAGTAGTTGCCGACATCCCGCAGCTTTGCCACCATAGCGGGGTTTTTAACCACATCATCGGTTCTTGCCTGTAAAAACAGCATGATGTCCTCTCTACAACTGCGGTGCCGCAGTTCCTGCCATAACGCATTTGCCCGTTTTTCATAGTCAAAGTTATCGTCGGTAAGCCACAGGAAGACGCCGCCGTAGGTTTCGTTTAGATATTCTATTTCATCAGCGATCCGTTTAGCTGATTTTGTTCTCCACATACCCCTCCAGTATTTCCACTGTGTGCAAAACGAGCATCTATGATCGCAGCCTCTTGCGCCCTCAAGTATCATGTATCTCGTGTTTTTACCTGCCATCATGGAGAAATGATATCTTTTAATATCATTTTCAACTAGATGGTATGCGGGATATGGCAGAGCGTCAAGGTTTTCGATTAACGGCCTGGGTGGTGTTTGAATGATTTTTCCGTTATGCTTGAACGATAACCCCTTTACATCCCCCTGGTTTTTCCCTGTTCTTAGCGTTTTGATTAATTCCACCAGCGTCACTTCACCCTCGCCCATGACAATATAATCGATCTCTGGAAAGTCATTGAGAGATTCCTCTGCAGTAAACGTAAAATGCGAGCCGCCTAAAACAGTAACAATACCCTTATCAACAATTTTCGCTGTTTCCGCTGTTCGCTCAACGTCCTTCCAATTTTTTCTTTGCGCCTGGCAGTCAAGGATTTCTATTTCCATATCCGGGATTTCCTGCTCGATATATGCTGCCAGGATGAGCAATCCCGTGGGCGGCGAGACATACTCTCCCATCACAAACCAGTAGTCTTTTGGCGGCTCAATGAACAATATTTTTGAAAACATCTTTTCTACTGAAGTAAATGGAATGGCATTGAAATGCAATACCCTAGTTAGATTCCTGTATATAAAAATTGTTGAAGAGATTGTTAAGCGGAGGGTGGATCAAACCCGTCAGGGCAGCTGCTTCGTAAGCGCATACAACCAGTATTTGCCCTCTTCACCCGCCTCCTTAACAAACGCTATTTCCGCACCCTTTTTCAACCCGGGGAACTCAGTGATTTCCTTTAAATGTATCTTCTGCCCGGCATCTATTTTAACTTCAAATTCCCTGTCGCTGATCCGGATTTTGAAGGTTTCGGAAACCGCAGGAAGGCGCTTAAGTCCTTCTTTGGTGATAAACAAAAAGCCTTCATTTACCTCCTCTGCGGAGAGTTTTCTCCTGTATACGATCTCACCCATTTTTAATTATTAATTTCTGTTTTGAATATATAAAAAATGATAACCCCCTACAACATACTGCGGCATGAATTAATCGGGCTTTACGCGGAAGTATCCGACGCCGCGCATGAGGGCTATAAAAACATTAAAGGCAGGGTGGTTGATGAGACGAGAAACACCCTGACAATTGAGACAGAGGGGAATGAAAAGAAGGTACCTAAGGATTGTGTTACACTGGATATAACACTCCCCGAGGGCACTATTGTGAGGGTTGACGGCAAACTGCTTGTTGCCCGCCCTGAAGACAGGGTTAAGAAGAAATACAGGATAAGATTCTAAAGAAATGAAAAAGAAATACACATTCAACATAGCATCAGAAACCGGAAAATCAAAGAAATTAATCCTTTTTAAAGATTTAATGGAAACCGAGGAGCATATCGCACTTAAATTAATCGCTTACCTTTACTTTTTTGAGTATGAAATAAAACCTGAAACATCTGTTCTGCAGAAATATAAACCCGATCTTGTGATCTTTGATGATCCACTGCTTAAATCCAACATAAAGTTCTGGATTGAATGCAAGGACGTTTCTGCTAAGGAACTTGACAGGGTGCTTAGAAAAAACAGGAATGCGGACGTTTATCTCTTCAACAGCGAAAATGCAATTGAAAACAGGAAAAATAAACTGAGAAAGGAAATAAGAGACATTGACCGGTTTTATGTTGCAAAGGTTACAAATATGGAAATGCTTGCCTGGAAACTCAGGAAAGAGAAGCGGCTTGACATATATTTCACAATCCATGACGATAAACTAAATTTATATCTTGGCGAGGATGTTCTGGAACTTGGGGCAGGGGTTGAGGAAATGATTTAATTTAGAACCTCATATCTTTCCTGCTGCTCCTCAGTATCGCATCATACAAATCAGGGTCTTCCCGGGAGATGAAATGAATCAGCTGCCGGGTGTTCCATTCCGAGAGTTTAGGCCCGATTTTCACGTCCAGGTGCACAAGATAAAGGGGGAGGGGATAGCCGTAGTACCTTGAGCCCTTTGAAAGTTTCAGTACCAGGTTAATAATCCCGTCAAAATTCTGTTCCCACTCCGGGACATCGATCCTTAATGGGTTGGAAAGGGGGGTCGGCTGGACGTATACCGTTGGAAAGGAAACCACAAGGTCCTCATCCAGTTCGGATGCAAATTTGGAATAAGGGGTGAACTGGATCGTTCTATAGCACACGCACCTATCTTTTGTCAGCATTCTTAAAATGGAGGAATCCGTCATAAATTTAGGCAGTTCTATGTAGCAGAGAGCAGATATATAATGCGCAAATAATCTTGATGTGGAGTCCTCAGAAACCCCGACCAGGGAGACCTCTTTTTCCCTGCACAGTTTCATTAACCGCACAAGTTTTTTCCTGTACATCCCGTATTCGCTGCCTTTGATCTGCCTTTTTTTTGCGTTGACGTGCAGAGAGCCGTCCAGAAATATGTGGGTGGGTGGGGTTTTTAATTCAACGGATCTTATTGCAACATCGAATTCCATGGCGCCCCTCAGCAGCTCAACCCTTTCTTTCGTATGCTCGTCGTAGTCTATCACCCCCATGTCCAGGTCCCTGATGAACTCCGTCTGGTCCTTCCAAAGCAGCGCAGATGCCCTTATAAAGTAAACGCTTGCTCCAAGCAGTTCTTTATTTGATTCGCCGCCGTCCACAAAACACAATCTAAAGTCAGGGTCTATTTCATGATCCTGTTCGGCATCAATGGGAAGAATCAGGTCTTTATCATAGATTTTATCTTTAATTTCCATAACCTCTCTCTTATAACTCTGCAGGTCATTCAATATCTGATTTCCCCTGGAATCGTGCTTTTTGAGCCATATGGAATAATGCCGCATCCTTATCCTTTTATTAATTATTATTAAAATATGAATAAATTGAAAGTCACTGTTCTGAGACTCGGGCACAGGTTCGAGAGGGATAAACGGATCAGCACCCACATTGCCCTGGTGGGGAGGGCATTCGGCGCGCAAGAGCTGGTCCTGGATAGTAGGGATTCGAGAGTTAAGGAGGGTATTGACGAGGTGAATGAAAACTGGGGCGGTGGGTTTAGAGTTAGATTTATAGAGAACTGGAAAAGTTTTGTTGGGGGGTTTGACGGCACCAAAATCCATCTGACCATGTATGGGATAAATATAAATGACGTTAAATTTCCTTTGGGTAGGGAGAATGTGCTGGTTATCGTCGGAGGAAAAAAGGTTCCTCCCCAGATATACGGGATGGTTGATTATAACATAGCGGTTGGAAACCAGCCGCATTCCGAGGTGGCTGCGTTAGCGGTATTCCTTGACAGGTTTTTTGAAGGAAAAGAACTGGACAGGGAATTTGAAGGAAAGCAGAGGGTAATACCTCAAAGGAGGGGGAAGAAGGTTGTCAGGTATTGAGAAAAATTTTGCCATTCTTATTCGAAATTTTTGGTCGATTTAATCCAGTTTCGTAGAGTTTATTTATATATAAATCCAATAATTATTATGGATATTATAGGCATTGGGATTGGCACGATATTGGTATTGGGAATGTTGTTTATCCTTGCACTGGCGTTTGTTTTTATCTACAACGGGCTCGTGACTTTAAGGGGCAGGGTGAAAAACGCGTGGGCGCAGATCGATGTTCAACTCAAGCGAAGATACGACCTTATACCCAACCTTATTGAAACGGTAAAGGGTTATGCAAAGCATGAAAGGGAGGTTTTTGAAAATGTTACGAAAGCAAGGACGGCTGCGATAAACGCACAGGGGGTTGCAAAGCAGGCGGAAGCGGAAAATATGCTGACCGGCGCCCTAAAAAGTATGTTCGCGGTTGCGGAATCGTATCCTAACCTTAAAGCAAGCACGAATTTCATGCAGCTCCAGGAGGAATTATCCGGGACCGAAAATAAGATCGCTTACGCCCGCCAGTTCTACAACGATTCCGTTATGGAATATAACATACGGATCCAGCAGATCCCAAACAACATAATTGCCTCGCTTTTTGGCTTCACGCGGGAAGAACTGTTTGAAATAGAGGGCGTTGCGAGGGAGGTTCCGAAGGTTAAGTTCTGATTCAGGTTAAAACCCTAAACATCAAATGTTCATTTCTGAGTTATGCGATCCCCGAGTGATGGAAGGAGAGTCATTGATGCGAATGTCGCAATACAATAGAAAATTCCAATGGAATTTTTTAGCATTGAAAACCAGATACGGTTTTCAATACAATAAAAAACCGACTTCAGTATGGGCTTTCATAGCCTTTATTCTTATAATGTTATCTCTCTCTACCGTATCTGCAAGAGAGTATTCTTTAGCATCAACTGATGAGAGCATTCATATTTATTCAAACGGAACCGTCCATGTAACTGAAAAGATAAACTATCATTTCTCCGGATGCTGGCACGGGGTTTATATAGAGATTCCGCTGCATGACATAAAAATAGATAACATCGAAGTTATTTGCAGCGGTGCTTACTGCAAGCCAGAAAATGAATTCATGGCTGACAGAGTAAGGATCAAGGCATATCTTTATCCCGATGAAAAATCCTCTCTCAATGAGGTATGTGACAGGGATGTCACGTTCCATGTGGATTATGATCTCTCCAGGGTTATAAAGGTCTATAATGATGTGAGTGAATTCCATTATAAACTCTGGGGCAGCGAATGGGATAAAAGTCTGGGGCAATTACATGCAAGAATTTATCTTCCGGAAGGCGAGGGAAATGTGAGTTACTGGTTTCATTCCGTAACCAAAGAAAACGCAGTATATAATCCTGGTGAAAGATACATTGATGTGAGAACATCCTCCATCCCAGCATATAGTTACTTTGAGGCCAGGTTGGTGATGCCAATGCAGTGGTTTAATGGAAGTGATGAGGATATATGGTATGTATCCATGGAGGGTATGCCCGAAATTCTTGAAAAAGAGAGGGATTACGAAAATAAAAAAATGATTTTAAGCGTAATTTCGATTATCATCCCATCAATTTTCATGTTCGTTGCCATTTTCATACCTTCTTTGATCTACTACAGGTACGGGAGAGAGCCAAGGATAGATTATGAAGGAATTTATGAGCGGGAACTGCCTTACAATGACCCCCCGGCTGTCGTTAATGCCATTGTAAGAGGAAGGGTCGGAAAGCCGACAATGAATGCATTTACCTCAACGATCATGGATCTGGCAAGAAGAGGTTACCTGAACATATCAACCGAAAAAATAAATGTAAAAGAACTCCTGATATTTGATAGTGTGAAGGATGATATTATCATTGAATTCACAGATAAATCAAAGAGTATAGTGTACGATAAATCTCATGGAACCGAAACCCACGAAGATGCGCAAAAACCAGATATAAAACTTGATGTTTTTGGTTTTAATCTTTTGAATTTCATAGACTTCGATTTTTTTAAAAATAACAAAATAACAAAAATAAGGATAAATAAGGATACCGGGAAAAAGATAAACAATCTTACGGATTTCGAATATTATTCTTTGATATTTTTAGCGGGATTTTCAAGTAAAAAAGAGGGCAAGGATATTATATCCTGGCAGGAAGTTGAAAAAGAATTAAAGGATAAAAGCACCGCTGAATGGTTCTTAAAATTTTACAACGACTGGAACGATCTGGTGGAACAGCATATAACCATAAATAAGATTTTCATCCCCAGAGGCAACACCTACCTGAGAATCTATGGGGCAGCAGCGGTTTTTATAGCAATCGTTACTTTTATTTTCTCATCACTGGTTTTTGACAGAATGCCGGCCCTTATCGGAATTTCATCAATATTATTGGCTGCATCCGCTGCCGCATCCGCTGCCATTTCATTTATATTCCAGAAAATCGGGGGCAGGTGGACTCCCCACGGAAGAACATATTATGAGAAATGGAAGGCGTTTGAGCATTTCCTTACGGACTTCAGCCAGATGGAGCGATATCCCCCGGCATCGGTTGTTTTATGGGGGCATTTTATAGTCTACGCTACGGCACTTGGAATAGCGGATAAAGTTATTAAGAACATGCGGTTAATACTTCCAGAAGAAGAAGTTGAGAGTATGGGTATTTATGCTTACCCGGGGGTTGCGTCATCATTTAACCATGCCCTTAATTCAGGAATCTCAACCGCTACGGCAGGCAGTGGCGGAGGAGGATTCAGCGGAGGCGGAGTGGGGGGCGCAGGAGGAGGAGCGGGTGGTGGTGGTGGTGGAGCATGGTAACCTGGTATACCTTTTTTATGAATTCACATCTTCTCAAGCGCCTTGATCCTGTCATCTATCGGCGGATGGGTGCTGTATAAATTACTCACAAATTTCTTTTTAAAGGGGTTCACGGTATACAGGGGAGCCGATGTTTCATCTGCTGATTTCATCGGTTTTAAATAATTTCACTTTTAACAAATTTATATATTCATTCGTTAACTATTAATAAAAGAAAAATTTTCACGAAAATGGGAACCATAACGATATCTATCTCGGATGAAATGGAAGAGGGCATTAGTAATATAATGAGTAAATTCGGATTTGAAAGCAAGCGGGATTTTATTGAAGTTGCGACAAGAGACAAAATTTTAGAGTTGAAAAAGCGAATTTTTTTTGAGTTGAGCAATGAAATTGCTCGGGGATTAAATAAAAGCGGAGTAGAAGAGGAAGAAATTTTAGAGGAATTTGAAAAGATGAGAGAATGAAGATAAAGATATGTGTTGATGCGAATATAATTATCTCTGCTCTGATCGGGGGAGTATCGAGAAATATATTATTTGATTCAAAGTTTGAGTTTATAACAACAGAATTTACAATCACTGAGGTGAGAAAGTATCTGCCAATGATTGCCAAGAAATCTGGTGTTGATATAAACAAAATTGAGTTTGCTCTTTCTTTGCTGCCCATAAAAGTTTATCCAAGGGAAAATTATGCGGATAAGATAAAGGAAGCAGATGAACTAATTGGTAAAATTGACAAAAAAGATGTTGATATTTTGGCATTAGCATTAGAATTTGAGTGTTATCTGTGGGCAGAGGATAAACATTTCAATGACATAAAGAAGGTTGTCAGAACAAGAGATTTTGTATAGGTAAGAGTAACAATTCAAAATCTTATAATATCTTTTCTTTCTAAAAATATGACCAACATTGCAACAATAAAAGAGCCAATAAACCCTAAGATGGCACCAAATATAGTATAATCCCGCCGGAGTTTTTGTTCTCTTTCTTTTACCCTTTCCTCATTCCAATACCAGATCATTATATCTTCTGTGCCCTCAAAAAGGAAAGCCCATCTGGACTGGTTTTTTTCATATTCATCAACAGATGGCCTCATGATTCTTTTAGCATCTGGTAAAAAACGAGGAATATCCTCTTCCGAATGTAAAGCGATAGTATTCTCCATACTTTTGCCTTCCATATTTGGGAAATTCAACCAAGCCACATAATAATCTCCTTGTTCAAAAATAAATTTTGGCGTTGTATAGTTAATTTCAAATTCGAAAAACCGCCAACTTTCTGTTTTTTCCGGTACGAAAGTTATATAATACTTAGTGTAATTTAGTAGTTCCCGTTTACCTTCTTCATTGCGGAAAGGTTTTGGCTCTGTATAATTTTTAAAATACCGCTTGCATGGTATTTTACCCTCATTCGCAACGGAAACATTTTCTACTGGTTTCATAGTTGTATGCTCCCAAGGGAAAAAACGAATTGTTATATTGTGATGTTTAGCAGAATAGTTAGAAGGCAAATAAATCCGCACATTTATATTAGATTCTAAATCGCCATTTTTTTTAATAAAATGATCCCCGCGAATGGATGTGATGTTGGCATCCTCTTCATAGGGTACATCAATATCAATCTGGTAACCACTTACAAAACCTGCAAACATCACTGTCAAACATAAAATTGTCAATACTTTAAATGCGATTTTAGGGCTCATTTTCATTAAATTCGTTTATAGATTCTATAATTGATTGTTAAAATAAGGGATAAAAACCAATTTCACATCTTCTCAAGCGCCTTGATCCTGTCCTCTATCGGAGGGTGGGTGCTGTATAAATTACCTATAAATTTCTTCCCAAAGGGGTTCACGATATACAGGGGAGCGGATGTTTCATCTGCTGATTTCATCGGCTCTGCCTTGGATATTTTTTTAAGCGCGTCCGCCAATCCCTGCGGGTACCGGGTGAGTAACGCCCCGGTTGCATCTGCCATATACTCCCTTTTTCTTGAAATTGCAAGTTTGACAAGTTGTGCGATAAATGGTGCGAGAATTCCCGCGATTATTGCGATTATTATAATGGGTCCTGCCCCCTTGCCTCCTCTTCCTCTTCCGCCGTACCACCACATGCGCGTTGCAAAACCTGCAAGTATCCCGATGGCCCCGATCAATGCGATAGCAAGCATCGTAAACCGGATATCATAATTCTTTATGTGCGAGAGCTCGTGAGCAATAACGCCTTCAAGCTCCATGCGATTCAATCTCTCAAGAAGCCCTGTGGTTACCGCTACAGAAGCATGCTTCGGGTCACGACCTGTTGCAAAGGCATTCGGGGATTTGTCTTTTATCACATAAATCTTCGGCACCGGGATGCCCGCGGCAATACTCAAACCCTCAACGGTATTAAACAAATGTAGATAGTCCTTTCTTTTCGCCTCATGTGCTTTATTTACGCTGAGGATCAATGTGCTTCCAAGCCAGTAATACATCACCACCGCATAAATTAACGCAAAAACCATAATCGCCACCGCCCCAAACATTCCCGCGTCAAAAGACATACTGATCAAAACCCCTAAAACGAACATGATCGCAAAAAACACCAGTAATAAAAGCCAGGATTTCCTCCTGTTGCTTGTGGTTTGCTCGTAAATTTCCATAATATATTTTTAGATACTATAATTTATAAAGATTCAACCCTATCTCGTCACTGAATTTGCGGTCAATTTCACCGTCAATTACATCGATGACCGCTTCGAAGGTTGCGCTGACGACCGCGGAATTTAAATGCCCGCCGAAAGAATTGTGCTCCTGATCACATAAATTGACGTGGATATGCAGATACACCTCGCCATCCATCGTTGAGATATTCCCGAGCAGAGGGGCGATTTCATGGTTTCCCCTCAATTCATTTGAGTGATATTTCTTGGTTTCTGCGTCAAAAAGCCCGATCACGGCTTTGTTTGTTGCCCCTATCCCCTGCACGGTCCCGAGTTTTATGCCATTATCCTTGCAGAATTGTATTAATGTTTCAATAATCTCCTCCCCCTTATCTATTCTTACTATGAATCTGCTGCCGAATCTTTTAGCTTTCATGGTATTTACTTTTTAATTTAAATTCAAAAAAAGAAAAACCTGTAAGTTTAACCCCCCAGTCCGCCGATAAGCACCCCTGCAGCCCATGCGCTGGTGATGAACATTAATGTAGCCGCGGGTATGTAAAGCCCGAGATGGTATTTTTTCATTACCGCGTCCCCGCCGTAGATCAGATCATCCGAGAACGAGATTAGTATTATGGCGGTCTCGATTACATAAATCCCCACTATTATCGTTATTATCCCGGGGGATATCGGCTCTGCCGCGGCAGTTGTTCCGAATCCGAACATCCCCGCACCTTCCGCTATAACCTTTCCCATGCTGCCCGCCAGCACGTTGCTCATACCGGAGATCATTCCTCCGACCAGCGGCCCGACCACTCCTGCGATTATCTGCATTGACGACACAACGCTGCCCAGGGTCCTTTTTATTTCCGCATCTACAGCGCGCATGTTCTTTATATGATCCGACAGGCGGTATGCTAAAGACGCTATGGATGCGGAGCCCCTGCTGGATATTGCCACTATGGTCTCTACAGCACTCTTTATCGTATCCGAGAATACCTTTCTTGCGGACCCGGCTTTACTGTCAAAAAACGCGGATTTCAAATCCATATTGAAAAGCCGCACATTATTTGCCGCTATCGCGAATATCTCAGCGGATTTCGCATCCCTTGACATCTCCTTGATCCTTGACATCGCATCCTCTAAAGAACGGCCTTCGGATAAAATAACCCCCAGCTGGTACATTGTCTCCCCGAATTCGCCTTCCATGGCATATATGTCATCCCTCATCCGCTTTATCCTGTACGAGGTTCCGATAAAATACCCGGATAATGCCGCAGAGATGCCAAGCAGTATCGGAGTCATTGATAATGCTCCCAGGTCAACAATCTTCACGCCCGAAAGATACAAAAAACCCGGGAGAGTTATCAAAAAACCAAAAAGAATTACAAAGGGAGCCAATTTAAATTCCGGATATTCCGATAAGGGTATCCTCGGGGGCGGGATCGTTACCGGCCTGTACCCGATAATAAAATTTATCAGGATGTAAAGGATTGCGGGCAGGACTATTATGTACAATAATGCTATCAACGGCGCTCCGACTCCAAAGCCCATGAAAGATGCCAACGGGATCAGTGCGATGAAAATTAAAGGCAGTATGACACCGAATGTAAATACCATCATAACAGGGGTATGCAATTTTCTTGCCGAATCACCTGTTCTTTCGCTTAAGCCGGTTAAAAGAACCTCGGCTGCTTTATTCAGGGTTTCCTGTCTCCTCCCCTCCGTTTTATCGGATGTGGACGCTACCACAAGGCGCATGGAGCGCTTAAACTCCGGGCTGACCTCCCCCCATTCATCCCCCAGCACAGCCAATCCTCTCTCAGCACTATATTTTCCCGTACGGATATTATACATCATCTTCTTCAGCACTTTCTCGAATGTCCCGGTCGAATGATTTGCCGCAAATTTTATAGCCCTCTCCATGTTTGGATTTATTCTCAAAGCCATAACCAGGTAACTTACGACCCCTGGGATGTCCCCTGAAGAGTGTGCTTTTTCTTTCCCCTCCATCAATATGGGATAATCCTTCATATAAAAATACATCACTATGGGGAGCAACAGGAAGATTATGCAGATAAGAATACCCGCAAAATTTATAATGCCAATAAGAATAAAAACAAAAAATAAAATTAAGGTCAAAAGTAAAAGAGCAAAAACCGATGCGACTGCCAGGGCATAAACTTCCGCGGGTTTAACTTTCATCCCCGTGAATTTTATAGCCTCCTTTAACTTCCGGGAGGGTTTAAAATCCTTAACGAACCCCTTAAAGTAGTTATGTGCTATACGACAGTAGTTCTCATATGTCTCATATTTCGACATTTTTTCTTTTACTTTTTACTTTTTGGATGTCACAGCAATTGTTCTTTTTCCTCTTCCGAGCCCATGATCTCTATTTCGATATAGTCATCGGGAGTATCTGCTTTTTGATCCACGGATCCGGGTTGAAGAGGTATCTGTGTATCGGGATATTCCTCTTTAATTTCACCTAATCCTTTACCCGTCGTTTCATCCGCTCCATCAACAATCCTGTTGACATAACCCCAAAACCACCTGTTCCATCCATCATATGCTTTATCGTAATCCACAACACCGTGTTTCTTCCTGAGTTCGTCCTTGACGATCATAAACCTGTTGTTTATTTCCGCCATTGTTTTCACCCCCAACAATGCCTCTGCCCCTTTAACTTCCTCTTCTTTCAATTCGTTGTATTTATCAACAACCTCTTTATAGATCCTCCCCCTGCATTCTATCTCCCGTAACACTTTCTGCGGTGTGCTTCCCCATCTTTCGGCAACAGCCGTGATAACCTCGGATTTCCGGGGGTTTTTTAGAGCGTCACATATCCCAAGCTCATCTTTTTCCGGGTTGTATTTCATCAGGGGTTTGAAAATTTTCTCGGGGTCCGCTTTCATCCATTTCTTGCTGACCTCGTCTATTTCCACAATCCTCCTGAATTTTTCTTTCCCACCATGGGGTCGGATTCTTGATGCCAGCACAACAATATCCGTGGCCTTAAATGACTGCTCATCGACTTCAAGGGAGTGCACAACCCTTTCGAACAGATTTCTTGCGGATTTTCCATGAATGGTGCCCAGGACACAATTGCCTGATCCCCCGACATTCATCGCCTCGTAAAGTACCTTAGCTTCGGTTCCCCTTACCTCGCCCATAATTATCGCAGAATCCCCCATCCGCAGTATTGATCGCATTGCATCCCTTGTACTTAACTCAAAGGTATCCTCCCCCGATGTCGGAGGTCTTACTTTCATTCTCTGGATTCTGAAACCGCCTTCCTTTGCAAGCATTTGGGCAGGGATCTCGAACGTATCCTCTACCGTTAATATCCTGTTTTTTACAGGCATCGCGGAGATAAGCCCCGTGAGCATTGATGTTTTTCCAGAGCCTCGGTCGCCGCACATCAATATGGTGGATTCTTCATTAACCATAAAACCCAATAATCCGGCAGCATATGGAGATATCATTTTGTTTTCTATGAACTTAAGCAACGTCCATGGCGATTCGCTGCCCCTTCTGAATGCAAACGCATAACCATCCGGGCTTATTGGCGGCCCGGTGATATTAACCCTTACTCCGAACTCGGGTAATTCCATGTCCAGGATGGGGGAAACTTCCGAGAACGATCTCCCGCTTTTGAGTCTGAACTTTGAGATTATGTTATTTGCGGCGGCATTTGTTAGATAAACATTTGTTCTGCAGTCATCATATCTGGAGTGTTTTACGTAAACAGGCGTTGTTTCAATGGGGGAATTTATATAAACATCCTGTAAATCAGGGTCCTGAAGCATTATTTCAATTACATCCAACCCCATCATACACCTCACCAGCATATCAACCATCTCATTTATTTCGCTGGTTGAAAGCATTACCTTTTTATTGGATGCAGCCTCCATTATTTCATTTCTGCACATAATTTTGAAATGTTCGGCGGCGTGTTCTTCGTCCTTTGATTCTATAACCCTTGGGGCTATCTCCAATAGGTTTTCGTACGCTCTTTTTAATACCTCCAGTATCTCTAATTTATATCTTATTCCATACTCCGGGGGGATCATAAAGTAAAGTTCTTCGCCGGTGCTTGGAAGACTGAAGAGTTCAACTTTTGCACCTCTTACATCATATCCTGATAAAAATTCGGCGTCTGCCGGCGGTCGTGATATAAGGCGCGATGCGGAGAAAAACGGCACAATCATGGGACTGAAAAGTACTTCATACGCCTTTCTTTCTATGTCGATGATTTCCCCCTCCTTTGTTCTGAAATCAACTTCCAGGAATTCAAGCAGATCCTTTTCAATAGCCTCTTCGATAAGGTTGGTCCCGCCAAGAATGTTCTTTACGCCCTCCATGTTCTCTATGAAGTAGGAATGGCATTTTGCGCACTGTGGAAACTTATCCGGCTGTTTTGGGGCTTCTTTTCTTATGGTTTCTTCTGCCCTGAGATATGCCCCTATAGGGTCGCGCTTTATAAATCTTTTCAGGTCATTTCTCACTTTTTCTTTTTCTTTGCCGCAATTTCCGCATCCCTCGCGGATATCTCCCCCCCACAACCTTATGCTGTCGGCGGCTTTTGCAACATCCCTCAACATCCGGGTTTCACGGGTGTTATATTCCTTAGTGTAGAATCCCGTGTCCAATATGATCTTATCAACGGGATTTCCAAGTAAATTATCTATTATCTGCTCCCTGCAATTGGCATCATTTACGGACAACTCACGGCTGCATCCTTCGCAATTTATCTTCAAATTCAAAGTTCCGCTGTCGCTATTTATCATAACATTTTCTTCTTCCATACAATTTAGGTTTTTTTCTGAAACTTTTCTTTTCTTGTTCAGTATATTGACCATTTTTCCTTTTTGAATCGGAAAAGAAATTCCCGATTTTTCGCAAAATTGCTAAAAATCTTTTTTGAATCCGAAAATCAAATCAAACAGCATCGGACGTATTTTTATTTTTAATCTTATTATAATAAAAATGAAAAAAATGATTGCAAAAATAAATGAATTTATTGATGACGATCGGGGGATCGGTGAAGATGTCTTTAGATTGGCATTAATAGTGATAATTGTTGCGGTTGTTTTGGTAGTTCTGGCGCTCGTGTGGCAATCCGCTCAGAAAGGTGCTACCGGGACGGCTGAAAAAGCAGAGGAGGCCGGGGATAAAATAGCAAATATCACTTTACCTGGCGGGGGCACTGATAGCGCTAATAGTACTCTACCGGGGGGCAACAGCTCATAGTAATATTACCTGGCCTTAAGAAGATTCGCAATAATGTCATTCTCGAACTTTGTGGGTGATGAAAGGGGGATATCGGCATCGGTGTATAAATTAGCTTTAGCGGTGATAGTTTTTGCTGCCGTGCTTGCGATTCTGGTTGCGGTGCTGGGACCGATACTCCACGGCAGTAACTCCGCGGCAGATACCATGGAAGAGGGGAGGAAAGATGCTATAAGCAATTTGATGGATGAAACATAAAATGAGATTTGAGGAATTTTTGAAGGATGAGGAAGGAATGTCGGAGGAGATCTTTAAGCTGGCGATGGTGGTTATAGTTATGGCCGCTGTACTGGTAATTCTGGCGAGCGTGCTTAATCCCGTAGGGGAAAGTGCGAATGAATCCGCCACCAAAGTAAGCGAAGGCATGGAGACAATGGCAGATAAAACTGCCTGCGAAATGAAAGATTGTACATGGGACAGCTCATCAAATAGCTGCAGTTGTTGAAAATGTTCAGGATTTTTTTAAATGATGAAAGGGGAATCTCCGCGGAGGTATTTAAGTTAGCGGCGGCTGTTATATTGGCAGCATCGGTTTTTGTGATCATAATAATGGCAGCCAATACGGTCCATGAAAGCGGAAATAGGTCCATAGGAACATTTGGAAACGCCGCGTTAAACGAATCACAATCAAATGCAGAAAAAATTGAAGGCGCGTGAATTTTTAAACGATAAAAGAGGTTTTGGAGTGGAAGATGCCCCGTTTCAGATAGCTGCGGCGGTTATAGTTTTGCTGGTTACTGTCGGGATTGGCGCTTATGTGCTTAACAGTTTCCAGCACGGCAATGAATGCCAGAAGGCATCTGAAGCCGCACTTGAAATACAAAAATACGCAAGACTCGTGAGTGCCGGGAGCGAGGGTTCCCGGAAGATCATATCTGTTGGTCTTCCGGATGAAAGCAGCATAACATTTGACGGGGATATCTTGCTGTACACCGGCGAGGGATGCGTTGGCAATAAAACGTTGAGCGTGGAGGGAATTTCGATACAGGGAAATCAACTAGGCCCCGGAAGCCACAATCTTAAATTAAAAAAAGCCTTTTTCTTTTTAGATGTGCAAAATTTCCTTGGAAATTTTGACACCCAAAAACGCTTTGCGTTTTTTAGGGAAAAAGAAAAACGCTTGCGAAAAAGATCGCAAAAGTGCTTTGCACTTTTGGATCCCAAAACAGCGAAGCTGTTTTGCGGAAAAACTATAATAGTTGAAATATAACTCATGAAAAGGTTCATGGATTTCATAAAGGATGAAAGAGGATGGGTAACATGGCTGTGGTCAAAGATGGGTGTAATGTTAACCTTTTTTGTGATGCTTTTGATCTTTGTTTTGATGTTCAACTTTATAAACAATGTAAATAAGTCTGATGAAGCAAATCAGATATGTAAACAATTTGCCGACACCGTTGTTCAAATCTACAGCGGATCTACAGGACTTGAAACCACATTCGAACTTCCTGCTTTGATAAGCGGCAGTGAATATGCGATGGAGGTTTTGGACAAAGGGGACACATCAGGGGTGGTAATCCATGTCTATAGAGATTCCCCCGGATCAGAAATAATTGCAAAGGGCGGTGCATCATTTGCCGTTCCATTGGAAAGTTACGGCACCCTGCATGATACGGGCGACGGAGAGGTCATATTAAAAGTCAGGAGTACGGGTGATGAAATAAGGATAGAGAAGACATAAAATTATGGATTTAAAATTTTTGAAAAATAGAAAAGGGCTGGCATCAATGGCGGATATTTTAATGTTCAGTGTCATATCCATAGCTGCGATCACATTTCTCTTTATCTATGCCCAGGGTTATCAAATTTCAAAAGTTGAAGACACCCAAAAACAGGCGATGGATGAGTACAGCGCCGGTGTGCTGCTAACTCTGGATCATGTCACGGTTGATGATCATATAAATTATGCAACCGTTCAAGAAACAGCAGTTAGAAAAACAAATTATCCGTCAATTTTAGCTGCAAGAGAATGGGTAGGTTACATCGAGAATGAAATTGAAACCCTTGATGAGATCGAGCGCAGCATCGATCAGACAGGGGGGCTTACAGGATTTCACAGGGAATGTTGAGGCTGTCTGCGACAACATAGAGAATATATCCGACATATTTGGGGGGGTATTTGGAAATATTGACTGCGATATTAATGCAGAAAAAATAACCGAACCCCTTGATGAGATTATAATTAAGACAGATGAAGCATATAGTGACCTTGACAGTTTAAAATCACAGGTATCCGGATACAAGGAAAACCTTCTAACGTTTCCATCGGACGATGTGTCGGAAATAAAAAAGAGCATACATGAAATAAGGTGCACATTAATTGCAATTAAAGCGGAAATTGATCATTTCATGAACTATTTTGAAGTCGGTGCGGACCCTGACGCATCACTCATTGATTTGTGGCCGGTTAATGTAAATTTCGGCGGCGAATCTGTTTCCAGGATTACAGGAGAAGCACTTTTTGTGAAAAATAATCTCATATCCACAACATTTGAAAATAATTCGTTTATCAGACCGCTTGCAACCGCAGCAGGGCTATTTTTCTTGAGGAATGCGAGCACAGGTATGGGGGATGAAATCGATGAACTTTTTGATAAAATCGGAGAAAAAGAAGAGGTTATTGAAATCTATGAGAATACAACAGATTGCCAGGGTTCTATTGACCCTGAATGCGGTCCGGAGCCGCTGTCATCGCTGGATTTAAAGTTTGACGGCAAAGGCGTGTCCGTGAACAGAAATGATCTTGGAGGCAATTGCTTTGAATTATACGGCACATCGCCCACGTATTCCATAAGCGGAGATGGTTTTGCCGTAAATATAGAGGTAGGTTTTAAAGACAATCTGGCAGACAACTGCGACGGGAGCCCAGAGCCAGGAACACTTACAGTCGTAAAGAACGGGGCAGATTTGGATTCCTATGGATTTGAGAAAGATCATGGAAATTATGAGGATCATCAAAAATACGACCCGTATGACATAACCGTTCGCATAGCTCATACGGGAAGCGATACATGGACAAGTCCGCCCATGTGCCTGGATGAAATCATAGGCGGCGATGTGATAGTTGAAGAAGGCGATGGATGGAGGGTTGTGGAAAGAACGATCAAGACAACATGTTATGAAGCAGCAGAAGTGACTAAATATTATTTCATTGATGAGTACCCGATGCTCAATTTCGTGACAATCAATAATACCCTCAAAGAAAATAGAGAAACAATACATTTCAGCGTAACGATTACCGAGGGCGTTAGGAACATAAGCGATGTAACGGAGAAAAAACTAAAAATCAATATATCAAAACAGGAGATCGAGGGCAATGAAACAGAAAAATTCCTCAAGCAGATACTCCTGGGATTCATACTCCTGGGCAGGGAAGATTTGAGGGATGATATCCGCGATATGACAAAAATGCGCCTTGATAATCTTCTTTCAGAGCAGGGCTACGGATACTGCTATGAAGCGGTTGATGAGTGCCAGGACTGCGAAAATCCGCTGTTTTCATCTTTAGCAGACATGGACTCTTTAGGCGGCAGAAATAAGATAATTATATCCTCTGACGACCCCGATGCAGATTCATGCGATTATGTTAGATATGAAGATATACCGTACAGCATTGCCAAGCAGCCGCTATCGGTTCCGGAAAACCACAGGGGGGAAATGAAATTATACATCTGGAGAAAATAATTATTTATCTTTTTTTAAGAGAAAATATTAAAAAACTAAAATGCATGTCTTACTCAAATCGGTGCTCAAAAAGATAAAACCAACCCCTGAAGAGCAGAAGTTAAAGCATGATACGGTTGATGAGATAACGGATAAAATTAAAAAGTTTGATGTCAATCCGATACTCGTCGGCTCTCTTGCAAAAAATACCAACCTGAGGAAGGACGATGATATAGATTTATTCATTGGTTTTCAGCCGGAGGTGGAGAGGAAGGAGTTGGAAGAGCGCGGCCTTGAGATCGGGAAGAAGGTATTTGAGGATGTTGGAGCAGATTACGAGATTGATTATGCAGAGCACCCGTACGTGAAAGGCATCTATAAGGGGCAGGTGATTGAGATAGTGCCCTGCTATCAGATCGCGAAAATAAAGGTGATGTCTGCTGTGGACAGAACGCCGTATCACACCTCTTATGTAAGGAAAAAGATACGGGCGGATGAGAA
>MCBC01000066.1 GCA_001723855.1 Candidatus Altarchaeales archaeon WOR_SM1_86-2 | reverse complement strand
TCAAATAATTTTAACGGAATTTCCCTGAGGTATTCATCAAACAATAATAATGTACTTAACAACAATGTAAATTCAAACGGTCGAGGGATTCTTTTAGACCGCTCTTCAAACAATAACGATATAAACAGTAATACCGCCAGTTCAAACCTATACGGAATTTACCTGCAATTTTCCTCAGACAATGTTCTCCAGGAAAATGTAATTTTAAATAATTATTACGGGATTTACTCAAAAGATTCGGATTCAACAATAAACTCAAACATTGTCTGCGGGAACACCCTGCTGGACTTCGGTTCAGGTAACTGGCTGACGACTTCCGGGGATGATAATACATGCAGCACGCCGGACGGATGGAATGATAATGGCACAACAGGTTGCACTTATTACTGCCCATAATATATAAACAATAAAAATATAATATATAACATCAATCTAAAACCAATCCGGAATTAAAAATTAAAAAATAATAAATTAATTAAAAATGAAAGAAAAAAATAATATAAACGGGGTTTTTAATAACAATTTTGATACGAATATTAAAAAAACTTATAAAATTTATAATTTATTGAGCAGCTTTATTATAATGATGCTTCTTATTTTATTTTCAGGAGGCATCAGCGTCGTCTGTGCCGCGGGAGACGGAGCAGGGGATACTGCTTGCTGATGTAAACGCGGTAATAACCGGCAATGGCGGGCAGGTTACCGGTACAAGTAATTTATTGAATTCCATGCTTGTTAAGGTTAATGTTGGGGATGAGGAAGAATTTATAAATGCAATAAAAGACGACCCTGCAATAAAATATGCCGTACTAAACCACATGGTTAAAGCGGTTATGATACCAAACGATCCCAAGTATAAACTTCAATACGGCCCAAAAAATATTAAAGCGGAAGGTGCATGGGATACGATAAACGGAAGCGACGCTATTATAATAGCGATAGTGGATACAGGCATTGATTACACGCATGAAGATCTGGCAAATAATTACTTACCTTCAGGATATGATTTTGTAAATGATGATTCCGACCCGATGGATGACAACGGGCACGGAACTCACTGTGCAGGTATTGCAGCGGCTGAGACAAATAACGGGGTAGGAATAGCGGGAATTGCACAGGTAAAAGTTATGGGTGTAAAAGTTCTTGATTATGAAGGTTATGGGTGGTCGTGGGACTGTGCCATGGGAATAATTCATGCCACGGTCGCCGGTGCGGATGTTATAAGTATCAGCTGGGGCGGATCTTACAATGATTATATGCTGGAGGATGCTGTAAAATATGCTCACGAGAGCGGTGTTTTCATTGCCGCCGCCGCGGGAAATTACGGACCGATTTCGTATCCTGCAAGGTATGATGAAGTAATGGCGGTTTCAGCAGTGGATAAGAACGATGAATTGGCTTATTTCAGCAGCGTGGGTGCGGAAATAGAAGTTGCGGCACCGGGAGTTAATATACTATCCACCTTTCCTTTTTGCGATGAGGATAATGATACGGAAAACAATGAAACAAACAATAATGAAACAACTTATTATGACCCGTATAACGAACCATGCAGCCCGCTTGGTTACACGCCCATGTCAGGCACATCAATGGCGGCTCCGCATGTTGCAGGTGTTGCGGCACTTATACTTTCACAGCACCCTGAGTTCAGCAATGAGGATGTCAGATGCATTATCCGGAGAACGGCAGATGATTTGGGATTCCCGGGGAGAGACGGATGGTACGGATACGGGAAAGTGGATGCAAATGAATCTGTAAATACAAATGATACAAGCTGTCCCGTTGAGGAAATTCAGGAACCTGTAATTTGCGATGATGATTGTAGATATATTGATGAAGAAAATTCCTCAAGAGTGACAATTGAAAAGGAAAACGGGCTGTACTATTCAAATCCAAAACCAGATAAAGCGTACCCCGGTGAAATAATTAATTATAAATTAACCATAAAAAACAACGGCGATGAGCCGGTTTATAATGTCTGGGTGTGCGACCATCTGCCTTTGGATGTGTACTTCCTTGAATCCGACCCGGAAGAAACCATCGCACCTCCAATCTATTGGGACTGGTATGACGATTACAGCAACACAGTATGCTGGTATGATGATGTAATGGATGCGGGAGAAACCAGGGAAATAATGATAACCGTTGAAGTGAGTATATGGATGACCAAGTACATGTGGCTCAATAACACCGCGCAGGTAACATGGAATTGTGAACCCACTTATGATAATGAACCGCTGTATCAACCCGCGTGTGAAGAAAATACAAATTTATTAATTAAAATAGCGGACTCCTGCGGCATGGCAATTGAGAAGTGGGGCGAGCGTGAAATATATCCCGGAGAAGAGATGACTTACGAGATTTATGCATGGAATACCGCGTTTGAGACGGTTTATAACGGGTGGATATGCGACAGGTTGGACGATAATGTAACTTTCGTAGATGCCGATCCGTGGCCTACAACAATATCGGATGACGGAAAGAAGTTGTGCTGGTATATTGATACATTGGATTCGTGCTACGGGGATTATTATTGGTATGATCCTACTCGCAGAACCGGAAACAAAGTATACGCCTCTGACGAAGAAGCAATGGTTGATATGAATAAAACAGGTTGGTATTGCGACCCATGGGGTTGTTACTGGATATCCGAATGTGACAGGTATGTTGAGGTAACTGTCAAGGTAAGTGAGGATTTCAAGGGTGATGTGGAAATAGAAACTATAACGGAGGAAACATCACAGGCGGACTTTGCATTTGTTCTGGATACCACCGGGAGTATGGAATGCCGAATTGCTCCAATGGCGGATTCAGTAATGGACTTTGCAGATGAACTTGATTCAATGGAAATTGACTATCAACTAAGTTCAGGAGAGTTTGGGTGCTGGGATTATGATCCTTATTGGAGTGAATGGCATTATGATGGTACAACAACCGACCCGGCAGAATTTAAGGATTGGATGGAAAATATATGGGAATGGGGTGGATGCGGCGGTGCATCCTACCTTGCGGCAATGAACTGGATGCTTGATAATGTGCCCTGGAGAGAGGATGGCGTTAGAGCAATGATTATGATGACAGATACTTATGGTTTTGATCCCGATTTAGATGACTTTTCAACGGTAGATTCTGTTATTGCAAAAGCCCGGTCAGAAGGAGTTGCAATATATCCTATTGTGGCTGAAGAGGGTTACGGGGTTTATATTGATCAATTCTGGATTGATGAACTTAAAAGAATGGCACAAGAAACAGGCGGGCAATATTATGCTTTCTCCGATGAATGCGACCCGGGAGATATACCTGAAATTCTTGATCTTTTAGTAGAGCATATATCGGTTGCTGTTGAGCAGCCGGTAATAGGTGAAATTGACAACATGGCAGAGGTTTCGTGGACATGTGATTCCGGGATCAAACCTTATAATTTTACTTTTATGCGGGACATCCACCGGTTTACGGATGTGATAACCCCTTATATTGTTGTTAATAAAAAAGGACCTGAAGAAGCATACCCCGGTGAAATAATTGAATACGCTCTAAAAGTCAAAAATGTCGGCGCTTACAATGCAATGATATGCGACGAGTTTCCGGAAGGGACAATCTATGTGGATGCCGAGCCGGAACCTGATGTTTTATGCGACGAAAACGGTACCTGTGCAGATTTACCAACAGCGCCTGAGCCGTACAATCCAAGTACGGCAGCATGCTGGTATTTAGAGGATTTAGATGAAATTGAAGAAATAACTTTAGTGCTTCAGGTAAGCGAAGAGGCAGAGACAGGAATGCTTCTTAATAACACTGTAAATTATACCTGGAACTGCGGCGAGAGCGATACTGGCTGTCCACACGGCAGCACCTATTTCATAACAGAGATAGCAGGTCCGAAAGTGGAAATTATTGCCCCGGAATGTGTTTATATAGGACAGGATTTTACTGCGGATGTTAAAGTAAAAGGAAGTGATATTGCGGGAATTGATTATGAAATGATGTGTGATCCTGATGTATTAATGACCTTAAATTATTCGGATGGTTCATTCTTCTGGGGTTACCCCTACTTCTTATCGCCAGGTAATGAAATGGATTCCGGGGGTTGTTATCTTAAATATGCACTTTCATTGCTGGATTCCGAAACCGAGTCGGGGACAGGATATGTCACCCATATTGACTTATATGCCGACGATATTGGAATGACCGTACTTGACCTTATAGGCACACACACTACACCGGAAATTTTAAGAGATGATGCAAATCCCATGTCCCCGGTATCAATTATAGATGCGCAGGTAATAGTAACTCCCTGCATGAAAGGAGACCTTTACCCGATGCTGAAGTATGGTTATTGTGACGGGGACATAGATATGTATGACTGGTGGTATTCATATCTTGGATTTGAATATGTATTCGCAAATGACTCCAATTATGATTCACTCGGCGACTTTAATGACAACGGCGAAATAAACAATTATGATTTCTTCAAATTTGCAAGGGCATTTGGTTCGGAGTATGAGGATTATCCGTGTACCGGCGGCTACTGCGGGGACGGCGAATGCCAGCCGGAAGCATGGGAAAGTCCACAAAATTGTCCTGTAGATTGCGATCTGGATATGGACGGCATACCTAACATGTACGATAATTGCCCTGAAGTATTTAATCCTGAGCAGGAAGATATTGATGAGGATGGCTTGGGGGATGCATGTGATAATTGCCCTGATGAATATAATCCTGAGCAGGAGGACACGGATGATGATGGTGCAGGAGATGCATGTGATAACTGCCCTGATGAATATAATCCTGAGCAGGAGGACACGGATGATGATGGTGCAGGAGATGCATGTGATAACTGCCCCGAAGAATATAACCCTGATCAGAATGATACCGACGGTGACGGTGCAGGAGATGCATGTGATAACTGCCCCGAAGAATATAACCCTGATCAGAATGATACCGACGGTGTCGTTTACTACGATTATTGTGCAAGTACTGCAACAGCACCCCACATGATTCAAGGCAGCATATTTGACGGATGGCAGTGTTATCACTTCTTCACATTAGAGTTCCAATACAACCTTGATCCTGCAAAGAACTATTTTGTTGAAGTTGACCTTGATAATACTCTGGGCAGGACACATAATATGGTGGCAGACGGCATTCTTGTCTTTGATTACACAAATGCGGATATTGTCGGACCTGTCCAAATACCGCCGGCATCCTACGCAGACGGAAATGTAATTTTAAGTATTGATGGTAGCACAAGTCCAGATAATGCGGCAATTACAGACATCTGGATTTACGAGGCTGATGGTGTAGGAGACGCATGTGATAACTGCCCCGAAGAATATAACCCTGACCAGGAGGATACCGATGATGATGGCATAGGAGATGAATGTGATAACTGCCCCGAAGAATATAACCCGGAACAGAATGATACTGATGAGGATGGCATAGGAGATGAATGTGATAACTGCCCCGAAGAATATAACCCTGACCAGGAGGATACCGATGTCGACGGAGAAGGTGATGTATGTGACTGCGGCGATGATTACTGCATTTATCCTTATGAAAATCCGGAAAACTGTCCCGAAGATTGCAGCACATGCGGCGACGGTTATTGCGATGCAAATGAAAATGAATCAAACTGCCCGCAAGATTGCGGAGTTTGCGGCAACGGAGTCAGTGATAATGGAATATTAACAGAGCAGTGGGAGTATGTTATGGCAAACCCGACAAGAATGATATTCGGTTCATCTCCCGGAATTGCAGATTTAGGTGTTAATAATGCCGGTGAAGAACCTGATTCGGACCTTGAAATTGTAACGGGAAGCGATGAGTACCATAACTATCATCCGGACCTTGGAATATACACCCTTGGTATCTGGCGTACCTTTGATTCTCAAGGAAATGTTGAATGGGCGGTGGATACGCAAACAGACGAAGCCAGAAGTTCCCCCGCCATCACATATATTGACGGTGACGAATCTCTTGATATAGCAGGGGGAACAACATCAGGTTGGTGTGTTGAAGTAATGAATTCACAAGACGGAAGTTTTGAATGGACATTTCCGTTCCCACCGCAGCAAAACGGTCCGTTTATGTGGCATTCATCCCCGGCGGTAGCAGATGTGCATCCTGTTTGTGTGGATGATGCCGAATGCATGGGTGATGAATACTGCGGAGGAATGCCCAATTACTGTTCGGGTTACGATCCGCCAGATTACCCCGGCGTATGCGTGTGCGATGAGCAAGCACCGCCTTCATTGAATGGCCCGGAAATTATAATCGGGAACAACCCGGAAAATAGTCTCTGGGCATTTGACGGTGATAATTCGGATGGAATTGATGATGGAATAACTGTTGACATATCCTCATGGGGTTACCCGGGACCTGTAGGAACAGAAGGTATGGACTGGGATGTTCTGTGGGTCTTCTATACAGAGGGTAGTGTAATTTCCACACCCGCAATTGGAGATGTTGATAATGACGGAAGTTTAGAAGTAGTATTTGGATCAGGCGACGGTAATGTTTATTGCCTGGATGCTGCGACAGGAACTTTTGAATGGAGCTACCCGACAGGATATGCCGTCCACGGTTCTGCAGGACTTGCTGACTTTGACGGCGACGGCGATCTTGAAGTTGTAATCGGCTCAACTGACGGTAATATATATTTCATTAACGGAGATGAAGACGACAATGGGAACATAGATGCTTCTGAAGTAACGTTTGCAGTAACAGGCGGTGCCGTCTATTCCTCGCCTGCCATAGGTGATGTTGATGCTGACGGCGACTATGAAGTGATAATAGGGTCAACAGACACCAATGTTTACAGTTTTGACTATGTCCCGGCAGCAAATACCGCGACTCAAAATTGGCAAACCCCTACAGGCGGAGCAATCTACTCCTCTCCATCACTTGCAGATAGAGATGATATCGGAAATTACGATAAGGACTGGCCATTCTTCAGGCACGATATAAAGCGTACAGGTTTCTACGGAAGTAGTGATAAGGATCTTGAAATATACATCGGCTCAAATGACTGGTATCTTTATTTACTAAGAGGTTCGGATGGCTTTGTGATTGATAGATTCCTGACCTGCGGTGATATTCACACTTCTCCAAGCATTGCTGATGTAGATGCAGATGGCTGCCTCGAGATGTTCTTCTATGACCAGGGTGCGGATTATGGCATAAGAGATACTTTCTGGGCGCTGGAGGACTGCGGCGGCAGTTACTGCGGTGACGGTATCTGCGACCCAGCCGAAAATATAACAAACTGTCCCGAGGATTGTGCATGCCAGTTTGCCCCCGAACCCGGATGGGAGCCGGGAATGTACCCCTGTTCAGGCGGTTGTGAAGAAGGGTATTGCTGTGTCCAGTCAAATCCCGAACTCTGCGAATGTGTTTTTACAGAACCTGATTCGACGGTAGTAGGAAAATACACAGATACAAATTCAATTGACTATACTTACAGCCAGTACCAGGATTTGGGAGACGCTCCTGACAGTTTGAACAACTGGGGCAACATACAAATGACAGCTTACCCGCCGGGCGCACAAGCAGGAGTACCTGCCCACTATCCAAGCACCGTCTGGGATGGTCAACTCCCGTTGGGACCGTGTCATTTTGCACCGCATTCAACATTCCTGGGCAATAATATGATGATAAACGATGAATTTGATGCCGACCTGCCACCTGATGCGGATGGAATTACAAACATTGTTCCTGTTACAAACACAGCCAATCAGGACGGAATTTCAGACAAC
>MCBC01000065.1 GCA_001723855.1 Candidatus Altarchaeales archaeon WOR_SM1_86-2 | reverse complement strand
CTGTTTATTGATGCCAAGCACAAGTTTAATCTGAGGCAAACCGTTAAGAGGATATCCGAACCTTACCATTCCCGTCTCTTTATCCTTGTACACTTTGATGCCTGTGCCGTCTATCGCTAAATAACTGAGGTCAAGTTTGTATTTCTTCACAGCATTTTTAGCCAATTCGTAGATGAAGTCATCCAGATGATTATAAATGGAATCCATGGAACGATATACCTCTCCCACATACTTAATATCTACCCCATCTTTCAGTACCGAGAAAGGCAGTATTCTCTCAACCAAGCCCATTTTGCTTTCGTTAAACAATGTCCCCAGTATAATGATATTTCTCAGTACGTGGGCTTTCTTCCCGTTAGTATATTTCCGGATCAAATTTGTTAAATCTATGTCATCCGCTATTTTGCTGATTATGCTTTCACCACTGGAAGTCACCAATCGTTCATCTATCAGGGGTTTTGTTAGTAAGTCCCCCAATATTTCCGCTGCAACCTCTATTTTTCCAAAATATATTCTAACCGTTTTCCATTCCTTACCTTTTTTACGCTTAGTCCTGTAATACACATACCTCGCCTTCCATTGACCCTGTATTTCGAGCTTCCACTCCATTTTTGAAAATTTATGAGCTTATAGTATCATATATTAGAAACAAGTTTATATATAAAGGTTTTTTAGATTAGATACCTTATGCCCAAAAGTGTTAAAATTTTGAGAAATTTTTTAATGCAAAAACAGATACGCAATAAGCAGATATAGAATTATTTAGATTACTAAGAAAATAATTAGATTCACGCTCTGCATAGCGATTTTATGTTGTCTAATTTGAGCTAAAAGTATAAAGCATGCAACTGCTAAAAAGTAAAAACCTTCACATGATGTAGGGGCAATGTATAAGATATAGGAGACAGCAACATCACCATGGATGAAACGTCTTGTAGCAAGTCATGAGACTTGCGAGGGGTTCTTAAATGTAAATCCTTCAAGATGTGGACGGCGTGAATATTAGTAATTAATAGAAAAGTATCAGAGGGGGCCTCAGTAAACTTAAAATGCGTATTAGAAAATATATAAAGGAATGACTTATATGCCCATGAGAAAGAAATAGAAGAAAAGTTTGCATTTTGCTCACGATACATTGGCCACTTCACTCATTGTCCCTATAGGGTGTGCAAAAACATTTCCTCAGAACTTCTCCCTTCGGAAAAAACCTAACCTTACCCCGCATCCTCCATAGCGCGCTCCTTCTTCTCCCTGACGATCTTCAGCCTGGAGAAGTTTTCTCTTTCCGTCTCTTTGCGCGGTCGGGAACATGGTCTTCCTGAGTTAGGGGTTGGGGGTTGAAGGTTCTGATTGATTGCAGTTATCATATCGGAAATTACGGGTTTAGTTTTTAGAATATTTTAATCCCTAACTCCGCCTGTTTTAAGTAATAGGTATTTCCAGTTTCTCAATAATATCTCTTGACTTCTTAGGAATCTCAGAGGTCGCCCATCTGCGGTTTATCTTCAGTTTGTGGATTCTTGAGAGATGCATCAACACGTCGTTCGGGGAGTATTTTCTAAGCATTTTTTTCTCGGCAAGCATTCTGTAGGTCTTGTAGTAAAATAGAAGCGAGATAAAGTTTACAAGCATCCAGCCCTCCATCGCTTCGTCGCTTCTCATGTACGTCCGATCGGCTTTCAGAATATTCTTGAATACGTCAATAACGGCTTCTATCTCAAGTCTTCCCTTGAGGAGATTATATACATCCTCTGGTGTCCCCTTGTGGTCTGTGATAACGGAGATGGTGCCCATAGCATACTGTTTTTCATAGAACCCCTCCATAGTCCTCTTTTCATGCTCAACCAGGTGAATAAAGCTGTGCTCTTCGGCAGCCTTGAGTTTATCATCCAGGAATGTAATGATGCGCTTCCTTTTGTGTTTGTGCTCGTGATACCAGATGCTTCGTTTCTGGAAGAGAAAATATCCATGAAGATTTCTCTTATCGCCTGACTTGAATGGTGTGTAGTCTATGAGTGTGCTGTCTCTCTTGAGCGGGAGCACATACTTCACCCTGTGTTTCTTTAGTTCCTTCACATTATCTTTGGAGTAGAATCCTTTGTCCCCGATCAGGAGGGCATTCTTAATCCCTGCTTCCTTAACAGTAAGTGAAACGGCGGAGATGTCGGTGATGGATCCTGTCAGGAGCCTGAAGTATGCGGGCATATGGTTGTCAAGCGAATGTATCATTATCAACCGCACCTGCGGATCAAACACCCTCTTGCTGTTGTAGCCTGGTACTGCGGAGTCAACTCCCTCGGATGATGAAACAACGTGTGTTCCGTCAATCACCATAAATTCATTTCCCTCCACGAAACTCTTGAGAAACTTTGTAATTTTTCCTCGCTTTAAGCCGATGTTGTGAAGCAATTTAGCCACGGGCTTAGGAGAGAGTGAAGCATTTTTTATCGTATTGGATAAGTAGGATGTTGTATAGTGGAATAATAGATTTTTTATCGGTGAATTGTATATGAATCGGAACATGGCGAAGGAGACGATTTCCTTCCATTCGTGGGGGTATACTCTTTTTACCGCGTCAATAACCTCTTTGTTGTTTTCCATGAGAAAAAATGTTGCCCCATACTCTTTTACCGTGATATTTTCCAGGTCTTCCAACACACGTTCGTGTTTTGGTTTCACCACGCCTTCCCTGGTAATCGTCCCGAGATATTTGTCAGTAACCTTATCAGATCTCTTTTTCTTGGGATTCCATCTGCTTGATATCTTGTAGAGGTAATAACCATTACCTATTTGCACAGCTTGCGTTCCTTTCCTTTGGTGTTTTAACACCCATTCGGGTAATTTTGCCATTTTGTATATTACTTAATTAAGTAATATGAATATAAATATATAAAGCTTTTAAAATCGTCAGAGAAGGTTTATTTTAATCAAGAATCAATTACATATTACTTAAAACAGGCGGAGTTAGGGTTTAATGTTTGACGGGAAAATAAGGAGGGCTGCAAAGAAATTCGGGGAAGGGAGGGTGTGTGTGCGTAAAAGGAGATGCTTGCGGGCACAGCCGATGCCGTCCCCCTGTCAGCTGGAAGAAAGTTATGATAGTTATGGTGCTGGCAGGGGCTGACTCATCCCGGGCTTTTTTCCATGATCATTTTTTTTTAATCCTTTTAACCGCATGAATTCCGGGGGTGCTGATTTTTAAATATTATCCTGATTCATGTCATAAACCCGGTATTTATTGGAGATGTGAAACAAAATTTGATTTACTTTCAGGATCAACGAATATCCGCAGCAAAATGTATCACGGCAGAGACAAACAAATCTTCAATCACCTGAACGCATCATTAATGCATCAGCCGCCTCTAACCCGCCTTTCGATTAACCGTTTGATGGAGACGGCGGCATCAAAAACATATCTTTTTTGAAAGTGTAAAAACAAAAACTTATACGCAAAGATAAGATTCCAGGGATTTAATTCATAAAATAATAAAACCCCTGCGTTCTTAAGGTCGTTAATACTGGAATTAACCACCTATCTTAAAGACCTTTGTTCCGCAAACAGGACACGTGCCTTTTGTCGCGGGCCTTCCGTTTTTCATGGTTGTTTTTTCCGGGTTTTTAATTTCCACCTTTTTCCTGCATTTCATGCAATATGCTTCAGTCATTTTATTTTACTTTTTTACTTTTTTTATATATGTTATTATTTGTATTTAAAAACAAAAAAAATTTTTGCTTTGCAAAAATTTTTATGTATTATTAGAAAGTAAATACATATAAAAAAGAAGAGTCCTGTATGTTTTAATTAATCAGCCCGTATTTATATATAAGTGCTGTATGATCCCGGTAATAATCTTACTGATTGTTTTTGTGCTGATTGCCGTGAGGCAGATAGGAAACGTAAAACTGCAGATATGGCAGGTAATGCTGTTTGGCGCTTCAGCGGTCCTGGCTACCGGGCAAATTTCCCCGGAGGATGCCTTAAAGTCGATAAACCTTGATGTGATCCTTTTTTTGTTCGGGGTGTTTGTCGTCGGCCACGCCCTTGAGGAAAGCGGGTATCTCTCGCATCTATCCTGCAAGTTCTTCAGGAAAGCAAGGACCGTTGACCGCGTAGTACTGTTCATCCTGTTCGGCGGGGGTGCGGGCTCGGCATTTCTGATGAACGACACCCTGGCGATCATAGGGACCCCCGTTGTCCTGCTTCTTGCGAGAACGCATAAGAGATCCCGCCGGAGCTTCTGCTGCTCACCCTTGCTTTCGCCATAACCACAGGCAGCGCTGCAAGCCCCATAGGAAACCCTCAGAATCTTCTGATCGCGATCAACGGCGGCATCAAAAACCCGTTTATCGAGTTCTTCAGGTTCCTTCTCATACCGACGATCGTAAATCTGTTTGCAGCCTACCTGCTCCTGAAAATATTCTACCGGAGCCACTTCCATAAAAACATATTAAACCATCCGGAGGAACCGGTAAAGGACAGGAAACTCTCAACCCTCTCCAGGATCTCCCTGGTTTTGATAGTTCTCCTCGCGGCGGCTAAAATCTCAACCGTGTTTCTGGGCGTGCAAA
Organism: Candidatus Altarchaeales archaeon WOR_SM1_86-2; assembly: GCA_001723855.1. The sequence goes on along the minus strand of MCBC01000065.1, from coordinate 18,751 downwards.
TCGATTTCAGATTAACATACATCGCATTGGTCTCGGCACTCCCCGTGTTACTGTTCAGCCCGAAAAGATACGGCATAATAAAAGGGATAGACTGGCGCACCCTGATCTTTTTCGCGGCAATGTTCGTCTTGATGCATAGTGTTTGGAACACGGGATTCCTCCAGGACATCATAGGTGAAGCGGACTTTAATATCACATCCATTCTAATGATCCTGATCGTGAGCGTGATCCTGAGCCAGTTTATCTCAAACGTCCCCTTGCCGCCTTATACCTGCCCCTGCTTCTCAGCGCCGGAGCCGCGACAAAGGAGATGGCGGCGCTGGCAGCCGGAAGCACAATCGCAGGCAACTTCTTCATTTTAGGGGCTGCAAGCAATGTAATAATAATCCAAAACGCCGAGAAGAAAGCGGGTAAAACCCTGACATCCCTGGAATTTGCCAGAATCGGGATCCCCCCTAACGATCATCAACGCCGCAGTCTACTGGCTGTTTCTGGAGATCGTTTGGGGGTTAGAGGTTATATGCCGGATGAATTTGAACGGCTAAACCACACTTGAAGTGAATCCCCCGCAATTTCCATGAACGCATTCAAGCGTTCAGGTTCCCGATTAATTTTCCCATCCATTTCGGATAATGTTTTGCATATTCTCTCATCCTTCAAACATCCAATTGATCAAGATACTCCTCAACACGGGGGGCAATGAAACCCAAATTTTTCCCGTTTCGTTTCCATACATATGCGAAGTCCATAACAGTCTTTTCCTTACTGCTGTAGTTGATCGATACATCATTCCCTGTCTTTTCCGTGATTACGCCGAATTCAAACACGGCGTTCTATGCCGGAGGTTTCTGAATCTTGAAACTAAAAATTTTATAAATATTTTGACTTTTTCGCATCTTCAATTTTATATTTCGTTTATGGTTTACTCTTTAAAAAGAATAAAAGTATTCTTATCGCACATCTACCGGGAATTGAAACCGGTGCTTAATTTACCTTTATAAGTTTGCACCCTGCAGGAACTTTCCTTTTTTTGTTCCCGTCACGGAACCCTCGGAGGCACAGGGTGAACAAAGTACCCCGGGCAAAGCGACGGGTTAATTTTAATCCTGATCGATCAGTCGCTTCTCGCCGGTGATTGATCTCAGGTCTTCAATGTTCCGGGTTGCTTCAAGACAGCCCAGGTATTTCCCGTCCGGGTCCCTTAAAGCATAGTATTCAATCAGGATTTTTTGTTTTTTGCCGTTCGGGCCTATGGGGAGGTCGATCCAGAAGCGGGCTTTATCTCTGGTTCCTTCTTTCATCTCCCGCAGGATCTGCTCCACCCTGTGAACGCTCTTTTTGGGGTGGCATTTATGAACATCCATGCCGATCACTCCTCCGGGTCTTTTGAATATTCGCGTCTCGTGCTTGTTCCATGCCAGCACCTTATCGTTCCCGTCCACAACCGAGAATTCAACGGGCATGGTTTCAAGAACCGCTTCCAGTACCTCTTTTGGTAACTTTCCGATCATTTTTTTATTTATGTGGCTTCCAGACGGTTAAAAAATCAACTCTTTCAAAATCTGAATCATTGGTTGCGATGTGTTTGATATTATGATGTTTCATTAAAGACACAATGATCGCATCTCTCGGCAGAAGTTGATATTGCACGGCAAATTTAACCAGATCATTTATGTTATTCTCTTTTACATCAATAATAGTCAATCCGAGCAGTCTAAGTGAATTCACATAATCAATAAATATGCTGACTGGCTCGTAACAACGCTTGGCGAACTTTTTATCTCCCTTTATTTCCTCTCTAACCTTCCATGCACGATCCACGTCAAGTATCTCGCATCCTTTCTCAATCAGAATAACATAAACTACTTCATCTAAAACAAAATTGGATGTTACCCCATTGATCTCACTATCCTCAATCCCCTGTAAAAACTCTGTGGATGATTCACCATATCCTGGATCATCCAGGTGGTGGAAAGTAAAGATGTTGGCATCCACAAAAATCCGCTCATCCGACACGAAATCATCAAGATTATAGATCACCCTTTCCCCTTTTGAGTAAGTAGTTTCCATACTCTTCATGTAGTTTTGAGATATCTATTTTCGGCTTTACCAATCCTTTTGTTGATTTTGTAAGATTTTCTTTCAGGATCACCATGTGCGGCTTTACGATAACATCAATATCACCTTCAATTTCAGCCCTGTCAAGTATCCCCCTGGGCAATATAAAGTCTTTACTCACGCTTTTTGTCTTCATCTTAATTTACCTTGTTATTATATTATTATTTTTATAAAATAAAGGGTTGATCAGATTTATTGCGTCTGATTCAACGCTTCATCAATCTTTTCCCTGTTAAACCCGACGATAATCTTCCCGTTAATTTCAATCACGGGAACGCCCATCTGGCCGCTTTTCCCTATCATCTCCGCCGCTTTCTCCTGGTCTGAGGAAACGTCAAAATCCTCAAACTCCACCTCTTTCTCCTTCAGATACTCCTTTGTCATCCTGCAGTAGGGGCAGGTCGGGGTTGAATACACTGCAACTTTCATTTTTATGGTTTATTAGGGTTTAAAATAAATAAGGGAAAAGCTTTCATTTAACTATCGGTGACGCGTTCTGATCGAAAGGATTCGTTCTCATTGCAAGGGAAAAAAGGTGCGGGTAGTTGTCTTTCAGGTGCTTCATGTAATCCAGCCATTGATGGACCATCAGGGTGTATATCCTTCTTACGTCAACGTCAAGATGCTCATAGTCGGTTGCAGGTAAGTTTCTTATGTCATCCCTGTGTGCAAGTTCCTCCGTCAGGTGAAAGACCGCCTGGAGGAGGTTGGTGAACGACTCGTGCTCAAGCAAATTCGGGTTCTCAAGAAGCCGCAGCAAGAAATTCCGTTTTTTCAAAAGAAAATTGCGCAGGTCCTCCAGGCCAACCTTCTGGATCTCAACCCCGTAGTCGTAATTCCTGAGCCGTTTATCAACCCGCACGAATTCCCGGTCGGACCACTCGTCGGTCACGATAAGGTCCTTCCTGATCTTATCCAGCTTGGGGTCAAAGTCTGAGAGGTAGGTTAACAGTTCTGTGCCTACTTCACTGAAAAACGCACCTATCACCATATTCAACTTTTCCAGGCGTGTGCGTTTCTCCCGCTCGCTCAGCACCTGGTGTATTATCAACGTAACCAGCAGGACCTCGATAAAGACAAACGCGATGTCCCCTATCATGTAGATAAAAATGTGGTGGGGGTCCCTGAAAATTAAATAATGGATAAAATAAACAACCGCGGACAATACAATCAATATCACGCCTAATTTAATCTGCCAGCCGAAGGGTTTCATGTTTCATCACCTCTTTTTATGCTCTGATATTACTTGATTTAATAAAAAGATTTAATAAAAAAGAAACCCTATATGATTTAATCAGCACAGTTTCCCACATCAGCGATCATGGCAATTTCTAAAATCCGCAAGAGAGACGGTTCAGCGGTAAAGTTCGAGCGGCAAAGGATAACCGATGCGGTGCACAGGGCTTTAGTGGCGGTCGAAGCCGGGGACGGGAAAACCGCAGAGAAGATATCGGATGAAGCAGTTAGGGTTTTAGAGAAAAAATTTGCAGAAGAAATCCCCTCCGTTGAAGATGCCCAGAACACGGTCATAGAGGTCTTGAGAAATGAGGGTTGCGGGAGGGTTGCAGACGAGTATTCCGCCTATAGGAATAAAAAGGAGGAAATAAGGAAATTAAAGCAGCAATTCGGAATAGAAGCGGGGATAAAACTGGGTGTTAACGCAGTGGAGGTATTGAAAAAAAGGTACCTTCTGAGGAACAAGAAAGGGGAGGTGATCGAAACTCCGGCGAAGATGTTCGGGAGGGCTGCCGAAACAACCGCAAAAGTTGATGAAAGATACGGGGGGGACTCAAAAAAGAGCGAGGAAGAATTCTACGGGATGATGAGCAGGCTTGAATTCCTGCCAAACTCCCCGACAATGTTCAATGCCTGTGCCCCCCTGGGGCAATTGTCGGCATGTTTTGTCCTGCCTGTCGGGGATTCCCTGGACAGCATATTCACGGCGGTCAAAAATACCGCCCTGATAGAACAGAGCGGCGGGGGAGTTGGATTTGACTTCTCAAAACTCAGACCCGGGGGTGACATCGTCAGGTCAACTAAAGGCGTGGCCTCAGGCCCCGTTTCATTCATGCGCGTCTTTGATGCGGCAACGGATGTCATAAAGGCGGGGGGGAAGAGAAGAGGGGCGATGATGGGAATCCTAAGAGTTGACCACCCGGATATACTGGAATTCATAACCGTTAAGGCGCAAAAGGATGTGTTGACCAACTTTAACATTTCCGCCGCAGTCACGGATGACTTCATGAAGGCTGTTGAAGAGGACGGGGAATACAGCCTGGTAAACCCGCGGACCGGGAAGGCTGTCAGGAAATTAAGAGCCGGATACGTCTGGGATCTTATAGCCGGGAACGCATGGAAGTGCGGCGACCCGGGGGTGATATTCATAGACGAGATCAACAGGCACAACCCGACCCCGGAAGTCGGAAAGTTAAATTCGACCAATCCGTGCGGCGAGGCAGCCCTGCTGCCTTACGAGAGCTGTAACCTCGGGAGCATTAATTTAAGTAAAATAGTTGCGGAGGAAGAGGATAAGCCTAAAATAGACTGGAAAAAACTGGAGCATCTAGTTAAAACTTCCGTGCATTTCCTGGATAATGTGATTGATGCGAATATATACCCCCTGCCGGAAATCGATAGGATGACGAAAGCAAACAGGAAGATCGGTCTCGGGGTGATGGGCTGGGCAGAATTTTTGATCAGGCTGGGCATCCCCTACGATTCCGAAAAGGCGGTTGAACTCGGGGAAAAAATCATGAAGTTCATTTCCGAAACAGGAAGAAAGAAGTCCCGGGAACTCGGGGAAAAGCGCGGCTCTTTTCCGAATTTTGATAAAAGCATCTTTTACGGAAAATACAGGGCCATGAGGAACGCTACGGTCACGACCATCGCCCCCACGGGAACCATCTCAATAATCGCAGGCTGCTCATCAGGCATCGAACCTTTGTTCGCTGTTTCGTTTATGAGACACGTCCTTGAAGGAACAAGGTTATTTGAGGTCAACCCTTTATTTGAGAGAACTGCAAAGGAGAGGAAATTTTACAGTGCAAGGCTGCTGGAAAAGATTGCGAAGGACGGGTCCGTACAGAAAATAAAAAATATCCCGGAGGATGTGAGAAGGTTATTTGTCACCGCGCTGGACATCAAACCGGAATGGCATGTAAGAACCCAGGCGGCATTCCAGAAGTACACGAATAATGCGGTATCCAAGACGATAAACCTTCCGCATGATGCGGAAGTCGCTGATGTTAAAAAAGTTTACGGGCTGGCATGGAAACTGAAATGCAAGGGCGTCACGGTATACAGATACGGGAGTAAACCGCAGCAGGTTCTGTACATAGGCGAAGCGGAGAAAAAGAGGAACTACGTCTCGGCAGAGTCTGATTACGCTGGCGGGTGCCCGAGTAAAACCTGCCCTATCGTGTGATGAAAATGGGTATGATATATCTTTACACAGGAACCGGAGGCGGTAAGACCACCAATGCCCTGGGTCTCGCTTTAAGGTCGGTGGGACACAAAAGAAAAGTCGCTGTAATTCAATTTCTGAAATGGTGGAAGAACACGGGAGAATATAAGATCAGGGATAAACTCGGACCATACTACGAAATCTACCAGTTCGGCAGAGAGGGCTGGATCGGGTTAAAAAACCTGGACGAGAGAGACATGAAACTTGCAGAAAAGGGTCTGAGGTTTGCCGGAAAAATCCTGAAGGAAAAGAAACCTCACCTGCGGGTGCTGGATGAGATAAATCTGGCGGTGCACTGCAGCCTCCTGAGTAAAAAAGAGGTTTTAGAATTCCTTGACGGAGTTCCAGAGGAAACAGATGTTGTCATGACCGGCAGGTATGCTCCAGAAGAATTCATACAGAGGGCTGATTTTGTAAATGAGATCAAGTATGTGAAACACCCGGAAAAGCTTATAAGGACAAAGGGCATTCAATACTGACTTCCCTGGATTTTATCTTTCAGGGGTTTATATCTTTTCATCAAAAGAGAATTGCTTACAACCGAAACGGAACTGAAAGCCATCGCAGCCCCGGCGATTATCGGGTTTAAAAGAAATCCTGTGAACGGGTACAGAATTCCAGCTGCGATCGGGATACCCAGGCTGTTGTAGACAAATGCCCAGAAAAGATTCTGTTTTATCTTGTTCATCGTGTATCTGCTTAAATCCACTGCCAAAACAACGTCTCCAAGATCCTCTTTTATTAAAACAATGTCTCCGGACTCGATTGCAACATCCGTTCCCGAGCCGACGGCGATTCCGATATCAGCCTGTGCAAGTGCGGGGGCGTCGTTTATCCCGTCCCCGACCATGGCTACCTTTCTACCCCCGTCCTGAAGTTTTTTTATCTCCCGTGCTTTGTCTTCAGGAAGAACCTCCGCCAATACTCTTTCGATTCCGAGCTGCTTTGCGATTGCCCTCCCCGTTCTTTCATTGTCGCCCGTGATCATAATAACCTCTTTGCCCATTTTGCGGAGCGCGTTTACCGCTTCTTTTGAATTTTCCTTTAATGTATCCATGACCCCGATAACGCCGATAATTTTTTTATCCAGCCCGACGATCATCGCGGTCTTTCCTTCCCCTTCAAGTTTTTGAAGCGCATCTTCGATTTTATCTAAATTTACTTTTTTATCCTCCATCAATTTCCTGCTGCCGAGCAGGATTTTCATGCCGTTATATTCCGCCTCGACACCCTTCCCTGTAACGGAATTAAATGAATCGGCGTCCGGGATTTCAATTTCTTCCTTTTTTGCCCCCTTGATTATCGCATCTCCCAGGGGATGCTCCGACCGCTTTTCCGCAATTGCCGCATATTCCAGAATTTCTTTTTCATTTGAGTCAGAAACGGAAATGATGTCAACAACCTCCGGTTTGCCTTTTGTCAGCGTCCCTGTTTTGTCAAAAACGACAGTATCGATTTTATGGGCGATCTGCAGGGTTTCGGCACTTTTAATCAATATCCCGTTTTCCGCTCCAAGTCCCGTTCCAACCATTACAGCTGTCGGGGTTGCAAGCCCAAGAGCGCACGGACATGAAATGATAAGGACGGTAATAAATACAGTCAGTGCAAACACAAAACCCATGCCGAGCAGATACCACACGGTAAATGCCGTTAATGCAATTCCGATAACTGCAGGCACAAAATATGCTGAAATTCTGTCTGCAAGTTTTTCGATAGGTGCTTTACTCCCCTGTGCGTCCTCAACCAGCCTTATAATCTGCGCCAATGCCGTATCTTTTCCAACCCTTGTTGCTTTAAACTTAAACGAGCCCGTCCTGTTTAATGTGGCCCCTATAACCTCGCTGCCTTTTGATTTCTCGACGGGGATGCTCTCCCCCGTGACCATGGACTCGTCAACGCTTGAATGCCCCTCGATAATTATGCCGTCCACGGGGATTTTTTCACCGGGCTTTACTATCACAATATCTCCTGCCAAAACATTGTCCATGGGAATGGTAACCTCTTCATTGTCCCTCACAACAGCCGCGGTTTTAGGTTGAAGCTTCATCAACTTCTTTATGGCTTCGGAGGTTTTTCCTTTAGCAACTGCCTCAAGCATCTTGCCGAGTAAAATAAAGGCAATAAGAAGCCCTGCAACTTCATAGTAAAGATTATCTATTCCATAATCTGGGTTCCCTGTCCATATAAGAATCGAAACCGCTAAACTGTATAGATATGCGGATCCCGTGCCAACCGCAACCAGGGTGTCCATGTTGGCGGTTTTTGTTTTTATAACCGCTATGATCCCCCGTGTGTAAAACACGGAGCCTGCAATTATGATCGGCGTTGTCAGAATAAACTGGATGACTGCAGCGTTTTCTACTGCAAACAAAGGAATCGGAAAGCCGATGTGCGGCGCCATGGCAAAATAAAAAAGCGGTACCGCGAAGACGGCAGCGATCGTAAATCTTAATTTTAAATTTTTTATTTCTTTCTCCCTTACCTCCTTTTCCATATCAGCGGTCGGCTCTTCAATGGGCTTATAACCCGCTTCCTCTATTGCTTTCTTTATGGAATCAGGATCGATTAAATCGGGATTATATTTTATTCTCGCCTTCTCCGTTACATACAATTCCTTTGACACGATTCCGTTCAATTGATTTAAAGCTGAATTAACCGTTCCCACGCAGTGTGGGTTGTCCATCCCGATGACCTTTAAATCAAGCGTGATTACACCTTTTTCCTCCGCCTTCACAACATTATATCCTGTTTTCTCTATTATGCCCTCAAGTTTTTCTCTTGAAATCTTTGCCGGATCATATTCGATACGGGCTTTTTCAGAAGCAAAATTAACCCCGACGTCATAGACCCCATCCAGGCTCTTTAATGCATTCTCTATGGAAAGAACGCATGAAGCGCAGTGCATGCCGGTTATGCCCAGGGTTATCTTCTCCGTTTCTTTTTCTTCTTCCGGTTTTTTAACCGGTTTCTTTTCTCCCGGGAACTCATCCCTGCAGTGCCTGCTGCAGAAGTAAAAGGTTTTTCCGTTCTTCTCTGCCGTAAGCCCTTTCTTCTTTGCTTCCTTTTCATTCACATCCATGCCGCAAATCGGATCTTTTGCCATTTTTCATACATTCATCGCATTCAAATTCAAGGGTCGCGTGCTTTATGTTATATCTTTTTAAATTTTTCTTGATTTCCTTTTTCATTTTCTCTATTTCCCCCATATCAGGCTCTGTGGTAAATATGTGCGCATCTATGACATTTATATTTGAGCATAAACTCCATAAATGTACATTGTGGACTCCCTGCACGCCCTTAACCTTTTCAATGTCCCTGATGACATCATCAAAATCTATATCCTTTGGTGTAAATTCCAAAAGTATGTGAACGGAGTTCCTCATTATTATGAATGCAGAAAATAAAATGAATACCCCTATTGCCATGCCCAGTATCGGATCAACGATGATTTGACCTGTGAAAAAAATCCATATCGAGGCGAAAACAACCGCCGCCGAGGAAAGCGTATCTGTAACAACATGCATAAACGCGCCCTTGACATTCAGATCGCGGCTTCCATGCAGTTTGAAAGCAACATACAGATTTACCGCCAGACCTATAAATGCAACAATGAACATGATCGGGCTTTCAATCGGATTTGGCGTAAAAAACCTATGCCACGCTTCCCAGAAAATCCACCCGCTTATCCCTATAAGTAAAATTCCGTTCACGAATGAGGCGAAAATTTCCACCCTGTGGTAACCAAATGTTTTTGTTTTTGTAGGTAACTTTTTTGCGGTATTTACGGCACTTAACGAAATGAACAGGGCAAATACATCCCTGAACATGTGCCCTGCATCGCCCAGTAAAGCCAGCGAGCCGGAGATTAACCCTCCTATAACCTCCACAACAAAGAATACGGAAGTCAGTACGATGGCAATCTTCAACGATTTCTCAACATTATTTTTCATATTCTTAGATGGTTTCTTTTTTTCCTGAAAACTCATCCCTGCAGTGCCGGCTGCAGAAGTAAATTTTTTTCCCATCTTTTTCTACCGCGAGTCCATTCTTTTCCGCTTCCTTCTCATTTACCTTCATGCCGCAAATGGGGTCTGTTGCCATGATTTCATAAAATGCCTTTCTTCATCTCCTCGAACTGCTCATTTGTTATTTCTCCCTTGGCATACCTTTTTTTCAGAATGTCCAGTGCAGATTCACCTCCCCCTCCAATGATATTTGCATTTTTCAGAAGCATGTATATTACGTAGCCTATGACAAAGATTACAGCAAGCCAGAAAATAGTCATCAGCAGAAACCAGGCGAAACCCATCCCGGAATCATACCCCTGCATCATGTGCCCCCAATCGTCCATCATGCCCCCGCAACATTCATCATCTCCGTCGCACGTTACGGTCGAGGAGTTCAATATAAGCATACCGACCAGAAATAATATCATGTGTGGCCTCATTTTTTAAATTAATACCGGGTTGAGCCTGACAAATTGCAGCCTTATTCCCGGGTTCAAGAGGTGTTTATTTTGATTTCATCACATTAATATTTATTACGATACTAAAATAAAAATATATTCACACTGATTTGATTTACCCTTCCGGTTCAAAAAAGATTTTCAGTGATTTTGAGAAAAAATCGGAATTTCTTTTCTGTTTCAAAGATGGTTATATTATAATATTTTACAAAATAATATTTATTATTAGGGTAATAAATTATAAAAGAAATTCCCGAACAGTCCGGATAAATGCAGCAAAACTCCATTTTATCATACGTGAGTGAAAGAGTCAGGGTTACGATTGACGTGATCGAACACGCGCTGAAAGTTTTTCGCAAAGCAAAAGATGTTCAATAAAAATTTAAATAATTTTTATTATGCGATATAACCCCGGGTGCTTGACCTGTCAAAACCTTTTACTAACTCAATTGGTGTCTGTTTTTCAGGCATCCAGCCGTAAATTGGATAAACCAGGTATGGAAGGAACTTTCTCATATCCTTTGAAAATTCAGTAACTAAATGATCTTCCCCAAAATATTTTCTGCTGATTTCATAGGTTTTTTGTTTTGCCGCATATTCATCAACAACTCCGAGGGAGTGTATGTACTCATGAAGGAGTATATGGAAGGAGTAAGGTTTAAGCAACTCCGGGTTTGTCTCGTTAATTCTGCGAAGGATAGTTTTATTCATCACGATGATGTTCGACTCTACGGGGTAATATGCACCTACGAATCCGTTCATGTAAGCTCCCAGCTCCTGGAGACCCAGCATTAAGCCCGCCCTTGACCTGCCTTCAATCTTCCTCACAACCTCTTTTACAGACTCGAATGTGTTTATGAGGTCTTTCTTAACTATTTTGTCCTCCATTCTAATTTTTAATATATTTTTAATAGTTAATTAATTATTAGTATTTGGTATATAAATACTTGCATTTTTAATTGCGCTTACCCGATACATATCATAAAAATCTCCTCGGATCCGTATCAATATCAACAATAACCGGCTTATCCAGCGACAGTGCTTTTTCAACCCCCTCCTCCAGATCTTCCGGTTCCGTGACCCTGATACCAATGCCGCCGCAATTCTCGGCGTATTCTGCAAAATTACAGTTATAAAGGTCTGTCTGCCAGTTTGGGTAACCCTCAACTTTCTGCTCCTGCATGATCATACCAAGCTGCTTGTTGTTGAATAAAAAGACCTTAACAGGCAGTTTATATTTCACAACCGTGAGGAAATCTTCCATGACCATTGAAAAACCCCCGTCGCCTGTGATACACGCAACCTGCCTGTCAGGATAAGCAATCTGCGCTGCCATTGCCCCCGGAAGTCCCGCGCCCATTGAAGCCAGATAACCGGACATTACAAATTTTTGTGTTTTTTTCATAAAGAAATTTCTTCCAAACCACCAGCCGTTTTCCCCGATATCTAGGGATATTACCGCATCAGCGCTCAATTTATCGCCCAGCACCTTGATTATATGCTGGGGTCTTATTGGTTTCCTTGACGGATCGGTTTCCTTTTCCAGCAGTTCAATCCATTCTTTTTTTAATTTCCTTATTTCCGCCAAATATTTTTCATTATTTTTTTCTTTAACTAGATCAATAAGTCCGGGCAGCAGTTCAGAACTATTACCCCACAGACCAACCTCGACCCCGTATTTTTTCGCTATCATCATCGGATCGATATCAATTTGTATCATTTTCTTTTCCGGAATCTGGGTCATATCCGAGAATGAAGAACCGATTACAATCAGTAAATCGGATTTTCTCACTAATTCGGAGGCAGCCGTTGATCCGATCGTTCCATGGCTTCCGACATAAAGTTCGCTGTCTTCATCAACAACTCCCTTCCCCCTGAATGTTGTGACAATGGGCGCGGAAATTTTTTCTGCAAACTCCAGTAATTTATCACCCTGGTCCAACGCACCAAACCCGGAAATTATTACCGGCATTCTTGATCGGTCAATAACTTCCGCCGCTTTTCTTACAAGATTTCCACACTGCGAAACAGCCCGGTTTGGTATTCTCCCCTCCATCGGGATTATTTTCGTATTATAAGGCAGTTTCTGGACGTCATTGGGAATGCTTATGTGGGAAACCCCCCTCTCAACCAGCGCATGTTTAATAGCAAGCGTTATGAGAGTTGTTGTCTGATCCTCTGACATCAATACTTTATTGAACACGCATATTGGTTCAAAAAAAGAGTGCTGGTCAATTTCCTGGAATGATCCGGGCCCGATTAACTGCCTCTTCACAAGTCCCGTTAGAGCCAGAACAGGGGAATGGTCCAATTTGGCATCATATAAGCCGGTTGCAAGGTTGGTTGCCCCGGGTCCCGCCACAGTCAGACATGCGGCAATGTTTCCCGTGAGTTTCCCGTAAGCAGATGCCATAAATGCCGCTGTCTGCTCATGCCTGACCTGAATATATTTTAATTTATCGTTTTTTCTTACAGCCTCCACAACCCCTAATGAAGATGTCCCGGGTATTCCGAAAACATATTTTACGCCCCATTCTGCCATCTGCTCCGCCAGAATATCGGAGACGGTTGTTTCTTCTTTCTTCTTTTCTTTTGTTTTTTCCGTTAATAGCACAAACGCGCTTTCAGGAGCATTGCAAACAGGACATCTCCAATCCTCCGGCAGCTCTGTGAATCTCTTTCCTTCCTTCTCCTCATCATAGATATAATTACATACCGTGCATCTATATTTTGCCATCTTTATTTTTCAGGGTATGTTTCGCCCCGTTTTACTTCGATTTTATTGAAACCTGCATTCCATCCCGGATCATAAGATGCCCCGCAGCTCGGGCATATCAAGCAATTTTTATGTTCTCTTCCTCTCTGAAATAAACATGGAACCCTCTCCCGTACCCGCATACAGGGCACATTCTAAATTCTTTTAATCTGCTCATTTTTTAAGCTCTGCAGGTTCTTTCGGACATCACTCAGGTACTGAGGGCGCAGGATGGCGATTTGCAGCGGTTCATAGATGACGGTATTTCTTTAACGTCAATTCCTTCCAATCCAGGCAATTCTTTTTCCTTTAATCCTGCCGTCATTTTTAATCAGGTTCCCGCAGCATGCAAACATCACGGTATTCCCCTGCTTCAATACCCCCTGATTTTGTCCAAAGCTTCCTGCACTCTATTTTTATGTTCATTTGTAGAGGCATATAAAATTTTCAACACGAATTTTAATACATCCGAATCCGCTTCAAAAACTTCGAAAAATTTATTTTCTATCAGGTTATACTCAATGCTTAAAGAATTACTCAATGCTTCTTCCAGCGATATTTCTCTTTTTTTAGCAACATCTATTATACTCTTCACATAGTCATGGAATCTTTTTATCGCATCTATATCAAACCTGTCCTCGCTTAAATATATATGCCATCCCTCATTAACCCTTTGATTGAGTTCACGTATCCATACTGCATGCTGGGTTTCCTCCACAGCCAATACCCACCAGAAGTCCGTATACTGAGGAAATTTTTCTGAATATATTTTGTATAACTGATGAATTTCTTCCTCATTTCCTGCCATCATTTCCAAAACATCGGTTTTATTTTCACCCACATTCATAAACTCTTATTATTTATTAAAAAAAATTTAATCGGATTTCCACAACCCGTGAACATTACAGTATTCCCTTGCTTCAATCCTCCCCGCCTTTATCCCAAACTCCGCTTCCGGCTTATCCCCTGGTTTCAAGAATCTTCTGTAAACCCTGCCGTCTGCAATCACCTCCACCCACTCTATGTAATGGTCTTCTTCCATCGGATGCGGAACCTCTCCAACCTTAACCTTTACTCCCGCATCTGTTTTTTCTATCACAGGAACATGCTTTTCCTGTCCCGCATCTTCCGTCTTTTCCTCAAGCAATTCCATCGGCTGCCCGCAGCAGACCAACTTCCCGACTCCAGCATGCAAAACCTCCACGATATTCCCGCAGATATTGCATCTGTAGATTTCATTTAATCCAGTCATTTTTATTTTTTTATTCTACTTGAAAACTTTTTTTTCTACATATACATTATAACCCATTTGTGCTAAATTCGTGATAGATTAACCGTAAAATAAACAAAAACTTTTCATAGAGGGTTTTTTAATAAATAAGCCGCACCAGCATCTCCCCTCATCCCTCCATGTATCGTGAACTTTGAAATTGCAGGGGCACAGTAATTCTAAATCACTCTGCATTGTCCCGCCCCCTATTCTGCACGGGCAGAGTTTAAGCCCTTTTTTTCTTTCATTCTCCAGGACGCCCTCTATTATCGCATCTACATGCCTTTCGTCAGGGTTTAAAATAAAGTCGTTGTTTTCCGTAAATTTCTCCAACACCCTTCTCAATTCTTCTTTGTTCATAGCTCCATTACAAACTTTGCTTCTTTTTTGTCTATCCTGACATACGCGTTTTTTGCCATGCAGGTCGGGCAGATCCCGGGTCCCGCCGCACCGTAATGGATGTCGCTGCATACATTACACCTGAAAAATTTTTTATTTATCATTTCTCATAAATTCAACCTCCCCTCTGAAAGTCCCAGATGGTCTGTTTCCACCTCCACGAATGCCTCAAATATCTGCCTTACTCTCGCATCCGCAGATTCTGACGCCGCCTTTTTATAAAATTCAATGGCCCTCTTTTCCCTTGCATGGGATTCCTCCAGGTTTTCCCTGTAGGGTACGCTGCAGGTTTCATTACCTTCGGGGATGCTGCCGAGTTTCAGTATCTTCCTCCAGACGCTTGCATGTTCCCTTTCAACCTTTGCCAAAGCCTTGAATAACAGTTTTCCCTCCTCGTCATCTGTTTTCCCTGCGGCACAGAAATAGAACGCCGAATTACTTACCTCCACCTGTAAAGCACGCTCTGCATTCCCCCTATCTTTTTCGTTCAGTTCAACGTCGAAATTAACCTCCGCCTCATTTGCCTCCTTTATGTATTTCCCGTGCGCCCCGCAGAAAGGGCAGTTATCCGGCGGACTACTGCCTATGTACGGGTCGCCGCAGATTTCGCACCTCCATAATTTTACCATTTTTCCTTTCTACTTCATTAATTCCTCTTCAACCTCTTCTTTGCCTGCTTCCAGTTCCTTTACCTGCTCAGCATCCTCTCTCAGCAATAAGGTCTGGAATTCCCCAACATGCGTTTTCTCCTCTTTTGCCACATCCCGGAGGATTTTCCTGATATCCTCGTTTTCCGCCAATGCTGCCATTTGCTCATATAGGTTTATGGCATCCAGTTCAGCTATTATCGCAGCCCTCAGTATCTCTTTGTCCAGGTCTTCCCTCTTTACCCTTTCAAGGTTTGCCGGTATTTTAGATAACATTTTCAACCACCTTTTGTTTTTCAGTATTTCTCACACTTGATTTCAAAATAATTTGCCGGATGATCGCAGCTCGGGCACTTCTCAGGAGGAGTTTCCCCTTCATGAACATAGCCGCATTTCCTGCACACCCACTGAACCTTCTCTTTTTTCTTAAAAACGGTTCTCTCTTCAACTTCTTTCAACAATTTTTTATATCTTTCCCCATGGTGTTTTTCTGCTTCGGCAATCGCTCTTAATCTTTTTGCCGTGTCCCCGTAACCCTCATTTTCCGCTTCATCCGCAAACCCCGGGTACATTGAAGTATATTCATAATGCTCCCCGGCAATCGCCGCTCTTAGATTTTCAGCGGTGTTACCGAGAGCAACCGGTCCTGCTGCGGCAATGGTTATCTCCTCGTTGTTAACCCCAAGGTTTATGAGCATTCTATACAACCAGTTCGCATGCTCGCGCTCATTTTCCGCGGTAGCCAAAAACAGCTCCGAAATCTGCTCATATCCTTCCTTCTTAGCTGTTTTTGCATACATCGTGTATCTATTTCTCGCCATTGACTCGCCTATAAAAGCCGCCATTAAATTTTCTTTTGTTGCCATTTTTTTGTATTATTATATCAAATCATTTCATTTTCTAATCCTGCAGACGCTGTCCCCGAAAAAAAACGTTAAAACGCTGCAAAATATCATACCCATGCCGATTCCAAGTATAAGCGGACCGTTTTCTATGATTACTGCTGCGATTCCTGCCCCGAAGATCAGAATAGGGATCACGCTGCAGCAAAGTACAACCCCGATAATTCCAAGAATTGTTGCGGTTATTCCGCCGATGGTTGTAAATTTTAATATTATTTCCCGCATTTTAATTTTGATTGTATTTATTAAAATATATCCTATTCCTCCTTCTCAAATGTCCCGCTCCCCCCGCACTCCGGGCATTTCCTTGGCTTGCAGCGAGTTTCCTTTTCAAACCCGCAGTTCTTACATTTAAATTTCGCCATTTTCTCTTTTTATATGCGCTTTAATTAAATTATCCTGTTTCTTCAGGATTCCTTTGATACCCCCAGCTTTATTTGATACGCTTCATCGGGACCCCGCAGCAATAAGGCGCTGCTTTAGGCTCCTCATCAAACTCGATTATCGGGCAATCACATTCACCCCCGCACTCGCATTTGTACCGTACGGGTTTTCCTGTATCCCCGCATCCGCATTTTTCGCACATTTTTATATATTTAATTTCAGCTATTTTTTAGCAGTTGCAGCCCTGTTTCCGGGCTCAATCAGTACCTATCTTGATTTTGCCACATTAATATTTATGACAATACTAAAATAAAAATATATTCAAAGCGGTTCTATTTACATTTCCGGTTCAAAAAAGATTTTCAGCATTTTCGGTGAAACCCAGGAAATTTCCTTTCCGATTCAAAAAAATAAGGGGAAGCAAATCAACCCTTCGTTTGGTCTGGCTCAAAAAAATCACATCCCCTTTACATCACTTGAACTTATCACCCTGTCGATCTCATATTTCAATTGCGGCGGCAATCCTTCAATACCGACATTCAAGAAGCCGCGAACAATTATTGATGTCGCTTCATCCTCGGCAAGTCCCCTCGCCATCAAATATTCGATCTCATCCTGTGCGATTTTTCCAACCGCTGCCTCGTGACTCATGTCAATATTCTTAACGTGACCTTCCAACTCCGGAATCGCATGAATCGCTCCTTCATCTGAAAGAATCAGACCTCTGCATTCAAGATGCGCCTTAATATTTTTGGCATTTCCGGCAAGATGTCCGCGAGCAATTATCTTTCCGCCTGTTGTAATCGCTCTCGAAACAATCTCTGCCCTTGCCCCTTCTTCGTTAAGCATAACTCTTGAGCCCACGTCCATCTCAGAGTCCCGAGGGGCAACAATAATGCTGTTTAAGCGTGCAAGTGAATTTTTTCCGTTAAGATGAACGGTGGGATACATCTGAAGTGATTTTGTCTTTTTCATGCACACATAATTTGAAATAAATGTGCCTCCTTCCTCGACAATAATCACACTTCTCGGGCGTACAACAATCTCCTCCCCCCAGTTGTGGATCATCGTGAATGTGACTTTCGCGTTCTTTTTCACATAAAACTCTGAAATACCTATATGGATTCCCGAGCCTATGCGGGGGGCGGTTGTGCATCCTGTGATGATGTTTAGTTCGGCACCTTCTTCTGCAATTATGATGTTGTGGACATTCTGCGCGAGATTTTCTTTATCAAGATAAAGACACGCCTGAACCGGGAATTTTGACTTCACTCCCACGTCAGCTCTTATAAAATACCCTTTTTTATGTTTTAATTCCGCCTGGGCGGTATACTTATCTGCACCTACATCAACTGCTTTCCACCAGTAGTCAGAAAGCCAGCCATATTTTTTTAATGCTTCATCGGCTCCTAAAATCTCGATTCCTTCCTGTTTTGAACTTGAATGCACAACGGAGTGATCCATCTGGACAAAAGTACCCGAGCGGTCTTTTTCATCCGCATCGACGCCCACAGAAAGCATGCTCTCCTTCTTATCCCCCGGAAGCTCTGACACATCAGGAAGATACCCGTGCTCTGGAGTATCATCTAAAAACGCATTCAAATCAATATCCGGACCAAACGCTGCCTTTTTTTCTTTTGCTTCTTCCGCCTTTAATCTATTTTTACTGCTTTTCATATTTTCATTATTTATTTTACCGCCTGAAATTCCTCTTCTTGCCATTTTGTGATTCCATCTGTCATATCATAAACTTCTCTGATCATAAAAATTTTCATTATCTTTATTTTGCAAAATCAGGCCATATGCTTCATGCACGCTTATCTTTTTAATTATCTGCTCTGCTTCTTCTTTTTCCGCCGCATTCTCCTTTCTTACACTTCCATTGGTCGAGTTTTTATTTTCTTCAACAACTGGTTTCTCAATTACCGTCTTTGTTTCACCCGTATTTTCTTCGTTTATTGTTTTCATTGCCCGAGGTTTTTTTCTCCCCATACCGGGAACATCCAATATTAAAACAACGGCGTTGATCAGTCCGGATATAAAAATTCTACTCTGTTTCATCACACCCCCATGTTTCTCCATTATTATTGACTTACATTTAACTGAAAATATATTAAGAATAAAAATCCGTAAAGGAAAATTCAGAAATTACTAAATTCTTTAAGTGGAAGGGTCAAGCGCATAGGTTACTATTTTCACAAATTCTTGATCTCGTACTTCGTTTTCATCTTTATTTGCTTGAACTTATCTGCGTCTTTTGCCTTGTGAAAGACCCTCAGTGAATGCTCAACCACATCAACAGTAGTCCAAACCCGTTCGCTCACATAATCCTCTCCAACATCGATTTC
>MCBC01000064.1 GCA_001723855.1 Candidatus Altarchaeales archaeon WOR_SM1_86-2 | reverse complement strand
ACATACATGTCAGTACTTTCCACATTCACAAGCAGTGGGGAAATTCAAACAAAACTGAACCAGTTTGGTAGAGATACCATCCCTTAGTCAACATAAGGATTTATTGTTTTTTTTCACTTCCCAAACTTTCTATCTATGGAACTATACATCTTTATCGCTTTCATTAAATCCTCTCTCTGGAAATCGGGCCATAATTTGTCCGCAAAATATATTTCCGAGTAAGCCCCCTGCCATAACAAAAAGTTGCTTATCCTGTGCTCCCCCGTTCTTATGATAATATCCGGCTCGTCTTTAACCCATAGGAATTTACTGATATTCTCGGGATTTAATTCCAGACCATTATCGAGGGCGCTTGCTGCGGCATTTATTATCTCCTGCCTCCCCCCGTATCCTATTGCCAGGTTTAATTTATGCTCGCTATAGTTCCGGGTCGAGGCCTCAAGCTTGTTCATGCTATCCAGGAGATTTGAGCCGTTTTCTTTCACGGAGATGATCTCTTTATTGCCGCAGACATTAATCCTTATCCTGTTTTTGTGAATCCGCTCATCATTGAGGGCGTCCTCTGCGGACTTGGAGAATATATCAAAAAGAACATAAAGCTCCTCTTCACTTCTTCTTTCTATGTTCTCGATGGATAAAGCGTAAATGGTGACATCATCCACCCCCAGATCAACGCACCACTCCAAAAAATCATAGAATTTATTGATCCCCTGGAGATACGCAGATTTGAGATCTATATCCTCATTTTTCATATACCTCCTGTTACCGTCCGGGATTAGACCAACATGCATTCTTCTTTTTTAAAATAATTAGAAAATATAAATAAAAAATAAAAACATGGTGACAAAAGTTTCAATTCTCGGGCTGAGCATGTGCGCAGAAAGGTTTATGGAGATTGTAAAGAAGAGGGGCAAGAAAACAGAAATCATATCCCTGGTGCAGCTTGATAACCTGCAGGGGATAGTGGATGACATGGCAGGGATAAGGAATTCAATCCCGGATTCTATTTTTGAAGCGGATGTAATCCTGGACTATTCGGCTCACTCGGATGTTGTATATGCGCTTGAGGATGCAAAAAAGGTGATCACCACCGCTAAGTGCGACCTCCCAAATGTTCTCCGGGTCGGATGTTTTTGTGCGGCAGACATATCAGAAGAATTCGGGGTTCCGGTGTTTAAAGTAAAAACCGTGGGCAGGAAAGTCAAAGAAGTGGAAGTGAAGAAAAGTTCTCCCTGCGGGGCAGCGTATTTTATTGCAGAAGAGGTTGTCGGGATGGATGCTGCCGAGGCTCTTGAGAAAATCGGACTGCTGGCACAGTATATTTGCAGGGGTTCCGGGGGGCCTAAAAGTGCGCTGCATGCTGCAGCGCGGATACATAAAGAGGCGTTTGAAAAGGGGTTGATGTAGCGATATTCTTATTCCTTCGTCCCGGACGTTTTCAACCCACCCACGATCCTGGAAATTTCTTCCTTGTCAACTTTCATATACTTGTGATCCAGATCGATTGTGACCATATCGATGTTCTCAACCTTGATCGTTCCCTCTGACACGGAGTTTAGCGCCTGTAATGCCAGACTGACCGCGTCATTCCGTTTCATGCTCTTTCTGTGCGTCTTCTCGAAAATTTTTTCAACATCCCGCTTGCCCATTCCAATTGCAGTAGCCGTGTATTCGGTAAATGCCCCGCTCGGGTCCGTTTCAAAAAGTTCGGGCTCTTCGTTCACCCCCGCTATAAGCAGCGCCACCCCAAACGGGCGGGCACCCCCGTACTGCGTGTAAGCCTGCTCTACGTCGCATATCTCGCGGGTCAGGGTGGCAACGGAAATCGGCTCGTTATATGCTATGCGATTTCTTTGTGCGCGAACGCGAGCGTGCTCAACCAGATGACGGGCATCCGCAACTAACCCGGAGGCTGCGATTCCGACATGCTCGTCTGCCTGGAATATCTTCTCTATGGACTCCGGGACAATTAGAGGCGTGCCTATGCTCTTATCCACAGCCAGCAAAACCCCTTTGTCATAAGTTAATCCAACGGCGGTCGTCCCTCTCTTAACCGCTTCCCTTGCGTACTCAACCTGGAATAATCTCCCGTCCGGGCTGAATACAGTGATTGCTCTGTCGTATGCAGAGGGCCCCATAGGATACATTTTCGCTAATTTTGTTTTTGATCAACCTTCGCAAAAATTTCTTTGAAATTTTGCTGTCTTTCTAAAAGGTTGTTAATTAATTTTAAATTATATAAATAAAAAAGAATATAGTTAAAGGCATTCCTGTCCCTCCCGGATTTTGCGGAACGTTTGTTATTTTCTCGGCTGAGAGGGCTGCCAAGAACCCGCTTTTGACTTTCATGTGCATTTTATTTCTTTATTATCCTGTTTTAATTCAAAATTCAACCTTTTTTACCCTCTCCTGTTTTGTTATTTATTATTACTTTCAGAAAATATATTTATCAATAGTATTTATTAGGGCTAATTCAATCCAGAGGGGTGCGTATCTGTAGTAACTTCGCATATATCGCCAAATTGGGAGTATATACGCAATGCGGATAGCCCCCAAATAGGAATTATATCCGCAGTAACCGCGGGTATAAATTAGTTAAGCGAAAGTCTTACATTAAAATAAAGAGGTGATTAAGATGGAAAACAAGAAAATGTCATTAAGCGAAAAAAATAAAAACATTCTGATGATTGAGTTAAATAGAATTATTGAAGAAACTGCCGAGAGAACAGCCAGATCTGTCATCGACGGTACAATTATTGAAGGGATGGCATATCCACCAAATAATGGTTTTACTGAAACAGAAAAAAAAGCACTTTTAAAAATACAAAGCATTGAGAATATTGAATCTACACTGCGCAAAATATTAGCTGATGCTGCATCTTATCCTTTATTTGGCTTATTTTGTTTAATTGATGGAGTATCCGACCCAGAAACAGAGAATTGGGATGGAATTACTCTCGTTGATAGGGGTGATAAAATAGTTGAATCAGAGTTTATGTTACATGATGAACTTTATGAAACATATTGGGATTGGAGGAAAATACGTAAAAACAAGGGATGGAAATTAGATATTTTAGATGATTAATCAGCATACCTCCGACCTTCGCCTAACAGCCGATAAAAGACCCCGCTTCGTTTCGTCCAAAGTTTGCTTCGCAAACTTTCGTTTATCTGCATTTCGTTATCCAGCTCCTCCAAATCCTTATTTTATTCTTTATCTATTTCAAAAAAT
Organism: Candidatus Altarchaeales archaeon WOR_SM1_86-2; assembly: GCA_001723855.1. Next base: position 4,108 of record MCBC01000064.1, on the reverse strand, counting down.
CAATAAGAGATTTCAAAACGTCGACTTACTCCCCGACCTTGAACAGCAGCCATGAATCACTGCCGCCTTTCTCAAACCGTATCAGGCAGTATTTTCCATTTAGATTTTTGCCTTGAAGCGCGAGCAATATCTTCCTTTCATCGCTTTCTATAAGATTGTATGTTCCCCGGTCCCTGATAATTACTTTTCCCGCCCCATACATGCCTTCCGGGATATCGCCTTCAAAATCCAGGTAAGACAGCTCATGATCCCCTGTCTGTATTGCCAGCCTCTTCACGCCAGCTTCCTTTGGGATTTGCTTCGGGACGGCCCAGCTCTTAAGCACGCCGTTCATCTCCAGCCTGAAATCCCAGTGGATGTTTTTAGCATGATGCTCCTGGACCACGAATCTGCTCGCTTTTTCAACGGGGGACATTTTCATAGATTGAAAAACTTTTAAGTTAAACCTTTATGTTCGCCTTATGCATGCGGTTTTGCGCGTGTATTTTATCTTGATATGGGTATGTTTGGCATTTAACGAGATCTATTTTTTGATATTTTTCCAGAGGATGCCGGAAAACACCTTTTTCGTCATGCCTGTGATCCAGTCCAGATGAAGCAGCAGATGTACTATGATCAGGATCAGCATGATCATTCCCGCCCACTCATGGACTGTGGACCATGTGTATTTCATTATCCCAAGGAATTCCAGTTGCCCACCCCTTTGAATCCCGCCCCGGAGAAATAAAAAGAGGGCCAGCCCGGCGACGGCGGTAACCATAAATGAGATCGCCATAAACACATCAACCAGGTAATTCAGTTTTGCCCTGTCCATTTCGCACCTCCCATACCTCTATTTTTTTATTATCTTCCGGGCGACCCGCTTCCGGATCTCGAGATTTCCCGCCTTGAATGCTTCAACGCGCCCTTAGGGTCTCACCCCTTAAAATAGACCTCCACTTTCTTCACATCCCACAGGGGTTCGATCTTTTCTGCAATCTCTTCCCTGATGTTGGGTGCGAACTGGTGATCTTCAGGCAAATCCACCGTCACACTGACGGAACCGTCCTTTACCTCTATGTCCCCGACCAGATTCGTGCGCACCACATCCAAACCCGTCAGGGGGTTCATAACATGCCGGAGGCGTTTGCGAACCACATCCTCCGTGGTGGGCTCATGCTCCCTGACCAGGCCGTGGCGCTCTTCGTAGTTCTGGATTGCTGAGCGCAGGCCGTCTATCGCCAGCACCGAACAGTGGGCTTTGATCTTCGGCAGCCCCCCCAGGGCTTCCGATGCCTGCTTCCAGGTAATCTTTTTGGCTTCTTCAAGGGTCTTGCCTTTGGCAAGCTCGGTGATGATGGAGCCGGTAGCGATGTTTGAGGCGCATCCGTAGGACTCGAATTTGATGTCAGTTATGCGTTTTGTTTCGGGTTCAACTTTTATGTAAACTGCCACCATATCGCCGCAAGCCGGGCTGCCCACGGTTGCCTTGCCGTCGGCATCCTTGATCTCACCCACGTTGCGCGGGTGTTTAAAGTGCTCAAGCACCTTTTCGCTGTATGGAAATTTCATTTTTATTCTTCTTACTTTTTGTTTTTACCCAAAGGGCTGATTTTTCTTAGTTTCCGTACGACCTCCGCCGCTTCCTGCACCACGGCATCAGCATCTTCCATGGTGTTGTAGCGCCCGAGCGTGAATCGCACTGACCCGTGAGCCGTTTCGTGGTTGCCGCCAATCCCCATGATGACATGGCTGGCCTCAAGGGAACGGCTGAAGCACGCTGAGCCGGTACTCACCGCAAAACCCCGCATATCCAGGTGCAGAGTGATGGATTCGCCTTCTACAAAGTGGAAGGTTATGTTGGCGTTCTGCGGGATTCTCTTCCTGCGGTGACCGTTCAGACTGGTGTCAGGTATCTCGGCAAGCACCCTGTCAATGAGACGATCGCGCATTGCCTTAAGCCGGTCGTTCTCTTCCTGCGTGACCAGTTCCACCGCCCTGGCAAATCCTGCCGCACCCGGGATGTTCTCGGGCCCGGCACGCTTATCGAACTCCTGGAAGCCGCCGTCCATCAACTTGGTGATGGGCGTGCCCTCGCGGATGTAAAGACCTCCGATGCCCGGGGGTCCGTGGATCGTATGCGGTGAGACGGTAGCCAGATCAACCGGCATTTCTCTCATGTCCAGGGGCACCCTGGTGAAAGTATGGGTGGCGTCGGTGTGGAAAAGCACTCCTTTATCCCGGCATATTCGTCCGATGGCTTCAATGTCCTGGATGGTGCCGATTTCCTGGTTGGCATGCTGGATGGATACCATGGCTGTTTCGTCACTGATGGAGTCCCCCAGCAGGTCCAGGTCTGCAAAGCCTTCGCCGTCCACATCCAGGTAGGTTACCCTGAAGCCATGTTTCTCCAGAGCCCTGGCGCTGTGAAGCACGGGAAAGTCCTCTATTCTTGAGACAATTATGTGTTTGCCCTTCTTATCGTCAAGAGCTCGCGTTACGCCCTTGAGAGCGATGTTGCTGGATTCGGTGCTTCCGGAGGTGAAGATGAATTCCTCGCGTGAGGCTCCCAGGGCACCGGCGATGACCCCCCTGGCACTGTCCAGCGCATCTCGGGCGTCTAATCCCATGGAGTAGCCGAACTCGGAGGTAGCAACCGCATAGACATTGAAGAAGTACGGCTCCATTACCTCGAGCACCCGCTCATCCATTCTGGTAGCCGCTGCGTTGTCCAAGTAAACGGTTCTGTCAGCCATGTTATCCTAAAAATTTATATGAACAGGGTTATTTTTGATTCCCTTGCCTCCTGGATGTACGTGCCCACGGCACCGTAATCATCTATCAGGTCCTGGCGCAGGTCCTCCGGTTTTACCCCCATTATCTCCATAGTCATTTCACAGGCGATGATCTTGCCCCCGAGCTCCTTGAAGTCCTGAAGCAGCCTCTCTAAAGAGACCATGTTGGCTTTTTTCATCCGGCGCTTTACCATCCACCTGCCGATGCCCAGCATGTTCATCCTGGACAGAGGGCCTTTTTCCAGCCCCCCTTTCTTGAGACGCTCAAGTCCCCAGAATGTGAAGTAGATTGAGGCTTCCATTCCCATCGAAAGCGCCCCGTTGGCTATGATAAGGGCACTGGACAGTTTATCCATATCGCCGCTGTGAAGTATTATGGTAGTTTTATCGGTCATCGTTTTCCCTCATTTTACCTGCGTATTTTGATCCTCCACACACCTCCTTCCTGCTGCACGTCCATGAGTTCCATGCCCAACGCCTTGACAGCCATTGGTATCTCTTCCTTGGAAGGGGGGTGGGTTCCGATTACCTCCACTATATCCCCCTTTGACGCCTTTCGCAGTGCTTTTCTGGTCTCAACCAGTGGCACCGGACAGGTCTCGCCTTTCACATCCACCTTTATCTCAGCCATTTCTCATCGCCTTTTGTAATGGTGCCGTGACATATATGAACTTTTCATATCTTAGGATGTTCAATTGTTTCAAAGCACATCTCACCTGCAGGTCTTACAGGCTGCCCGGGCGGGCAAAGTTTATTTAACGATGGGGGAGATGTGCGATTTTCCCCACCGGCTCCGGCAGATATATGGCACATCTGCCTGAGGGTCGGAGACGAACCCATCCCTTATCTATTAACCTTTGCAGGACGATTTAATCATGCAAAGCCCGAATATCAGGTTTTACCTGCTTTTCATATCCCTCTGAATTTAAAACATTATTTTTGTATTTAGAAAGCATATCTACTTTCTAAATGCTAAAAAATTTGCTATGCAAATTTTTTATTGATTATACGGATCGGCGGCTTCCATATACCGCGGCTTCAGGTAAATATCCTGATTTTATCCCATTAATCTTTATGGCAATACTAAAATAAAAATATATTCAAAGCGGTTCTATTTACATTTCTGGTTCAAAAAAGATTTCCAGCATTTTTGGTGAAACCCCTGTAATTCCATTTCTGATTCAAAAAATAAGGGGGACGAATCAACCCCGTGGTTGGTCGGGCCATGTAAGATCCCGATGCATAAGGAAGGGTAAAATAAAACTTAATTCCCTGCACTTCTATAAAAAACCAATGTCTGCAATACCAAGAAAATACAATAATATGACCAGTAC
>MCBC01000063.1 GCA_001723855.1 Candidatus Altarchaeales archaeon WOR_SM1_86-2 | reverse complement strand
AACAGGTATGTTTTTTTCATTACCGCGATAATCCTGGCTGCGTTTTTTTTCAGATGCCTGGCCGTAAATTCCCCGGACGGGCATGTCGTGGATGAACTGCTGTATGTTCCGGCAGCAAAACTGCTGCTTGAGGGGAAGATTGACGAGGCAAAAATACTTGGGTCAGAACCATTTTTAGGCAGTGCCATTATTGCCGCAAGCATCATGATCTTCGGGGATAATACGGTCGGATGGCGAATTCCGTCTTTGATACTAGGCACAGGATCATTATTTGTGTTCTTTTTACTCGCAAGGGAAATCATAAGCGGCAGGGCAGCATTACTGTCAACCTTCCTGCTCAGTATAAGCTTTCTACATACGATACACTCAAGGATAGCGATGGTGGACATCCTCTTTTTGTTTTTTATGCTTACAGCATTCTATTTTGTCTTTGCTGCGGTCAGATTGGAGAGGGCATCTGATTGGAATTGGATTTTTGCAGGGATATTCTTCGGCTTAAGTGTCTCTACAAAAATAACCGCAGCACTTGGGGTCATCACCATTCTGTTATTTTTAATTTTAATCAAAAAATTTAATGCAAGGATTTTAATATTTGTCATCCTGATCCCGGGTTTGATGTACATCGCATCATATACTCCTTACTTCCTGTGCGGTCATTCGATAAACGAGTGGGTGGGCGTCCAGACGCACCTGTTTTTATTTCAAACCACTGTGGAGAGATACAACTATATTTCATATCCTGCAGAATGGTTCTTGCTTGAGAAAACGACATACCATGATTACAGACACTTCCGCATATACGCATTTGCAAACCCGTTTATCTGGTGGCTGTTTATTCCGGCGTTCATATCCATCATCAGAAATTTTGAATTTAAGCGAGAGGATTTGTTGATCGTCATCTGGTTCTTTACCTTCCTTCTCCCTCTGTTTTTCCTCCCGAAGTGCCACATATTCTACGCGGTCCCGTTAATCCCCGTTATGTGCCTGGCAGCCGGCAAATTTCTGGCTAAACTGGATGATAGGTATATAAAAATATTCATGGTGTCGGCAGTGATCGTTTATATGGTGGTATATCCTTTGCTGTCATGTATCCCATTGTACTGAAAGAAAAAAAAGAAAAAAAAGAAAAAAACCGGATTTATGTTTAACTGGCTGCTTCCACCGGACCGTTTATCCTACCCACGCTGGAGTGGGATTCAGCGAACCCTGCTACGGTCTTGGTGTATATAACCTTCACCGGCATATGATATGGTGTGCCCGCTGGTAATGAATCTGCTACGGTACAACTACCAGTAGCCTGCCACGAGCTGCCAGTTCCATAAGTGCCGGTAACAGGACTGAGAGCGAGATCTGTCTCATAAACCCCGTCATCATCGCAATCCACGCTTGTTCCAGTCGCAGGGTCAATTTGTATGGGCGAACCTTCTCCCTGCGTAAAGGTTATGCTAACCACCATCCCACCAGCATTCTCCATCACACCCCAACTCAACGGCTTCACCGGTCCAAATCCAGTCATCGTCTTTGCGCTGCCGCCGAGGTTAAATACCCCCATATACCACAGCGCAACACCCACGATCACGACCACCAGGATGGCCCAACCGTAGGTCATAAGGTACTCCATAGCACCTTGTCCTCTTGTGCTTTCAAGCACATTTCTTTCTTTTTTCATGTTTTTCACCTCTGTACAGGCATTAATTATGCCCGTACATTATATATTATGCATTACAGATATATAAATACATTCGATATTTTATTATAATCTATAACTTTATTGAAAAAAAATAATATAAATTAGGGGTGCATATTATAACTTATGTGAAAGCATCGGATTTTATCATCTGTCGCTAATTACAAAAATATATTTGTAGGGGGGCGATTTGCTTTTTGTTTTCAGAAAGGATTTTCAACGATTTTGCGAAAAATCAGGAATTTCTTTTTTGTTTCAAAAATAAAAATTTTACGTTACATGTCTATTTTTCACTTTTTTCCTTAAAAAACCTTGGTCTTTCTGATTTTCCGTACACCAACTGTTCTGCAAAAGAAATCTGGCGCTCATAAAGATGTATATTCTTTGAAAATGCCATGGTTTTTCCCGGCTCAACCCCTATCTCCGAAGCCATATACTCCTTGAGCAGCTGAAAGCCCGCTATATTTGCGGGAAAGCCGGCGTAAGCATCCCATGAGCGAAAGTAAACAATAAAATGCAGTTTGTTGTCCAGAATTTCCGTGTCCATCACGGTTAAACAGGGTGGATCGGGGCTGTCTAAATCCTCGGGGCGGCGGATCACCATCGTATTCTGCCGATCATTCTTCTCCTCTTTATATTTTTCAATAACCTTCTCGATCTGGTCTATCGGCTTTCGCAATCTTTCACCGTAAGTGTATTCCTCCCCCTCGTGCTTGTCCCCTATGAAAAGATATTCAAGGGCATATTCCTCGACATATTTCATCGTAAAAGGCGCCTGGGGATGTGCAAGAGGTCTTATCTCCGGATTTGATATCTCTAAACCCAAAGCGACCGCTCTTGTCCGGGTTATCTCCGAGCCCCTGCCGACATCAAACACGTCGCCGTATTTAAGAATACTTTCAACTATTTGAAGCCATGCGTCCGGGATATCAAAAGCGTTAATTGATATGTATTTCATATTTTTTATTTTATTTATTTTTATTTTCAATATATTAATGGGTTGCAGTTGAAGGTGGGCAGATTTTTGTTTCCATTTTTCATTTGAAATTTTTACCACCTGCGGGATTTTGCCACATAGGATCTTTAAGATCCAAAAACTGCAGCCCCCCGCCTAAATTTTCGTTATACTTGTCTAAATTTTTCTCCTGTTATTTTTTCAAACAACTTCACGTACAACTTCGTGGTTTTTTCCACCATTTCCCCCGGCAGCGGGGGGATTGGCGGCTCTTCCAATCCTTTATTCCTTGCGTCGTACAGTGCCTGATGATATGAAATTTCCTCATAATACTTTCTCACAAATTCCTTGCTTAATTCAACCACCTCCCCCCCCTTATATTTCTCAAGGTCCCAGAATCTGTCTTCATCCGGCGTTCCGAATGTGTCGATTAGCGTGATCCTTCTGTTTTCATCCATTGCAAATTCCTTCTTGCCGTCAACATGCATCAACCCCCTCTTTTTGACTTCCTTATCCATGTGATTGTCTATCCTTATGCACAAATCTTTGATTTCATCCAGCTCATGCTTCGTTAAACCTGAAATTTTCAACGCTTCCTCTTCACCCAATTTTCTGTCAACCTCTTCCAGTTTGGTCGTGACTTCAAAAAGCGGTGCAGGCAACGGCTCCCCATACCTCGGCTTATGTCCGGCGGGAAAACCCGCGTCCCGGGGCTTTACCTTTCCCTCCGCCATGCCCTTGTATAACGACCCGGCATTATACCACCTCAGCACGCATTCCAGGGGAATGAGATAATCTCTTGTCCCCGGAGTTAGCCGAGAATAATCCCTGATAACCCGGAATCTTTTAACCCTCATTCTGTTCTCTGCAGCCAATTCCTTGAAATGCGTTCTGATCCCCAGCTTTTCCATCTGTTTAAACCAGAACGCAGAGGTTCTGCAAAGCACCTCTCCTTTACGGGGAATCTGCGAGGGGATTATCTTATCAAAGACAGAAATGTTATCTGTAAAGAGAAACTCCAGTTCCGTATCGCTTACGGCATAGACCTCCTTTACCTTTCCCCTGGCAAGTAACTGCATTTTTTAAGATATTATATTTATTATTAATAATAATCAAAAATGAATGTTAGGATTGGTTTGGAGATTCACGTGCCCCTGAAGACAAAAGAAAAACTGTTTTGTGACTGCCCAACCAATTATTACGAGGTGGGTGAGCCCAACATTAATACCTGCGAGGTATGCACCGGGATGCCTGGCGCAAAACCTTTTCCATTGAACGATGAGGCATTGGAAGCTGCGATCATGATATCTGAACTATTGAACTGCACGGTTTTAGGGAAAAATAAATTTGTGAAGCGGAAGCATTATAATTATCCCGATCTGCCTTCCGGTTACCAGAGAACATCCGAGCCGATTGGAGTTGACGGTTACCTGAATATCGGCGGTAAGGACATAAAATTCTGGGAGGTCCATCTTGAGGAAGACCCTGGCAGATATGACCTTGAGACCGGAAATGTCGATTACAACAGATCAGGGGTTCCGCTGCTGGAAGTTGTGACTGCGCCGGATCTGGAAAGTCCGGAGGAAGTGAGGGCTTTTTTGAAGGAATTAATCAACCTGTTAAAGTACACTGAGCGAATAATCGATGTCGGGGGGGTGATGAGGGCTGACGTTAATATATCTCTTGAAGGCGGCAACCGGGTTGAGATAAAAAACATAAACTCAATCAAGGGGGCATACAAGGCGATAAAGTACGAGATCATAAGACAAAAGAATATAAGGAAAAGAGGAGGAGGCGTGAAGCAGGAAACGAGAGGCTTTAACGAGAAATCCATGGTCACGACACCGCTTAGGACAAAAGAGACCGCTGCAGATTACAGATACATTCCGGATCCCGATATTCCCCCCCTGTTTATAGAAGAGGAATATATCGAAGGAATTGAACTGCCTGAAACCCCCCAGAGCAGAATGAAGCGATTAATTGCCGATTTCGGGATTTCCGGGAAGTACGCTAAAACCCTGGTCAGGGATAAAGATATGGTGGATTTTTTTGAGGAGGTTGTTGGATGATATATACTTATATTTTTAATAATTTTATTTGAAAAATAAATTAAAATGCCGATTATAACAACAGATAAAATCTGGATGAACGGGGAATTCGTGAATTGGGATGATGCAAAATGCCACGTTTTAACGCATGCACTGCACTACGGCTCGGGAGTATTTGAGGGGATCAGATGTTATCACACAAAGGACGGGCCTGCCGTTTTTCGGCTGAAAGAGCACATGAGGCGCCTCTATAATTCCGCAAAAATTTATTTTATGACGACAGACGACAGGCTCGGTGATGAAACAAGAAGTTACGGGGTTGATGAACTCTGCGACGCAGCAAAAGAAACAATTAGAGAGAACAGAGACTCCCTGATCGCGGGCAATAAAACATTGAACGGCAATAACGAGGAAAAGATCGAATGCTACATCAGACCGATTGTTTATCGCGGCTATGGGGAGATTGGTCTGAATCCCCTGAATTCATGCATTGATTTTGCAATTGCCGTGTGGCCGTGGGGGGCATACCTCAGCGGGGGGGATGATGGAATCAGGGTAAAAACCTCATCTTTTGAAAGAATTAATTCAAATGTTCTCCCCCCGAATGTAAAAGCCACGGGGCAGTATATTAACTCAATTCTGGCATGTATTGAAATAAAAAAATCAGGCTATCAGGAAGCCCTTTTACTTGACAACCGCGGTTTTATCTCCGAGGGACCGGGAGAAAATCTATTTATAATTAAAGACGGGAAAATCTTAACTCCGCCGGAGCATGCAAGTATTTTAAAAGGAATAACAAGGGATTCCGTAATGATCATCGCAAAGGATTTGGGTTATGATGTTAAAGAGACAGATATCGATAGAGGAATGATTTACCTGGCAGATGAGGCATTCTTTACTGGAACCGCGGCAGAGGTAACCCCTATAAGAGAAATCGATAACTATCAGATAGGGAAGCCGGGACCCATAACTAAAGAAATCCACGGGAGGTTTTTTGATATTATAAGAGGGAAAGTTCCCAAGTACATGGAATGGCTGGATTTTGTGTAAAAAAATTTGTTGTCTTTTTTGAAAACGAAAAGAAATTCCTGATTTTTCGCAAAATCGTTAAAAATCCTTTCTGAATCAGAAAGGTAAATCGGCTCCCAATGAGTGTATTTTTATATTTGTAATGTATGATACATAATGTGGGGGTGCACGAGTAGTGGGGGTTATTATTTCCGTATTTCGTCTTTTCCCCCCTACTCGTTGCATTAATGAAAAATCACTCTATGTGTTCTCTTTTCAGGTCAATATCTGATGCCTTCGCGCCCATTTCGTAAAGGAATGCCCTAACGGAGCGTTCAACATCTTTTGATTGAGTGATGTATCTCCCAACGACAATGATGTCTGCCCCTTTGTCAAGTGCCTCCCTTGCGTTCTGTGCTTCAATACCTCCCGCCACCGCAACCAATAAATCTTTCCCTTTCTTCTTTGCAAATTCCTTTATCTCATTTATTCTATCCCATTCAGCGCCCACTTCTTTTTCTGATTCTCCCGAGATGCCCCTATGCAGAAGCATGATGTCAGGCATTTGAGGCGGCTTGGGTGCCTTGGGTATCGAGGCATCGTATTTTTCTTTACTATCCTCGGAAATGCTCTTGAGTAACTTAACCGGATCTGGAACGTTCATTGTATCGACCATCGCATATATGCCCAAGCGGTGCGCTTCGTAAATAAACTCTCTCAGCATTTCAGTACCTGCAAGTCCGGATGCGACGACAGCATCTGCAGTTTCGTCAAATGCTAAATCCACTTCAACCTGTCCGACATCAAGTGTTTTTAGATCAGCAATTATGAATGCATTCGGTGCAGCTTCCCTCAGCTTGCTTACTGCTTTTACTCCCTCTGCCTTGATTAACGGAGTTCCAATTTCGAGAATAATTTTATCACTCGGGGGAAGTTTTTTCACGATCCCCTCTGCAGTTTTTGAACTCCCAACATCAAGTGCAATTTGAAGGTATGGGGTGTTCCACCTCGGGAGCCGAGGCACTTTAAAACCCATAATCGGATGTGTCGCTCTATCTTTTTCGTAATTAATCTTATTTAGACTAGGGTAGTCAGAGATGGCTCGCCTGAGTGCCAATTTTGTTGCACCATAATTATATTGATATATCTTCCTGTAGTCCTTTGCCTCAGGGTGTATGAAAACACTTGCGATAATAACCCAATCGTCAATTTTATCTTCAGGGATAATGCCCTCCTCCACGGCATCCGCAACTGCTTTAGCAACTCCGGACTGCGCAGGTCCAAATATTTTGCCTGCATCTCCCATATCTTCAACAGTCACCTTTGGTATGATAAGGGTATGCGGTTTTGGTGGTAAATTCGGGCGGATGACCCCCAGAAGCGGCGTATGGCCCTTAGAAAGATTCACCAGGCCCTGGGCAAAAGCCTGCCCGACATAACCCTCCTTATCCCCGATCAGAAGATCAATATGTGCAATCTCATTATCTTTGCCTACTAATGCTTCACCTATTTTATACATTTTCCCTTATTTATTGTTTATGATATTATAAATAAAAACTAAGGTGATTTTTGCCCATGTGGGGTAGCTTGGATATCCTCAAAGCCTGCGGAGCTTTGAACCCGGGTTCGAATCCCGGCGTGGGC
>MCBC01000062.1 GCA_001723855.1 Candidatus Altarchaeales archaeon WOR_SM1_86-2 | reverse complement strand
TTTTGCGATCCCAAGATGCGTAAAATTTGCGAAGCAAATTTCAGCACACAAAATTCCAAAGGAATTTTGATTGTTGCTTTGCAATCTTGCGGATGTGTCGGAGCAAAGCTCCGCTCCACAGCAAAACAATCAAAATTGACAAAGTCTTAAATAAACAATGGTAATATTTAATCAAAAACGGAGGTGTTTTTCATAGATGAAAATTAATGTTTTAACTGTTAATTATGAAACAGAAGAATTTATTATAAATTTAATAAATAAATTAAACGAAGAAAAAATAGAATATGAATTAATCGTGGTTAATAACTCATCTGAAAAACTATCCAAATGTAAAAATGTAAAGATAGTTAAAAATAATCTAAAAATTAAGAATGGTTGTTTATCTCACGTGAGTGGATTGAATTTAGGATTATCCAACCTGAATTTTAAAAATAAATATACTTTAATTTGTGATCCAGATATAAATTTTACAAAAGGCGTTATTAAAGAACTGATAGAATATATGGGTACTAAAAAACTTGATGTAATCGGAATCCCAAAATATTATCCTAAAGACGATAGATCTCTTATGTATCCATATGTTTGGTTTACTATAATCAAAACCGAATTATTAATGGATTTTTATTTTTTATATATGGTTATAGACCCTAACATATTGGTGAAATTAATTAGAAAAATATGTAGAATAATGAAGGCACTTCCAGAGTTAAAGGATAGTGGAGATTCCATATATGAATTGATCAAAACCAAGAACTTGAAATATGAGATAATTCCACCAATCAAAAAACAAAATCTTATCAAAGAACATCAACGTTTAAAAGATGTTAACAGCACCGAGTGGATGTGGGATAACAAAATAATCAGTCATTTTGGCGGGGGTAGTGTGAAAAGAATTGGAAAATACCATAAAGAATATGAAAAAAAATATTTTTTCAGAATATAAAACTTGAATTTGCTGAATCCAGTGGATTTTTTGACAGGTAATGTGGATTTTTTTATATCCGAACGATTATAATAATTATACAACAGAAAACTTTATATTTACAAATACTTCACAATATGTTTCATGCAGCTTTAAGAGATTTTTAAGAACATTATTCTTTAATACTGTAAAATCTATGTATGCAGAACTAAAAAATGAACCTTTTATTTTTACTGAATTCGGATTTTGGAGTGCAAAAAACAATAGGAGCCAGAGCTCTGCCAATAGCAAAAGAAATCGTCGAGCAAGATAAAAAACTGATAGTCTTTTGTAGAGATTTTAATAAAAAATTGATCAACAACTATAATTTAATTAAAGTCGTGCCATTTGGACGCCCGATTATGAGATTTTTAAGCGGAATCCCTGTATACGTTTCCAAAAGTATTTCAACTAACGAAATAAAAAATTTTATATTTGAATTTTTCTTGATTAGAAAATTAAAAAAAGTTGATTTGAATAAAGTGGAAATAGTTCACTCATGGGATTTTCTTCCAGGGGTTTATAAGTTTGTAAAGAGTAAAAATCCAAAAATCAAGATTATACAGGATGTTGCTATGGCATTCCCTAATGTCTTAGAGAATATTAAAGACAAAGAGGAGCCATGGAAAGGAGAGAAATTAAAAATACCGGAATATATGAAGAAGGCAATAAGATACATTGATGTTTTTGTTGCTCCTTCTGAATTTGTTAAAGAATCTTTAATTAATGAAGGCATCGGCGAGAAAAAAATATATGTTATACCTTTTGGAGTTGATATTGAGAGGTTTAAACCCTTAAAAAACAAAAATTATGGCGGAAAATTCAAAGTTGCATTTGTTGGGGCTGTAAACCACAGAAAGGGAATAAAGTATCTGGTTAAGGCATGGAAAGAATTGAATTTAAGGAATGCTGAACTTAATCTTTACGGCAGGGTTTATCCGGATGTGAGAAAATACTTAAAAAATGCAGGGGTTTATAACATAAAAATTCATGGGTTTGTTGATATTAGCAAGGAATTGTCTAAAAATTCAATTTATGTCTTTCCGTCACTACTGGAGGGCTCTTCTAAATCCACTTATGAAGCACTTGCCTGCGGCTTACCTGTGATAACAACATTTAATTCAGGATCTGTGGTCAACGATGGAAAAGAAGGATTCATAATTCCTGTACAGGATGCAGAAGCAATTAAAGATAAAATTTTATTTTTTTATAACAATAGAAAAGAAATAGAAAAATTCGGGGAAAAAGCAAGGGAACTTGCGGAGAAATATACATGGGGGGTATATGCAGAAAATATTAATAAAGCATATGAAAATATTTTGGGATAAATAAACTTGACAATGTCACATTACATATTGAACTACTTTCTTTAAAAATCTTTTCTTGAAGTTTCTACATCTTCCGTAATCTATCGGAGTTATTCTACATCAATCCAGTCGAACTATTTTTATTTTCTTACCCACCCATCCTACTGGCAGATATACTCTTGCTGTAGTGCCTGCTTTCACAGCCGTCTTTTCTATTGCTTCATAGCCATATATCTCAACCTTCATTAACCCTTCCTTTTGCATTTCCCCTTCTTTATTTAGAGATTCCATTTTATGCTTTTTATATATTTGTTTTTAATTTTAATACATAGGTATTATGAGCATATAAATGCCTATGGATATAAAAACAAAAATGGATATTTTTTCCCTTGGAAATATGGGATCTGGACAAAGTTGTTGAGGAGTTTGAAAAAATGAATAACCGTTTTTCAAACTTTTTCAAGACAAAGACGCGGGATGCCTCTGAACGAGCAAAACAATACGCTCAGGGGCTGATATTTAGTGAAGGTCACAGTAACATGGTTAAATTCGCAAAGAAGGTGCCGGACAGCGATAATCAATCGCTCCAACATTTCATCTCTAACTCACCCTGGGATGATGAGGCGCTAATTATAGAAATCCAGAAGAGCGTGGTTGAATCGATCGGAGACGCAGAACACGGTTCCATACATGGTGATGAAAAAGGATTTCCCAAGAAGGGAAATAGCACGGTGGGCGTGAAACGCCAATATTGCGGCAATCTCGGGAAGGTCGAGAACTGCCAGGTAGGTGTCTTTTTAGGGTACCACAACTCTGATGGAAATTACAGGGCGCTGATAGACAAAAAAATTATATCTTCCGGAGGAATGGGCAGAAGATATGGAAAGGCGAAGGGATTATGGCGTGCCCGATGAAATAGAATTTAAGACCAAACCAGAGTTGCTGTTTGAGATGGTAATGAATTTTAAGAAACGTGGACTCCCATTTGCCTGGCTTGGGGTAGATACCTTGTATGGTCGAGACACTGTTTTTTTGGATGATGTCGACAACGAAGGCATTATTTATTGCGCGGATACTCCATGCGATACTCGCGTATGGCTGGAAAAACCTAAGACCGGGGTACCATCAAGAAAAGGCAAGCGTGGACGTAAACCAGTGAAGGAGAAATTAGTTGAAGGCGAGCCAAAGCCAATAGAGGTTCGGAATATAATCCCTTCCCGCTGGTATCGGGTATTCCTTCGGGATACAGAACGAAAGGAACTATGGAGTCAGATGGCGTTTTTACGAGTTTACCCCGTCCGTGATGAATTGCCTGGTGAAGAAGCATGGTTGATTATACGCAAGGATGAAGGTGACACTAAAATCAAATATCAACTATCAAATGCGCCTGCAGACACTCCAAAAGAAAGATTGGCGGAGATGTCCTGCAGCAGATATTGGATTGAACGCATGTTCCAGGATGCAAACGGTGCGGGCGGGCTATCCGATTATGAGGTGCGCGGGTGGCGAGGTTGGCACCACCATATGGCTATGACAATGTTGGTTATCCTCTTCCTTCTGACAATGGTAATTGATATGGGTGCAAAAGCGCCCATGCTGACCTTGCAGGATGTTAGATACGTACTTGATGCAATTTTACCTAAAAAAGAGGTTACAAAGGAAGTGATACTTGAAAGTATCTTAGACAGCCATAAGGCAAGAATGTCTGCCAGACGGTCACATCACAAGAGGGACAGGGTGAAACCGACCTGACGCGCTATTTTTTAGGTGAATTGCACAGAACCTGGCAAAGAAAATGATCTTCCAGCGTGAGCTATGTCAAAAAATAACCATGCGCCCCACTTCACCACCCCTATTTTTGAAAATAATGGGACACTTACAATCACAATAGTAAAAAAAGGAATTTTATTCTGTTTGCAGGCAAATTTTGCGGTCTATTGACCAAAATTTTTTTTTATGTGTGGAATCCCATATTTTATGTTAATGTGACATTGTCAAGATAAATATTAGCGGATCTAAAATTTTTACCGAAATAAACACCTTAAAATGGAAACAACTAAAAGACAAATAGAAGAACTTCAAGAGATAACTAAAGGATGTAACTTTTCTAAAGAAATGCTTGAAAAATATATTTCTGAGGATTATCATCAAGAAAGACGTTTATTTGAATTTGAAATTCATAACTTATTTAATTCCAAGAAAGATAAAATTTTAAATGTTGGCGCCGGTAGAGGAGGATTGAGTTGTGCTTTGTCTAAACAAGGATATTTGGTTGATAATTTAGAGTATAAAACATGTTATGCCAAGATAATAGAATGGAAATATAGATCATATAAACTTAAAGGAAAGATAATGAACCTAGCCGTTGAAGATTTTAAACCTAAGGAAAAATACGATGTGATTACTTTAGTTGATGTAATTGAACATGTTAAAGATCCCATCAAAACATTAAAAGTGCTAAATAAAACATTGAAGGACGATGGCAAAGTATATATAACAGTTCCAACAAAGTATCATCTAAAGGACCCACACTACAATCTACCTTTTATTTGTTTTTTACCTGACAAAAGTGCGGATTTTATTTTAAAAGCATTAGGATTATATAAAAGTGACAAATCTGCAGGAATGCAGTCTTTAAGTGACCTGCATTATTATTCCCATGATGAGTTTACAGAATTAGCAAAAAAAATGGGTTTTGCAATAATTGATTTAAGAAGAAAAGAGATATTAGAACCTGAGAAATATATTTTCCAAAAAACGCGGAAAAAGTATTTTTCAATAATTTATCTATTGAAAAAGTTAGGCTTGAGTAGGTTAGCGATGCCATTAATTAGGACATTTTTTGGTCATAGGTTTATCCTTACTAAAATAAAGGAAGTTTAATCAAAGAATTACCCGAGGCTCTAACGCGTGTTACCAAATAATTATATTTGCGTAGCAAACGCTATATTGCCGATAGAGCGTAGGCGGAGTCGGCGTGATACCTCGGGGCTCTACCCCAACGAGAGTTCATTATGAATGTATTAAAAATGAGATACAAAAAACTCATATATGTTGCAAATGCGCGAATACCGAATGAAAGCGCTCACACAAATCAGATCGTTCAGATGTGTGAGGCATTTGGAAAGAAAATCGATACTTTACTTGTGACACTTCCCGGAACTGTAAATGAAGACCTATTTGATTATTATGGTGTTAAAAAAACTTTCGAAGTTAAATTTTTAAATCTTCCCGAATTTTTATTAAAAAATTATTATTTGAGGGATGCTCCCCTCATATTATACTCTTCGTTTTTAGTGTGGGTGCATAAGATTAAGGGTTTAAAAGTTTTGTTATTCTCAAGGAGTATACTAAGTTCATTTTTCGTTAAAGTTTTTACGAATGCCTTTACAATATATGAGATTCATGATATAAGATGGGATAATTCCTCAATGTTCTTTTCGATTAAAAAAAGTATTTTAATGATATTAAATAAAATTGTTGCTATCACACAGGGTCTTAAAGAAAAACTTACAAGCGGCGGTATAAAAGAAAACAAGATTCTTGTTTTACCTGATGGCGCTAACTTGAAAAAATTTGATATTAATGCAAATAAAGAAGAACTTAAAAAACATCTTGGCATACCGATGGATAAAACTATTATAATGTATATGGGTCAACTTTATGAGTGGAAAGGTGTTGATATTTTGGTGAAATCCATACCTCTAATTAATGACAAAAATAGTACTCAATTTGTTATTATTGGGGGAGTCAAAAGAGACATTAAAAGGGTTAAAAATTTAGCGGATAATCTTAATATTTTAGATAAGATTATTTTTATTGATTTTGTGGAGCCAAAAAGAGTTCCGCTATACTTAAAATTAGCTGATGTGTTGGTTTTGCCAAATTCTGGAAAATACAAAATATCAAAAAAATATACTTCGCCTCTAAAATTATTTGAATATATGGCTTCAAGAAAACCAATTGTTGCCTCTGATCTGCCTTCAATAAGGGAGATTTTGAATGAAGAATGTGCAGAATTAATAGAGTCAGATAATCCAAAAGAATTGACAAACGCAATTGAGAAAATTTTAAATGATAAAAAGTTATCTACAAAACTTAGTAGGAATGCTTACAAAAAAGTTGAAGAATATACATGGGATAAACGAGTTGAGAATATTTTTAAATTTATATCTATTTTTATTATATGTTTCTCTGCTTGTGTATGTGGCTGATTGCTTCGCAATCAGATACGTGTCTTAGAGCCAAAGGCTCTAAGCTACATCTCACAAGCAAGAGGGTGAGCAAGTTTTGGAGTCCTTTAGTGCTCCAGTGAGCCCATTTGTTCTTAACCCTCCTGGCGATCTCTCCCATTAGGCGCTCAATACGGTTGTTTGTATAGGGTATTTTCACATTCTTCATCGCTAATCTTGCAAATGTAACAAGTGAATTAGCAGAGTTTTTGATGAACTTTGTAGCTTTGTAGCAGCCCTATTCAATCAAAATTTGCAAAGCAAATTTTGTGTATCAAAATCGCAATGCGATTTTGCATATCTTCAATTCCTTTGCGATTTCATTAAGCCTGCGAAGAGTCTCTTTTATCCTCCACTCAAGCCGATCATAATCCTTGTCCTTTATATGTTTTTTCACCGAATTCCTCAGGGTGTACAGCACTGCTTTAACCTCCCTGATGATTTCTTTTCTTTCATCATTTGGCAATCCCTGCTGCCAGAGTTGATAGCCGATATACCCTATAGCATGCCTTACGCACATCTGCATCCGCATACCTGCTTTAAGCAGAGCGTTCTTAATAGAAGCCTCGCCATCAGATACCATAACCGCGTCTTTCTTGACCACATTTAATTTGTCCACCGCCTTCCCAACATGTTTCCAGCTTTTGTTAACCGAAACATTAAGCAGCTTCTTTTCATTGGTTTTTGGATCAAACCCCACAACTGCATTAATCTCATTTTTCTTCCCTTTCAGCCCATGAGCTTTTGTGCCGTCACTTGTGAAGTACTTCACACTCTCTTTCTTCACCTCTTCATTATTCGATTTTTCAATTTCAGGACCGATCTCCCGGACAAAGTTGTGTATCTGTGATTT
>MCBC01000061.1 GCA_001723855.1 Candidatus Altarchaeales archaeon WOR_SM1_86-2 | reverse complement strand
CTATTATAATAACCCCTCCGACCACCGAAAGTTGTATCCTCCCGATATGATTAGGACCCCAAACTGGCGATGATAAGAGCAATATTATTCCCGCAACAGTTACAATTTCCCCTTCGGTTTTTGAATCCATTTATCTTTCTCGCTCCCCGCCTATAAACTCCTCGACCATCTCCTTTGCAACGCTGTCAGGATACTGGATCGGTGGGGACTTCATAAAATATGATGAGGGAGATGTCAGTGCCCCTGAGATTTTCCTGTCTAACGCTAATTTCGCGCATCTTACTGCATCAATCATAACTCCTGCGGAATTAGGGGAGTCTTCAACATCCAGCCGAAGTTCAATATTTACTGGAACATCGCCGAACTTTCTGCCCTCCATTCTGATAAAACATAACTTTTTGTCATTTAGCCACGGCACATAGTCAGAAGGGCCTATATGAATATCTTCCGGGGCCATAGGAGCTGGCAGCTGCGACTGCACGGACTGTGTTTTTGAGATTTTCTTGCTTTTTAATCTGTTTCTTTCCAGCATGTTCAAAAAATCTGTATTGCCTCCAACATTTAACTGATAAGTGTGATCCAGTTTCACCCCCCTGTCAACGAATAACTTTGTCAGCATCCTGTGCACTATTGTTGCCCCAACCTGTGATTTAATATCATCTCCAATAACAGGGATTCCTCTATCCTCAAATTTTTTTGCCCACTCGGGGTTGGACGCGATAAATACGGGTATGGCATTAATAAACCCAACCCCTGCATCCAGGCAGCATCTGGCATAATATTTCACTGCTTCTTCTGAACCGACCGGGAGATAGCCTATCAATATTTGAGTATCTGTTTTTTTCAGGACTCTAGTGACATCCACTGGCTTTTGTTTCGGGTCGACAGTGAATTTATCCTTTGTTGTTTCGCCAACGCCGTCTAAAACAGGGCCTTTCATCACCCCCACACCCAGATCGGGAACGTCAGAAAATTTTATTGTACAATTTGGTTCGGAAAATATTGCTTCGCTTAAATCATTGCCTACTTTTTTTGAATCGACATCGAACGCCGACACAAATTCAATATCGGAAATTTTGTAGTCTGCGATGACGTTATGCATTAACCCTGGAACCAACGGCGATTTCCCGTCTACCCCTTTATAATATTCCACCCCCTGTATTAAAGAGGATGCGCAGTTCCCCACTCCTACAATACCAACTAATAAAAAACATTTAAAAAATCCTTATCAAAATAAACTATCCCCATACCAATAATGCCCCGAATATGGCGATAATTATTAATACCACAACAACCGGGACCAAAATTTTAAATAATGCGGCAGAGAAGTTCAGGGAAGTTGCAAATTCAGATGCATTTCCCATAACACGGATTCCGTCTATATAAACTCTCTCAGTCCCAACTCTAACCCTTCTCATACCCAAAGATGCTTTTTTCGCAAGTTTTACGCACAGCTCAATTATTTCCGGATCATCCTTTAGTAAATTAAGACCCCCAGAGATTGTATTTACATAATGGGTATCTGTGGTCATTACCTCCGCGACATCTGCTTCTGTTTCATTTTTTACGGCATCAATAATTTTCTCTCTGAGCCCGGGCTCCATGTTATTGCTGTCAATAAGTATGTGTGCGATTCTCTGCCCTTTTATGTCAAGAACGCCCGCCATAATGCCGCCCTGACCAACCGCTTCATTTTCAATTTTTGAATTTGCGATACCAAGGGATATATCTCCTGTCAACTCACACCATTCTAATCTTTCTCTTGCATCTTCTAATTTTTCTCTTGCATCCCTGCATATCTCAATAATTTTCATTCCCTCTTCTGAACTCGCAGCTATGGACTTCATCACGGTTTCACCGGAAGAATGACAATCTACAAATATATCAGATGATGCCAAACCAACCCCCAAATCTATATCCCCCTCAAAACCGGAAACAAAAACGATATCTTTATTACCTACACGCTGTGCTTTGACATCCCCATCCTCAATAACCCTTGAAATATTGCAGAAGGTTGGATTTTTTGCAAATTCATCCACGCTTCCGACAACCTCATCAATAACCAGGTTCAAATCATCCCTTGAGACAAGGTTCAGGTCATGAGAGCAGGAGCCGTGAAAAACGAAACAAGCAGCGTTGAATTCCTTCCCTACCCTTTCCGACAACAGATGCGGCATATTTGAACTCCCCACGCTGCCAAAGGGTCCGGGGTGGATATATGAAATTATAAATACCGCGTTTAATCTCTTTTTTTCTTTATTTTTGATAAAACTTTCTTTAAAATTTTTGAAAATAATAATATCCAGAAAAACTTTTGTTTTCTCTGAGATCTCTGTTGACTTCAGATATTTTTCTATGGTCGCAGTGCCCTGGAACCAATCTGTCATAAATGATGCAAAAAGATCAAAGGGATTTACCCCGGTAACTCTTCTGACAGGAAGCGATATAAGGTAGATGAACAATAATGCTATGGCTGCAAGCAGTGCCGTAATCGCTACCAAACGCCGTGCAATATCTTTTATCGTCATCTGTATGTCCGCTATAAATATATCCCAGATATAAAAAATGCAAAAAGACAGCAAAAGGCGTAATGCTGAGGCCGTGAATGCTCTTTTCGATGATACCCCCAGCCCCATAAATACGGCATATCGTAGGGTAAACGACAGGGCATAGCCAATAAGCAAGGCGCTCACCCAGAATTCTTCGGCAATTAACATGCCCCCGGTAAACACAATTACTTCTATGATTAATGAAATCAGATTTATCGCGGTAGAGTAATCCCTCCTCACTATCGGTATAAACGTCGCTAAAATGCTTGGAAGCGAAAAAAGGATGAAATACATGGCGAGCATATCCACCAGGTTATCGTGAAGAACTAAAGCGATAACGGCTGCAAACGCAAGGGGTATCGTAAGATCAAGCAAAAGCATAACCCCTACGGATGGAAATCTCGCCTTAACTAAATATTTTGTAAGTTTTCTTGCTTCATCCATATTTTTAATTTTGTTTTACCTTATATATTAATATACACATATGCCAAAATGAAGATATTGGATATTATATCAGGTGGCGGAGATGAGCAGGTGGGCGTTTCCGTACTTATGTTACTATTCGGTCTGTTGTTCATGGTTTTGGGATTTATTGAAGCGGCTTTTATTGGAGGGGTCGTCGTTGTAGTCGGGCTTATCCTGATGATGACGGCATATCCCTCCACAAGAGCACTAAAGAGTCGTTTAATCGGATTATTTTCAGAATCGCATAAAGGAAAAAAACGCATAAATAAGCATGTTTTGGCATTCGTTATGCTGAATGTAATAGTTTATTCCCTCGCAATCATCGGATTTGCAAACTATCCGAACGGGCCGGTTGAAGCTAGAATTGGCTGCATGTTTGGTCTGGGCATTGTTATATTATACTATTTATCTGTCTTTGAGCGCAGACACGAGTTTTTCAAACGAGCATGGAAAAATAGGGTCAAAAGAGAGAAAGAAAAAACCCATATAAGAAAGAAAGAGATAGATGCTTATGTTGAGAGACACGGTCACCCGGGGGGTCATAGACATAAACCCCGAGAATGAAAAACAACATTCCAAAACCGGTAAGTTTTGCGAGGGTTGACACGCAGACCGAAGGTCTTGACCACGTCAAACCAAAGGTTTGCCACATCATCAAAATGAATGGCGGATTTCACCCCAATGCCCCGCACAACGGGTTTCTGTACGAAGCAAGCATATAATAAAAAGATTTATATGAACAAAATCCATATATTAAATAATGGATTTAGATCGCTTTCTTGAATTAACTGAAAGTTCGGATAATGAGGTCGCAGAATCCGCTATTTTTGCCTTGAAGGACTACAGGTTAGACCCCCAGGAAAAAGACAGAGTTCTGGGGCGCCTCAGGGAGTTGAGTAAAAACGAATCCTTAAGAAAGCCCGCTTTAGCTATGTTAAATATCATAAAAAATAGACTGGATTATGGAGAGCATCCTTTATTATCGCTCGGGGAAGAAAATTTAGCTTTATTATCGCTCGGGGAACATGGCCAGATACCCAGGCATACGGCTGCGAATTTTACAGAAAGAATAATAAAAGCTATGGAGGGGGTTGAATGGGTAAAAAGATTAGTATCCGTACTGGTTATAGAAGCGCAGGGAGTTCATATGCCAGAATATATGAAAGATAGGATAGTGGTGACTTTATTGAGCATAGCTATAGTGGATGAAGGTTTGAGACCGCATGCATTGCATTCACTGAGAAGTTTAAAATATCTTATCTCATTGGATTTAAGAGAAAAGATTGTTGATGAATTGAAAAAAAGAGGGATAGAAGATCCGTTGATAAAGGATCTGGAGGATGTCACGACCGATGACATAACGATGAATAATCTAAGAAAATTTTTAAATGATGAATTAGAGGAGAATGAGTTGATGAGGATATGGTTTATTCCGCTACACATAAGGGAAGAGGTTTTTAAAAAGGTTTTGGAATCTGATGTGGACCCACTTATAAAGGTGAAATTCCTGGACAAATTTTTTGATGACGTGCCCCTAGAATTAAGTAAATTATTCGCCGAAACCGTGTTGGAATTGAGTCACAATAAAGATCAAGATGTGTCAAATCCTTCTATTTGCATGCTCGGCAAGTATAGCAATAATATACCAACAAAACTTAGAAAGGATGTTATCAATCGAATGTTGGATGACGGCATATATGCTGTTGAGGCACTTGAAAATCTGAGGCAAATCATATACATGGAGGGTATGGGGGATATCGTGATATCAAAACTTCTCGATGTTACACCCCGTGGTGAAAAGAGGGGTGTTATTAAAGCCCTCATAATTGCAATGAGAGAACTTTTTGGCATCGTAAACCACGACAACAAGCGCAAGATCGTTAACAGGCTTTTAATGCTTGCCACATACCCGAATGATGAGATGAGAAATATTTCATTCTCCGCTCTTGCTCATCTTGGCAATAATATCCCAAGTGATTTGAGAAGAGGTGTTGTAGAGAAACTTTTGGAGATTGAAACCCAACAGGCGTATGAATGCTTAGATGATCTTGCCGGGATAATACCCAGGGATATGATGGACGGAATCATAAATAAGTTTTTGGAGAAAGGTGATGAAAAAACATTAGTGGATTTAGCTGATCTGTTGGTAAAGTTTAAAATGGAAATTGATGAAAAAACATTCGATTTTGTTCTAAAATCAAAAACCGTCAGGGGGATCGGTGTATTAAACAGGCTGGCTGAGAATGAGCGCATACCGGACGACAGAATAGAGGACTCCGTAAAGATGCTTCTCGACCTGGCTGGCGTAAGGGATATTGAGGTGAGAAAAAATGCAATGTCTGCATTGGGAAATCTTGCGAAAGTTATGCCCCCGGATATGGAAGATAAGTATGTAACACAAGTCATGGATTCTGATAATTACGAAGCAATGACATATGCACTAAGCAAATTCAATCTAAATACACTCCCCAAAAAAACCAAAGTTAAATGTGCCAAAAAAATTATGGAATTGTTGGGTAAGAAGGGGGATATCAAAAATACTGCAATTTCCGTGCTTGTGAATTTCAATGTCCCAAAAGAATACAAGAAAGATATGCTCGAAGTATTAATAAGGGAGGAGCCGTCCCCGAATCTAATAAAAGCGATAAGCAAGTTGAGAACTCCCGAATTTGATGATGAAATTTTTAGTCTGCTGGTAAGGTCTATCGAAAAATCTAGCTCCGCTGAAGTACAGCTAATAGCCATGAGGGTGATTTCCGGTTTTATCCCCCAAAGAGAGTCCGAGGCTTTGGAGAAAATTCTTCTCAAATTGAGCTGGTCCAGAAATAAAGATATATCGAGAGAAGCGCTTTCTTTGTTATCCCGTTTTAAGGACACGGATGAGGTTAAGGAACGGATAATACACGACGCTTCAGAAGCATCAAAAATTGCGTTTGAGATGGGCATAATTTCATATGACGATATCGGTGAAGAAATAAATCGGCTTATTAAGCTTGCAAAGCATGAAGATTTTGAAAAAAGAATGGAAGTTTCCAAGATTAAAAATTTTCCCGTTTCTGATGATCTGAAAGATATAGTAAAAAAAACCCTTCTAGACTTGTGTAAAGATAAAGAGTTATGCGTGAGGCGAAGTTCTGCAATAGCTTTCAAAGAGATCGGTTTTAGGCTCCATAAGGAAATTATTGAAGATTCTGAAGGTTTAGAGAGAGTTAATCTTTTAGAATGCTCTTCTGAGATAAAAAAGAACAACAAAGAGATGATAGAAGAACTCTTGAATATGACGGAAGGCGAAGATATCACTACCAGGTGCGCGGCAATAAATGCATTGGACAATATACATAGTGTTCTGCATGATATGAGGGAGGAGGTTAAAGATAGAATCATAAAGTTGAGCAAAGATAAAAACCCGTTAGTTAGGTCCGCTGCCCTGTCGTCTCTTGGAGATTTCAGAGGGGATGATGTTGCGGAAGCATTATTGTCCGTTTAATTTATATTTTTTATAATAAAAAAGAAAACAATGGAATTTAACGTTGAGATCAAGGTAAAGTTAAAGAAAGGTGTCCTGAACCCGGAAGCAAGCACAGTAAAGAGAGCATTAAACCTGCTTGGCTACAAGGAGGTTCTGGATGTTAAGACCGCCAAGATCATTCGTTTGAGCGTGGAAGCGGAAAATGAAGAAAAAGCAAGAAAGTTAGTGGGGGATATGTGCAAGAGACTGCTTGTAAACCCCGTTATTGAGGAGTATGAGATTATTATTTCCTGATTCTAATCAATCCACAAAGAAGGGATAATTATCCTTTCTCTATTGAAAATTTAAATGCAGAAACTAATAAACAAAAAATTCCAAAAGACAGCATCTTGGCTATGTTCCATGATATGTCATTCTCGGCATTCATTACACTTACAAGCGAATTAAGGGAGAGAGTCATCGGAATTTCTTGAGATACATCATAGAGTATGCTGGTCTCCGGGATTTTAACTATCGCACCACTTAAAACTAAAAACACCAGCACGGTGAGCATAACCAACTGGGATGCCTGATCTTTATTCTTTGCAAAAACGGAAAATAAAAGACCCATTGACAGACTGAAAAATGATGTTACAAGCAAAACAATCAGGATAAGTATCGAATTTTCAATCTCAAAAACATTTACGCCCATCAGATAAATGAGTATGCATTGAATGCCAGCGAACAGAAAATTTGCATTTAATTTTCCAGATATAATGCTCGCCCTTCCAATCCCCAAAGTCTCCCTGGACAGGGGCCCGTAAGGCGCTCTCTCGGTCACTATCCTCAGTGATGTCATCTGGGCAGATATGAAAATAACAACAATGGAAAGCATCGAAGCGATAGTATGCTTATAGTAAGGATATTGAGAGTGTTCCGGGGGCAGCACAGCACCGAAAAGTATGATTATTAAAACCGGCTGTATTAACAAAAGAAGTATATGCCCATTGCTTTCAGTGATCTGCCTGTACTCAAGCCGAGTTGCCTTTAATATATCCTTCATTTTTCCTTTGAAACGCATTATCATGACTATAATCCCGAACCTAATCGCCAACCTAATCGCCAACCTAATCGCCAACCTTATTGAAGAACATAATGTAATGCTCTTCCTTTACCCCTGCTCTTAATAACCTTTAACTTTAATAATTTCTTGATCTCTTTTAGTGCTCCTTCATCTGAAAGATTAAACATATATCTTACATCCCGGTTCGTTATTTTCCCATTCAAATTAATATGCTCAACAATCCTCATCTGTCTTTCTGTCAATACAATCTGCCCTCTCTTATCCTTTCTAAGTCGTTCACTTGATAACCTCAATACCCTTTCCTTTACTGATACCATGGATACTTTAACTCCTTCTGTAAAATATTCAAGCCACTGCGTTAAATCCCTGGTTTTTTTATCCACACTTTTGAGTACTGCATAGTATGCTGGTCGGTCGCTGTCATAGTAATCATCAAGGGCAAAAAATCTCTTGGTGTCAAAGCCCCTCAAATACAGGATGAGGGTCGCTAGTGTTCTTGCGCACCTGCCATTGCCGTCAATAAATGGGTGAATTCTCACAAATTCATAATGCGAAATACCTGCAACAAGCACGGGATTCATTTCTCTTACTTCCCTTGAATTCAACCATTCAACAAAGCCCTTCATTAACCGGGGCACATTTTCTGTCTTAGGAGGCATGAATATAACTTCTCCTGTAAGTCGGTTTCCAACAAACACCTGGCGATCTCTGTACTTGCCGACATCCTGTGGGTTGTCCAATGCATCTTTCGTAAGGTTTTCATGAGTTTTCAGGATTGTGTCTTCAGTTATCTTATTTTCCAATGCAAAGTCAGATAGGTTCTCAAGCACATACAAATAATTCAACACCTCCTGTTTGCTTTTTCTTGCTGCCATAACATCTCTCCCGGCTGCAAGTTCCGACACCTCCTCTAAACTGAGCGGATTTCCCTCAATGCTCGTTGATGCATGAGCGTTTCTTATAATCGCATCTTTTCTCAAACTGACTTCCCATCCTGGAACAAGCAGCGAGTTTAAGATTATTTCCCTTGCTGCGGTAATGTCTGCTATGTTATCTAAAATCTTATTTGTTATCGTAAACTTTGGTCTGAACATTTTCATTTTTGTTCCTCTTCTGGATATGTATCAGTGAGATATATAAATAAATCGCGCATATCTGCCTGTGTTATTCTCGATGCCTCTATAACCCCTCCAAGTTTAGTAACTTTATTGCCAATTTCTGTAACATTCGGCTCGTGCGTGAATATCCTCAATATCCTCCCGGATTCAATTACTTTATGCACCCCCCGATCCTTTTCAAGTTCCATAACCAAACTCTTCCCAACCCTCTCCAATGTTACTTCAACCACCCTTCCTCTCCCCGGGGTTTTTCTTCTTAAGCCCTCAACTGTAGATTTAATTATAAGTTCCCCATTCTTCATTATCAAAACCTCATCGCATATATCAATCTCATCCATGTAATGCGTTGAGAATATAATGGTTTTGCCCTTTTTGTTCAAATTATCCAGTATTGTCATTATCTTTGTTCTCATTCCCGGGTCCAAGCCGGTTGTCGGCTCATCCAAAAGTAAAACCCTGGGGTCTCTTATAAGTTCCATTGCAAGCGATAATCTTTTAATCTGCCCGCCAGATAAATTTTTTGCAACAACATCGCGCCT
>MCBC01000060.1 GCA_001723855.1 Candidatus Altarchaeales archaeon WOR_SM1_86-2 | reverse complement strand
CATTATTTGCGATAAAATAAGAATAAGCAAAAATCATTCATTTACTTCCATTCAAACAATCTTCCCGTCCATCAAACTCACTCCTCTCTCGGCTCTCTCAGCGAGATACGCTTCATGCGTTATCACAACCAGTGTCTTCCCGGTGCCGTGCAATTTTTCCAGTACCTCAACCACATTTTCTCCAGATGCTGTATCAAGATTCCCTGTCGGTTCATCCGCCAATATCACCTCAGGGTCATTTACCAGTGCCCTGGCTATCGCAACCCTCTGCTGCTCGCCGCCAGATAGTTCGGTTGGTCTGTGGGTTTTTCTTTTTCCCAGCCCCACCAGATCAAGCAGTTCACGCGCTCTTTTTATGGCATCTCTCTTGGATACCTTATTGAATCTCATCGGCAGTGCAACATTTTCTTCCGCGGTTAAATCACGAAGCAAATTGAACTGCTGGAAAACAAAGCCGATCTTTTCCCTTCTAATTCTCGCCAATTCATTATCACTCATTGTAGTTGTGTCAATGCCGTCTATATAAACCTTGCCGCGCGTTGGGGAACTCAAACAGCCGAGGATATTGAGCATCGTGCTCTTCCCCGAGCCGCTCTGTCCTGTAATAGATACATACTCCCCTTTATTCACATCAAAATTAACCCCTCTTAGCGCTGGAACTTCCACCTTCCCCATCTGATATATCTTCCACACATCGTCAAGTTTTATTATCGGCATTTTTATAATCTTAATGTTTCTACTGGATCCAGCTTTGATGCATTCCACGCGGGATAAAGCCCTGCTCCTATGCCGAGCACAAGAGCAAACCCCAGGGCAAGTGCTATGAGCCCGGGAGTTATTATGGGCTTAAGTAAACCGCCGGATAATGCAGAGACTGCTATTGTTGCAATGAATGCCAATAACAATCCCGTAACTCCTCCAATCAATCCAATAATCACGGCTTCCTCCAGAATCTGCTTTAATATAGTTGTTGTTGTTGCGCCCAAAGCCTTCATAACCCCTAAATCTTTCTGCCGCTCGGTCACGGACATGATCATAACAACCATTATCATAAGTCCCGCAACAACCGCGGAAATAGCCCCTATCCCCATAACAGCCAGATTAACGGCCCCCAATATTTCACTGACGCCCCTTGCAATGGATATATATGAAAATGCTATAACATCATCAATACTTTCCTGTATATCTGATGCTACATCTTCTACCAGATCAACATCGCTTACCTGAACCACCACAACTCTGATATTCTCTTCTTCCTCCAGTTCCCGCATGGTTTCCAACGGAACGATAATTGAAGTGTCTGTATCATCACTGCCGGTTTCCTCTATTATGCCGACAACTTCAAAAAGTACATCCTCGTCATACTCTATCTCACTCCCCACCGCTATATCATTATCCGATGCGAATTTTGAGCCAACAACCGCCACCATCTTGCCGTTATCATCATCCTCCAGTTTTCTACCTTCCTCTGCTATAATCTCCGAGCCTATAAAGTAATCCTGATCCTCTGGATTAACAGCGGTAAAGTATGCGCCACTTATAGTTATGCCCATAAAACCCGTTTCTGTGCTGTACTTATCGCTATGGGACACGTATGTAGCTATTGGAATAACCCTCTCAACGCCGTCAATATCCCTTATCTTATCTATGGTCTCCTCGCTTAAGCCCTCCTGAGTGCTTGATTGGACCTGAACAACATCTGCAACCCCGCTAAATGCCCCTTCCATCCCTGCTTTAAGCCCCTCGCCTATCGCACCCAGTGCTATAACCAGTCCGATACCAACCGCTATCCCAATGATGGTCAAAGCGGTTCTTAACTTATGGCCCGATATCTGTTTGAATGTTAAGTCAATCATTTTTTATAATGGATAATAACAAGAATTAAAACTCCTTTCTATATTTGTAAATGACCGCCGCGATTATAATAATTATTATTGGTACAATCCACCATGGAAATCCACCTCCTTCCGTACTTTCTTCCTCCTGGGATGTTGTGCCTTTTGGTATATTTATCGCTTCAACAACCTCTATCCTTTTATTATTCAACCCCGTGTATTCCAGAACCAATTCTGCTTCCTTGCCTGGAACATCAAATGAGAATGTTGTTTGTTTATTTGGCTTTATGTAATCCTTGTATGCCACCTCCTCCTTTGCTGTTGTTCCATTTGACGTTATTGATCTAAGGGTTGCTCTTACGGCATTTGCATCCCTTGATCCAATATTTGCCACCTCTATCCTTAATTTACCTCTTGATATTTCGGTGTCAATAACCTCCAGTTGAACTTTGCCTGTGACATCAACCCCTATTTCTTTTGTGGTATTCTGAATTGTTCCGCCGGTTCTATAGTTGATGATGAGAGGTATTTTATATGCCTTAGTTTCGGCATCTGGAGCTATTGAAATGCTAAACCCCACGCTCTTTGTCTCATCACTCTTGAATAACCCGACATATTTTTCCGTTGTTTGAACAGGTATGAAAGGTTCTTCTAAATCCAAAGAGAAGGCAACATCCTCGGCATCTACACTACCAATGTTTTTTATCTCTATATCAAACTCGATTGTATCCCCCGGACTTGTCTGCGGATAATTAACATCAATAATCTTAAAATCAACATCTGATTCCTGGATTATCAAACCTATTTTAATGGTTTCATCTGCTGTGCTCCCGGATTTGTAAATAAAGTTAAAGGAAACATCAACATTGCATGTTCCCGCAGATTCGGGTAATATCTGGTATTCTAAATTGAATTCCTGGTCGGGGTCTATATCTCCGATGTACTGTTTCGCGGAATTTAAAATCGTAACGCATTCAGATGATACGGTGGCAGATAAGTCTCTTACGCCGTCCTCTATTCTACCGGTTAATATTAAATCAGAGAGCGTATCTTCATAGAATTTTATTTTCTCCGCCTCAATCTGAAAATTCGGAAGGGCTATAACATCTATCGGTATCACCCAGTTGGTTTTCTCGTTCTTGCTGTCCAACCTGTTATCGTCGTCCCTCCAGTATGATTTGTAATCAAGGAACAGCGTGATTGTATGCGCCCCCATGTAAGCATTCTCATCAACCCTTAACGTGGTCTTAAGGGTTACACTCTGTCCGGGACTCATGGTTCCAAGATTCCATGTCCCTCCCCCGCTTACCTGCCCGGTCTCCGGAATCCATGCTTTAACCTCCCTCGCCTCATGCCCGCCGTTATTTTGTATAACGATAATTGCTGTGCCAACATCCCCTGGATGAAAATCAGGTATTTGACTCAGATCATAGTTTACTACCAACTGGGTTGGGGCTTGAGCGTTTGCCGTCGAAATAGCAATCAACATAAACACTCCTATAAGGGCTCCTTTAATTTTATCCATTTTATTATTCTTTAGATTTTCTTATTAAATCAATCGATTAGAAGAATAAAAATTACCTCATCAGATTCAAAATCTCCTTTATATCAGGCCGTTTTTCCATCAAAACCCCCTTCTTGAATATTTTTGCCGAGAGTTTTATAACAACAAATGTTGAGATTATCAGGACGCCTATACTCAAAATTATCTCATAAAACTCCAGGGAAGGCAGGCGGAACATCATTACGACGGGGGTCAGGAGAGGGATGTAAGATATTATTTTGAACACTAAAGCATTCGGGTTTTCAAGCAGGACCCAGATGAAAAACACAGGGCTTATGGCGATCATCGAAAAAATCCCTGATATCTGGTTTGCCTCCTTAAGCGATGTGGATATCGCCCCGATACCTGCAAAAATGCTCGCATAAAGTATGTATCCTAAAATAAAATAGACAAGCGCTAAAAGAATGGCTGACGCCGAGAAAGGCAAAACAAATGTGATGAAGGTGACGGCAGGCAAAGCAAAAACACTCCACACCAGAATTTGAGTTAGACCAAGCGTTCCAAGGCCGAGAATCTTCCCGGCAAATAACTCTTCTCCCGTGACCGAGGAAAGCAGGATCTCTATCACCCTGTTTTCCTTTTCCTCGACAATTCCCTGAAGAAGAAACGTTGATGATATAAATATTACCATGACAAACAAAAACGGAAACAAAAAGAGGGAAAAGAACGAAAGAAAACCTTCTTCCTCACCCTTCTCCTCCCCTTCTTCCGTGAGGATTATTGTTTTAAGGTTCGTTGAGGTTTTAATGAAATTAATAATCCGGTCATCAAAATTTTCTCTTTCAAGCAGGGTGTCCATTGCCGCATCATTTAGGATATCTTCAACGGCATAGGATGACAGCCCGCTCCTTAAAGCATACAGCGTGGCGTTCTTTGAATAAATATAACCCTCCGGGACTACAACATAGGCATTTATCTTTTCATCCAGCAAATCTTCCCGTGCTTTCTCAACCCCCCCGTATTTCTTGAACTTTATGAATTCGCGATCCACGGGTTCATTTCTCATATCATCTTCTATAAAATCTGCTGTATCGTTTATCGCATTCCTTCCAGCATCCGCATTTATCATTCTTTTATCTATATCCGCAAAAATCCCGGAATTATCCACGATCCCGATCGTTTTTTCCTCCATCAAACTCGCACTCAAAAATACCGTAACGAAAAGTATTCCTATCATAAAGACCGGGAAAAGTATTGTCATAAGTATGAACTCCTTTCTTTTCACATTCTCAAGGTACTCTGTTTTTGCTATTGTTGCGATTCTTTTAAGTTTCATTTTAAAAGATTCTCCATATACTTTAAATCAAACACCACAACATTCCTTTTTGATAAAACCTCCTTTAAACTTCTCTCCTCAAAACTTTTTGCAAAGATTGCGTAGTACTCTCGCCTCTCTTCGCGATTCCAGTCTATATGCTTTGCCTTCTCTTTTAATTTATGCAAAACCGTCTTTGCATTTACATTATCCCGCCATTTACATTCCACAATCAGCATATCTTTTGTTTCTTCATTCAGCGCGATATTGTCAACCTCTATCTCTTTTCTTATTCCATCCTCCCTGTAGTGCCCCCACCAATTGCCAATCTTTGAGAAATGGAATGGTAATTTACCCTCGCGGTTAAGTTGA
This sequence comes from Candidatus Altarchaeales archaeon WOR_SM1_86-2, assembly GCA_001723855.1. The sequence continues at coordinate 2,428 of MCBC01000060.1, read as the reverse complement.
ACCAGAGATTCCTTACAAACCTGCTCAAATGTCCTGCCGACATAAGAAGCAAGCCCGGATTTAATCTTTAATAGAACCCTGTCCGCTTCACCCGATTCAATATCGCTTTTGTTTGGGTAAACAAACCAAAACCAGAATCTAAAAAAGTTATCCGAGACCTGATAAATGGTCTTCTTGGTTTTTGGTTTTCTCTCGGTAACGGGAGTTATCTTCTGAACGAGCGAGAGCCTTTGCAGTACCCGGAGATATTTTGATATATCCTTTGCATCTATGTAGCATTTACTTGCTATCTGGGTAGCCCTCGTTGCACCACTTGCAATTGCCCCTATAATTGACATATATACATGGGGCTCACGCAGTTCCTCTCTCAATAGAAATTCAACCTCTTCGCTGAGAAAAGTCCCCTTTTCCAGTATCCTGTTTTTTATATTTTTGTAGACATCCATGGAGTCATCAAATTGGATAAGATACGCGGGAATATTTCCGACAACAGAAAACGCCTCTATAAATTCCTCAATAGAATATTCCGGAAGAAATAACCACGAATCAGAAAATCCCAATGGCGTGATCTTCCACTGACCCGTTCTTCTTCCATATAGCGGGGAACTATAACTCAGTGCCCCTTTTTCCATCATACTTACTGATGAACCGTTCAGGATTAGATATGTATTTTCTCCCAGATGCTCATCAACTATTTTCTGAAACACAGAAGGTATTGAATCATCCTTTTCCACGAGATAGGAAAATTCATCTATCGCCACAATTATCCTTGCATCCTCTGATCTCTTTACAATATACTTAAAAGCATCATCAAAGTTTTCCACATCCGGTGCGACATCATCAAAATACTCTGCCGCTCTGGCCGCAAATTCTTTCGCGTTTATCAAAGTGCCTCGCTTGTCTGCGAGAAAATATATGTGTGCTTTGTTTTTGCAGAACTGCTTTATGATCTCGGTCTTTCCAACTCTTCGTCTTCCATAAAGTATAAGAACCTGTGACCCTTCTTCCCTGTATGCTTTTTCCAGAAAATCAAGTTCTTTTTTCCGATTTACAAATTTACGGATCATAATGATTATCTTTTTAATTCTTATCTTTTAATAAATAAAAAGGACCATCTTAATCTTTATTTACAGCGTTAATGAATATTTCATTCAAACTCGGCTCTGCGATTTCAAATTTTCTTATTTTAATCTGCGATTTAATCAATTCCCCAAGCAGTTCCTGGGGGTCAGCATCTTTCTTCAACTTTATCTCTGCATAATTTCCATGGGCGTTGTAACTTTCAACCTGGGGGAGATTCAGATCCACATTCCCATCCCTGAGTCCGAGTATAATTGTATTTCTTCCATGCCTTTTTTTTATCTCCGAAAGATCGCCGCATAACACATTTTTTCCTTTATTTATCAACAGGATTTTATCGCATAATTTTTCAGCCCTCTCGAGCATGTGAGTTGAAAGTGCTATTGTTTTTCCTTTCCCCTTAAGATCCAGAATCACATCTTTGATCAATTCCGCATTTATCGGATCCAACCCGGCAAACGGCTCATCAAGGATCATAAGTTCCGGGTCATGAAGGATGGATGCTATGAACTGAACCTTCTGCTGCATTCCCTTGGAAAGCTCCTCTATCTTCTTTTCCTTATAATCTTTGAGCCCGAATTTTTCAAGAAGTTCCCCTCCCACGTGCTCCACTTTATCTTTATCCATGCCTTTCAACTGCCCAAAATAGGATAATGTGCTCAAAACCTTTCTCTTCCTATACAACCCCCTGTCCTCGGGCAGATAGCCTATGCGATCCGTTAGACTATCATTAAAGTCTTCGCCAAAAATCCTGACATTCCCCCCATCCGCAGATATGATGTCCATAATGATCCTGATTGCTGTTGTTTTCCCCGCCCCGTTTGGCCCGAGCAAACCGAAAATTTCACCTCCGGGGACGGAGAATGATATGTCATCCAGCACCACTTTCCGGCCGTAACTTTTCGATACGGAGTTTACTTCAAGGATCATTGTCAACTTGGTAATTTTTAAAAAATAAGAAAAAAAATTATTTCGGCTCAAACCTGACCCAGAACATGCCCAGAAGATAGCCGAAGATCAGGGAGGTCACTAAAGTTGATACATAGTTAAGAGCCTCATAGACCCCGCTTATTTTAACGTTCATTCCCATAAAACTCGATATCAATGCTTCTATACCAAATGCAAACAACAATCTCACTATAAAGACGATTATTCCAATAACAATCCCCTTTGCTATCGGGGTTTTTCCAGGGAGCATGCCGTATGCTGCAGCGTAGATTAGACCAAATATAACCCCAACAATGACCCCCCCAATCGCCGAGAAAACCAGCGTAATCACCATCTGCAATGGTCCTATCCCTCTCTCCATTGTCTCTGCCTTCATCCTCTCAATTTGCTCGTCTGTCAT
>MCBC01000059.1 GCA_001723855.1 Candidatus Altarchaeales archaeon WOR_SM1_86-2 | reverse complement strand
TTATCCGGTTTTATATCTATAAGTTCCTTCAATTCAAAGAAGTCGCATCGGAAGACGAAGGATTCCTGGTTTTTTCTTATTTCCCGGGCAGTGACTATATTCTGATGGTCTAAAAAGTCCTGTTCCCATTTTTTGTAGTCCATACATTGAATTCTTTCCGGGAATCTATCATCCCTGAAAACACCCCAGCTCTTCTTAGGGACATAGATCCTGATGTGCTCGTCATCGATTCTTGGAACTGAGATACCTGAATTCTCAAACAGTTGTAGAAGGTAAGCTTGTCTCAGGTTTATGACTAAAGAGCGGTTGGTATTTTTAGCGGCATCATGGAAAGATATCATCCTGTCGGTATCGCGGATTGGAAAATTCACTACCACCAAATTCTCGGTTTTTTCTACCTGCTCCATAACCCTTTCCTTTACATCATTTTCGCTATCCCTTTCTTGAGAATCTATTCTGGTTCCCTCGATCATTAAAGCAACTGGCTCTACATCAGCAGCATGTTTCACGAATTTTCTTGTTAAGTCCCCTTTGTAGCCGTGAAATCTGAAGTCCCCTGTGTAGATGACAGGTCCCTTCCCGGTGTGAATAATATAGGCGGTGGCACCTTCAAGAGAATGGCTTACCGGTAATGCTTCTATTTCCATATCCCCGATGCGGAATGTTTTTTCATCAATTATACTGTAGGTTCGTTCTTTTTTTGTCCTTTCACCTATCAGGCGGGACGGCTCCCCTTTTTTGTTTATGTACATCTTAAAGGATTCTTTGAGCCATATCAGTTCAGTGGTTCCTGTAGAGCCGGTTTCATCAAGAGCCTGCATTATATCTTTTGATCCTTGAGTGCAGTAAATAGGGATATCATCCCTGAGATAGTGGATATATGCCGAGTGGTCCATGTGTGCATGGCTGAGCAGGACAGCATTGAAATCCGGTTTTTCTTCCGGTTTGTATCCGCAGTGTTCCATGTAATCGCATCTGTAAAGACCTTTTAGATCCGGGAGGAGGTTAAATTCCATCAGATCGGAAATACCCGCACATTTTCTCGGCTGCATGAACTCATCAAAATAAGTATTGGCAAGAGAGAAACTCATCCCGAAGTCAAGAAAGATTCTCGTGTCCCGGTCTTCAAGGAGAATCTTGTTTCCCCCGATCTCATTTATGCCGCCGTAGAAAGTAAGGGATGTCATCTTATTATCATTTAATTTTAAAATAAGAAAAATATTATTATTGCAATGATTTTATATTAGAAAATTTAGTTTTTATATATCAAATCTCTATTATATTATCATATACAAATGAAAGACGAATGTGGAATGCTGCTCAGTGAATATCATGAAGCAGAAAAGGCCGGCAGGCACCATGATAAATTACTATGGATGGTCACCTCCATAATACTTTCCGGGGTGTTGGTTCTAATAGGTCTCATTATCAACAATATTTCCCAGTTAAGTATGGCAGCTGTCATATACTTATCCATTTTTGTGTCGATTTGTCTTTTATGTCTGCTGCGCATCGCATCCGATTTTAGAAAAATAAAACTTTTTTTCTATAATAAAAGCGCTGAGATAGAAAAAGTTATCAAAAGGAAGTGTCTCAACGAAAGAATAGCGGTACTGCTGGAACATAATCCGGGAAGCGGTGGGCAGTGGGAGCTATACAACATACTTATTATATTCACCATTATTTCACTATGGGTGTTCGTTATCCTCTTCTATATGGGCATCTGATCTATCTCTCAATCATCTCAAAAACCTCGCTGATTCTCTTCCCTAAATTCCGCGCGCTTTCAATCCCGATCCGATCATCTTTTGCTTCCCCTGCATTTCTTGCCCAGGATGCGGCGCCAAAGTGTGCGTAAGGTGCGCCGTCCCCTACGACAACCATGTCATGGAACAGCATCCATGCGAGAATTTCAAGTATCGCTACCTCCTGCCCGCCGTTTCTTGAGCCCCCGACCGCGATTGCTCCCCCAACCTTATTTCTCAGCAAAAACCCGTGTCTTCTCAGGATCACGCTCCTGTCAAAAAGATTTTTCAACTGCCCGCTTACGGATGAGAAAAATACCGGGGTGGAGACGATAATACCGTCTGCTTGCTTCAACTTTTTTAGGATTTCTGCTGCGTCGTCAGCCAGTATGCAGTCCTCCGGGCATGTTTTGCACTCTTTGCAGGGATCTATTCTTTTACCGCATAGTGAAATAATTTCAGTCTCGCAGTTGTTCTTCTCTACCTCATTCAACGCTTCCCTGGCAAGAAATTCAGCGTTGCTGTTTTCCCTATGGCTCCCGACAATCCCAGCAACCTTCATTTTATTTTAATTTATTATTTTAATTATAAAAGAAGAACTGATTTTCGGGCCCGTAGTCTAGATCGGTTATGACGTCGCCTTGACGTTGGCGTGAATCAGCAGTTTCGGCATCAAAATGGCGAAGATCCCCGGTTCAAATCCGGGCGGGCCCATTTTGTTTTTTGACAAAAATTTTTCTAAAAAGTTTTTATTCCAGTTTTCTGTGGAATTTACCTGCCCCATTGTATTTTTCAACATATCTTATCCCCCTATCGGACGCTTCCTTCATAACCCTCTCGGCAATTTTATAATTCGGGGCCCTGACCCCTATCCTATACATCGGGGCGGCAATATAACCCACATCTATGGTTACATCCGACTTATCGTATTTATTATCCCCCTCGTATTCATAACTCAAAATTTGGTTCAATGATTCCTTGATCACGTCAATGCCGTCTTTAGCAAACGATCGTAATTCTACCCTGCTGTCTATCATAACAAAAGGCGGCTTTATGTTAGCGTTTATTAATTTTACCAGCATCTCTTTCAGATCTTTATCTATTTTTAATTTATCCGCCGCTTTATTGTTAATAGCGATTGCCTCAAAGCCGTCGTACAATACCCCGTATTCTTTTACAATTGGCGCGGAGATTTTCTTATCCAATTCATCGATGCCTGTGGAAGATTCACCTGCTAAAAACTCCAGCAACCTGTTTGCTCTTTGATGCCGCTTAACATCCCGCAATTTTTCCCTTCTCTGCTCATCTCCGACCCGCCTAAGTGACAGATCTATATGCCCTCTTTCCGGATTGACCCTGAGAACCCTCAGAACAACCTTCTGATTTTCTTTTACATAATCGCGGATGTTTTTGACCCATTTTAACGACATCTCGGAAACATGCAGCAAGCCCCTTTTATTTTCGTACTCATCAAGGGTTACGAATGCACCATGACCGAATACATTTTCTACGGTCGCCAATACAAATTCACCTTCCTCTGGATAAGATTCTTTTTTTGACATTATAGTTCTTTATATCTTTTTATAAATAAAAACAGATAAATAACACAACCAGAACACAATAAAATGTTTCACCCATGGACGCTGGTTTATTTGATCGCCGGAGTTTTTTGTTTGCGGATGGGCATTCGCACCTTGAAGGCGAACCCGGAACAATGGAGCAGAAGATTTTTAGCTTGTATGCTTTTCATATTTGCCGCCTGGCCGATCCTGGAGTTTTTTATGAACCTTGTTGATGACATGGCTTTAGCCGAGTTGCTGTATGAGATGGACATATTTATTCTCAGTTTTGTGTTCTTTTTCTTTTTGCTGATCCCGTACTCCATGCTCAGGAACATAGATAGAAGAGTATTGACGGTCTTTATTCCCCCCGTTCTTGTAAACATCGTTTTGATAATCTACGGGGGCGTTCTAACAGGGGTAGAGCAAACGGAAATAGGTGTTGAGATGCACCATAATGAGCCGGTGTTTGCATTCTGGGTAACCGTCAGCATGATTGTAATTTTGACAGCGTATGTTCTTTTCTATCTTGCTTATAGAGAAATAGAGAAACCGGAATTCAAGAGAAAAATCAAGATCTTCTGCATCGGGTGCGGGATAGCTATCATATTAGGATACATTCTGGATGTCTTCGGAACCAGCCTGCTGGGTCTGCCCCCATTGGGCTCTGTTTCAGCCGCGGTTGGGATGGCAATCGCGAGCTCAGCATTCGGGAAATCATAACTACTTAACCTGTAAAATCTTTTTCTGGCCCATGGCTGCGATGTAAAAAACCTCAACCCCCTCAGAAATTCCCCTCTTTACTTCATCGTCATTCGGCATTGGCAGCTCAAAGGTCTCGTAGGTCTCCATGTCCATTAACTGAACTTCGTCACCCACCAGTGTCAGCACCTGAGCAGTGCGCTTATCAATCATCGGAGCATGCACTTTATGCCCCGCCGGCTTGAACAGCTCCCTTTTGCGGTCATCAAACACCCCGATTCCAACAATCCTTAATTTCGCTTCACCATGCTTTCCCGGCTTGGATTTTGTTATATTAACCACCCTGCATGGGGCGTCGTCAATAACCACATATTTCCCTGCCTTAAGGCCTGAGGCATCAACTATTCTTATGTCTTCCATTTTTTACTTTATTACTAAAATTTAAATAAAAAAGTTTTATCAAAAATATGTTTCCTTTTTGACCCATTCCAAAAATTCAGGGTTTGCTTCCACTTCAATCTTCAATATACAGGGGGTGGTGTAGCTGTGGACTGCCTTAACCTCTTCCTTAACTTCATTAAACCTCTCTTTCACCGTCTTTACTATCAAAACAAATTCATTATCCTCTTCGATCTTATTTTCCCACCAGTACAAACTTTCGATCGGGAATATGTTGGCGCAAGCGACCAGTTTCTTTTCCAGTAAATGCCTTGCTATGGCTTTCGCTTCCTTTTTGTCTTTAGAGGTGATGTATATTATTATCATTTTGTTTGTCTTTATAATTTATAAACAGTAAGCCAAAAAATAAAAATGAAGCAGATCAGACCGGAGACAATAAAGCTGGCAGTTACCGTCCTCTGCCTGATATTCGGGGTTTCCGTCTACATCGATTCACATCAGCCCCTCTCTTATTATGTTGAAGAGGGGACGCAGGAAAAGAACAAAACCGTAGAAAATATCACGCTCAATATAGCAAAAAAGGCGAATTTAAATATCACCCCGAGGGTTTACACGGCCAATTTGAAGCATGACGCCGAAGGGGTGGCGACATCCGAGGATGAAATTTATATAAAAAAGGATGAGACGGAAGAGAGGATGGAATATATCGCAGCCCACGAGATAGCGCATCTTAAACAGAAGGAGGATTTTCCGGGCATATATTATAATTTCAGCGATGTTTTCTGGCATATAGGTATGATCCTCTGCGTGTTGGGGTTTGTGTTTCTGAAGAGAGATGAATGGCTTTATATAGTACTGTGGAGCATGGGGATGTTCCTGCTTTCCCTGGATTTCCCCGAGATATGGGCTGATTTCTATGCCCAGTACTTGGTTGGATTAACATGGGACTGGGCAGTTCCCTTCCATCTGATCATCATCGCGTATATCGTTGCTCTGATCTATTACTCTGCCAGGAGATTTTGATCATAAAATCAGAAAAAATGTAAAAAAATAAAAAAGAGAGGATATCCCTCTCGCTGTGTTTTAATCAATGTTTCGGTTGTTCTTACCTTTCTTTACCTTTCTCTTTGATCCAAACGCAGTCCTGTCCCTCGATCGGTGTTCCTCCTCCTTCTTCGTATAGGTTTCCGGTTATGGTTAGTGGAACTTTTTCTCCATCAGGGAACGTGCATAGTTCTAATCCATCCACCAGCTCTTGTTTGTCGAAGTAGAGTATCATGTCCATAATACCGTCACCGTCAAGGTCATGGCATTTGCATGGTTCTTCGCATTGGTTCTTTTCAACAGGCGTTGCGTTATCTGCGTAGATCCATCGAATCGGTGCGACTCCTCCACACGATCCATCCATGGTCAGCCGTATCGTCTCCGGGTCAATAGTTGTAACATCTAATTCCTCGGTGCCGACAATAGCAACCGGCAGCACTCCCTTGCTCTTCTTGTTCAGCGGGTTCGGGCAGGAACCTGGTTTAATATCAACATCTACCAGCATGGGGCCGAATGCATAAACATTTCCGTTTTCATTGCCGATAAACAGTTTCCCATCCGATATTGCAGGGGATGATGTCAGCCTGCTTGTACCCGTGTAGTAACTCCAGATTAAAGCACCCGTATTTTCGTTTACGCAGTATACCGTGTGATCCCATGAACCGAAGCACACTTTACCATCCCCACATCCGTCATCGGAAACCGCTGGTGCTGTCCAAACGGCTCCACCTGTCAAAAAGTTCCATATAATGTTACCATTGGTGGCGTTTAATGCATACATGTTATTATCATCAGAACCTATATATACCACCCCATTGTGCACAGCAGGCGTTGAGGTAGACCATCCGCCTATGTTCTGCGTCCATACTTCATTACCGGTGGCTTCATCTAAGCAAATCGCTTGAGGACCCACACCCATCCAAGTGACAACGCCAAAGTAGACTTCAAGATTGCCGTCGCCGTCGCCGTCAGCCACCGCAACTCCATTGCTGTTAATAAATGCTGTTGCTCCGCCATGGTGTAGATAATAATCGTATGTCCAGAGTATTACACCAGTAGCCTCATCTAATGCAACCAAGGTAGGATTGAGGTTATTAAAATTGTGTGTGCCGCTGTAAACTTTGCCATTCACTACCGTTATTGGTCCGTTAGGAGATCCTCCAATGAATGTGCTCCAGATCACACTCCCATCACTTGCGTTTAATGCGTACATTGTTCCATTAGCTGCAGCAACAAATACAACTCCATCTTTAACCGCTGGAGATGACCAAGTCGCAAATCCTCCTCCTATAGTGGTGTTCCAGATCAAACTACAGTCATCAGCATCTAAGGCATAGGCAATTCCATTGGATGAAAAGTAGACTACATCATCTTCAACTGCAGGCGAGGATTTTATATATCCGCTGGTTGTAAAATTGCAGATCTGGGCGCCAGTATCCCTATCAAGAACATACAGATGGTTGTCCTGGGAGCCTATGTAAACTTTACAACCAACAACCGCTGGTGATGAGTCCACAGGCATCCCGGACGGGGTCGGATATATCCACAGTGTATTATTTGTATCCGGTGCCGGATCTCCTGTAACCCCACTTAAACTCAAATCGTGGTGGAACATCGGCCAATCCTCTGCAAAAACGATCGCACTAATCAACATTGCACTAAAAATCACCAATATGCTTAAAATTTTCTTTGTCATTTTTCACCTCTTTTTTGGGTTTTTCACCCTTTATTTTGGTATTTACCTTTCGGCAAGGTTCCACCTTGTATAGCGCCCCACACATCGGCGCCCGGCTCGGGGTTCTGGTGCCCTCCAGCAAAGTTTTCCCGGCAAACGAGCCGAATTTCGCCGCTTTGTATGAAGGACTTACCCGTGGTTCTAAACCACCTCGGCATCTATGTGCCTCTGACGGTACCTATCATCGCGATGATTGATAAGAGTGATTCTTTTTATGTGTTTTGTTTCGATTCCAACTTGTTTAAATTATGGTTGTGTGTATGATGATTTTCTGTGATTTTGAAGGTCGTTGATTATTGGTTACATATAAATAAAAATACATTCACAGCGTATTAATTTGCTTTTCAGCTCCAGAAAAGACT
>MCBC01000058.1 GCA_001723855.1 Candidatus Altarchaeales archaeon WOR_SM1_86-2 | reverse complement strand
TATAAGAAACGCATATTAGCGGAGATAAAAGATATAAAAAAACGAAATAGTAGTATTCCGTGGGTACACGGATTAATTATTAATGAGATAGAAGACATAGCAGAAGGTGCGGGGGAATATGAAGGTCAAAGAGATGTACGCACAAGAATATTAAAAGATGTTATCATAGAATTAAGCAAATCTGAATGTTCGGAAGATATAAAATCAATACTAAATGACCTAAAAGATTATGAAAATAAGTTTGTAAGAGATTTTGTTAGAGACATAATTATTCAAAAAAATCCATTAGTAATCAAATCAAAAAATGCCCACAATAATAGACGCCTACGCATGGATTGAATATTTCAAAGGAACATCACAGGGGGAAGTCGTAAAAGAACACTTAGATAAAGAAGGGGCATACACCCCCATCAATGTGCTTGCTGATGTTTATTACTTCTTCAAAAGGATCAACAGAGATTTTGATTTTGCTTTAAAGGTTATAAAATCAAAAAGTGATATTTACGATTTCAATGAAGATGAATGGCTTCAATCGGTGGAGATAAAGCACGAATTACGAAAGAAAATGAAAGACTTCGGGATTATGGATGCGCTTGTAATGGCATGCGCGGAAAATTTAAAAGGAGCGGTTATCACTGGTGATCCGCATTTCAAAGACGAGGATAATGTTATTTTTTTAGGGGATTAAATTAATTTTTCAAAAATGACCAAAATAAACCCCAAAAAATCAGGGGGAACATATTCTTCAAACGAAAAAGGAAGAAAATACCTCATTTGTAATGGAGTTTTATTACTTTTATTACTTTCATAAAAATAGCAAAAATGAAATTAAATCCATACGATCCGAGACAACCAACTGAACCCGAATTTTTCATTGGCCGGGAAGAGTATATAGAAAAATTTAATAAAAATATGGAGAGAACATTGTATGGGAAAAAACCCACCTCTTTTGCCATTCTCGGGGAATGGGGAGTAGGTAAAAGTTCACTGCTTCTGAAACTCAAAGCCAACATTGATAAAAATAAGAATGTTATTACAACCCGTATATCTATTGGTTCAGACATTCCAGATTACTACGCATTTTGTCAGCTCTTAGTGGATAAAATCAATATCGACCTCACCAAAAATAGAAGAATACCCCAGAAAATTAGAGACAATATATTTGAGTGGAAATTCAAGGAAGTAAAACTGGGTGTCGTGACCGCTCAAAAGAAAGAAAAAACAATGTATCTATCTACCGGAAACATGCTTTTAGAGTATAATCTAAAAACACTTTTCGATGATTTCATATCAAAAGATAATGTAAAGTTGTTTGTTCTCTTCATTGATGACCTGCACAACATCACAAGAAAAGATAAAAATGCAATTGCTGCTTTAAGGGACTTATTCCAGTCCCTTGCTGTTGATGGATATAAAATCCAGTTAGTGTTTACAGCATCTTCAGATCTCTTCCATGATGTTAAACAAATTGCAGAGCCAGCAGTAAGGTTTTTTGAAAAGTTTTATCTCGATGCTTTCAGTATGGATGAGACCAAAGAATTTTTAACCAAGCCGATGGAAAAAACAAAATTTGGCATCACATTTGCTAATGAATCCATGCATTATTTACATAAGAGGACCAATGGGCATCCTTATTTCCTGGCATTTATCACCCAAAGACTTGTTGATCTCATGGATTCAGGGGAGATAAATGTTGACGTCATTGAGAAATACTGGGAATTGATTTTTAAGGAATTGATTGAAGAAAAGTTTGAGAGAGATGTCAGCGGGGTCTCGCCGGAAAAAGAGAAACTTTTAGTTAGCATTGCAAACAGGGAGGACGATATGGTAGTGCCAAAGGATGTCGGTGGACTCCGTAAATATTATCCCGAGCTAACTCATGATAATCTTTTAAAGAAGGTTGGTAGAGGAAAATACAGATTGTATCATCCTCTTTTCAAAGAATATCTAAAAACGAAAAACTTAGAAGAAAAGTGAAAACACTCAAAAGTACCAAAAGTACCAAAAGTACCAAAAACTTGTTACTTTCAGTGGAGCAAGGAAATAAGAATACTTGAAAATGGGAAGAGCAATGCTCTAAACAAATCCAGAAAAATTTTGATAGAACGTAAAGATGAACATAGATGAGATTGAAAAACTTTTGAAAGAAGGGAAATTTGAAGACGCATTAAAGATAGCGAAAAAAGAAGCAAGTGGTATAGGGGTTGATAATTACGCTGGAGTGCTCAATGATTGGTGCATAAATGAAGCAGAAACCGCTTATACCTTAAAGGATGAAGCAGGGCATAAGTTAGTTATAACTGGCTTTAAAGTTGTGGAGAAACTCGCGAAAAATAAAGAGTTAATTGAATCGGTAAAGGGAAATCGAGCACAGACACACCACAGCATTGGATTTTTATTACAAAGTTTGAATAGATTTAAAGAAGCTGAGAAAGAGTATAGAGAAGCAGTTAAATTAGAAGATAGATTGCCCGATAAAGGCGCACATGCACACAATAATTTAGGGCTTGTATTAAAAATTTTGGGGAGAAATGATGAAGCTGAGCAAGAGTATAGAGAAGCAATAAGGATAAATCCTGATGATGCAATACCCCACCACAATCTTGGGCTTTCATTGGAAGATTTAGATAGATTCGATGAAGCTGAGAAAGAGTATAGAGAAGCAATAAGGATAAATCCTGATTATGAAAGAGTACATAGTGATCTTGGTGTTTTATTACAAAATTCAGGGAGAAATGATGAAGCTGAGAAAGAGTATAGAGAAGCAATAAGGATAAATCCAAATTTTGCAAGTCCTCATAGCAATCTCGGACTCTTATTACAAAATTTGGGAAAATATGAAGAGGCAGAGAAAAATTATAGAAAAGCGATAAAGATATATCCTAACTTGTTAGGCGCATATATCAATCTCGGACGCTTATTAGACATTTTAAAAAGATATGATGAAGCTGAGGCAACATATAAAGAAGCAATAAGGATAAATCCTGATTGTGCAGAATTGCATAACAATTTAGGTGCTTTATTCAGACATTTACATAAATTTGATGATGCAGTGAAAGAATACAGAAAAGCATTTGAAATTTGCGATAATATAAATACCAAAAGAATTATTGCCAGACATTTTTGTATTTTATATTTTGCCTTTTTTGAAAAAGAAAAAATCAAAGAGCATAGGGGAGAATTAGAAAAAATCAAGGGTTTTTTTATAGAAAATAATGATTCGAAAGAGTTTCTTGTCGATGCTTGTAATTCCCATCAAGATATGATGGAATATTTTTCTGCTAAAAAATATAATAAAGCAAAAAATAAGTTAGAGGAAGTTAAATCATATCTAAAGAAATGTGATGAAAAACAACTTTTAGAATTTGTTGATAGAACAAAGGATTTGATATTGTTAGATGAAAAATTTAATCACTTGATAGGTTTACTTCCTGTCTATCAGAAGAATGAGATTTTAAAACTAATCTCAAATCTTAGTGATGAAGCAGAAACTTTATCAGAAAAGGAATTTATTATTGAGGAGTTTATAAAGCATTATATACTCTGCGTTAAAACTTTTAATAAATGCTGTGACCTATTTAGATATGAAAAACCGATATTTATCAATACTAAGGAGTTATTAGAAACCGAGGATTTTTTTGTTAATTTTGGGTTTGGTGTTGATAAAAATCCTGCAAATAGTGTTATTCTGGTGGCAAACAAAATTAATGAATGTTCAAATAAGATTACTGAGAACTCAAAAAAGAAAAAAGAGATAATTTATGGTTACTGGAATGTAAAAATAAAAGAAATTCTTACCACGGTGATTCCAGAACTTAATGGATTCGCAATTTCAAACATGATAAATACTGAAGCGTATGAGCAGACAACTAAGGAACTAAAAACTTTAGGTGGGCACCTAATGAGGATTGACGAACGCACAGAAATAATGGGGAACAAATTGGATGAACTACTTAAAATAGCAAAGTCGACAGAGAAAACTATTGAATACATTGAAAAATCTATCGAAAAAGCAAGTTCTGAGAATAAAGAACTTTTGGAAAAACTAATAGAACTCACCAAGAGATATGAAGAATTGCATGAAGAAACTAATGAAAATCTAAACTCTATAAATTGTATTCTAACAGAGTTGATAAGTTCAGAAGATACGGAAGGTATAAAAAAGGTTGCTATTACACTAACAAAGGAGGAAATCGTAAATAAAGTTGTAGGTCATGTCAAAGGTGAAGAGAATAAATCTAAACTAAAAAAGGCTTTTGAACAACTCAAAAAGAAAGTTGAAAAACTTCCTGAAGATGTTGAAAAGGATCTGTATAAAAATATTGTTATTAAACCAATTACAAAGGCAATTATGGATATAATTGATGTGGGGGTGGAAAAAAGTCCAGAAGTTATAGCTGAATGGGGGCCAATTTTCATGCGACTTGCACCAACGATTATTTCTTCAATATAGGTTAATTACAAAATTTTATTATTGATCAAAATGACCAAACTAAACCACAAAAAAATCCAACAAAAATGGATTAAGAAATGGAATGAAGCAGAAATTTTCAAGGCAAAGCCAGATGAAAGAGAAAAGTTTTACCTGACCGTCGCATACCCATATCCATCCGGTAGTATGCATGTCGGACACGCCCGCACCTATACAGTTCCAGATGTAATAGCCCGCTTCAAAAGAATGCAGGGCAAAAATGTTCTGTTTCCAATGGCATGGCATGTTACCGGGTCTCCTGTTCTCGGGATTGCAAAGCGAATTGCGAAGGGGGATGAGAAAGCATTATGGCTTTATGGCGATCTCTATAAAGTTCCGGAAGAAACCCTGAAATCATTCACGGATCCAAACAACATCGTGAAATACTTTTCAGATGAATACAGGAGGAATATGACTTATATGGGCTTCTCCATTGACTGGTCAAGGGAATTTTTAACCATAACTCCCCAGTACAGCAAGTTCATTGAATGGCAGTACCGCCGGCTGAAAGAAAAGGGACTGGTAAGGAAGGGGGAGCATCCAGTAAGATACTGCCCTTCCTGCGACAATCCCGTCGGCGATCATGACCTACTTGCAGGGGAGAATGCTAAGATTAACGAGTTCTCTATTTTGAAGTTTAAGGTTGATGACATTATCTTACCAGCCGCAACCCTCCGCCCGGAAACGATCTTTGGGGTGACGAATATGTGGCTGAACCCAGAGGTTGTTTATCAAAAGGTTAAAGTTGGGGATGAGGTGTGGCTTTTAAGTAAAGAGGCGGCGGAGAAGTTAAAGTACCAGAGCGGGGAGATTGAGGTTATTGGAGAGGCGGGGGGTGAGGAGTTGATTGGAAAGGATTGTTTGGAGCCGATAAATAATAAAAAAATACCCATTCTTGCCGCGTCATTTGTTGACCCGAATTACGCAACCGGCGTGGTGATGAGTGTGCCGGCACACGCCCCTTACGATTATGTCGCTTTGCAGGATTTAAAATCCGATCTTGAAATTCCCGTGATTATAGAAACAAAAAAGTATAAAGATAAAGGAGAAAAATCACCAGCCCAGCAGATAGTTGAGCAAATGGGAGTTAAAAAGCAGGATGATCCTCTGCTTGAGAAGGCAACCGACCAGATGTACAAGGACGAGCACGCAAAAGGCGTTATGGTCAAGGGTATAGAGAAATACGGCGGTATGGGAGTCGGCGAGACAAGAAAAAAACTGATCTCTGACATGGAACTTGACATATTCTATGAGTTTTCTGAATCCCCCGTTACATGCAGGTGCAATACAAACTGCGTGATAAAGATTCTGAAGGACCAGTGGTTTATCAGGTATGGGGATGAGAAGTGGAAGAAAAAAGTTCATGAATGCCTGGAACAGATGAGAGTGGTCCCGGGAGAGGAATTCCAGAACTTCGAGCATGTAATTGACTGGCTTGAGGATTGGGCATGCACCCGAAGAGTTGGTTTGGGAACACACCTGCCCTGGGATAAAGAATGGCTGATCGAGCCTTTGAGCGACTCAACAATCTACATGGCTTACTATACCATAGCACATCATTTGCGGGAAATCGAGCCAGAGAAACTGGATGATGATTTTTTTGATTTTATTTTTTATGGTAAAAAGAAGATAAGGGAGAAGGTAAATGAGATTTTAAAAATTAAAGAAGAATTTAATTACTGGTATCCTGGGGATTTGCGGCTTTCTGCAAAGGATCTGGTTGGGAATCATCTTACATTCCATATGTTTCATCACACCGCTTTATTCCCACCGGAAAAATGGACCCGCGGATTTGTGGTGTTCGGGATGGGTCTGCTGGAAGGAAATAAGATGTCGTCCTCTAAGGGGAATGTCGTCCTTCTTGGGGATGCCATCAACGAATACGGGAGCGACACCATAAGATTGTTTTTGATGAGCAATGCTGAACCATGGCAGGATTTTGACTGGAGAAAAGATCTGGTTAAAAACACCGCAAAGAAGTTAAGGCAGTTCTATAATATAGTGAACTGGGCGGCAGAAATGGGGGAAAAAGATATGGGGGGGCGAGATATTGACGGGTGGTTATTAAGCAGGATGCAGCATAGTATCAGGAGAACGACGGAAGCGTTAGAGAACTTTCAAACACGGAAGGCGCTTCAGTGCGCGTTCTTTGAGGTCATAAACGACTTTAACTGGTACTCGAGAAGGGCAGAGCCAAATCCGGGGGTATTGAGGGAATTTTCCGGTATCTGGGTGAGTTTAATGGCTCCGTTCACGCCGTTCATATGCGAGGAACTGTGGGAGAAAACAGGGGGGGAGAATTTTGTTTCTGACGTCCCATACCCAGTGTATGATGAAAATCGGGTTAACGATAAAATTGAGGTTCAGGAGGAGATGCTTGCCGACTTAATCGAGACGGTCCAGGACTTCAAGGGGATGATTGAAAAGCACAGGAAACCTGAAAAAGCATACCTCTACCTTGCCCCGCGGTGGAAAAGAGATGTCTTTGAACAGATAAAAGAGGGCAAGCAGATGGGGGAGATAATGCAAAACCCCCAATTAAGGGCACATGGAAAGGAAATCGCCAGGATAATGAAATCAAAAAGGGATATTCCAGCGGTGGTTTTAACCCTGGATGAAGAGCATCGTTTCATTGTTGATGCAAAATCATTTCTGGAAAAAGAGTTTAACCTCGAGATCGAGATACAGGAGGAAGTGACCCATGATCCGGAAGGTAAAGCGCAGTATGCGTCACCGATGAAGCTGGGAGTCTATATCGAGTGATGTGCATAGTTATTGCCCCATATGAAAAGTTTTCGTGGGGGTTATTTTTAATTTACCCCTGATGTGTTTTTTCCAAATCCAGAAGATCGTCTTTTGTGTTAACATTTCTAAATGAGAGCAGTTCCGGATCAATTTCTTTTAAGAGGTTGGTATGGACATACTGCACATCCAGACCATCCAGCGCGTCCCTTACCCTCATCTTTTTAGCATTTAACGCCTCTTTACATCCTTTTGCGATTTTTTCTCTTTTATATGCAGCTACCAGCGGCTCAATTTGACCGTCTTCCCATTTAGGCACCGCTGCGTCTTTATTCAACTTCGATAAAATTATTTC
>MCBC01000057.1 GCA_001723855.1 Candidatus Altarchaeales archaeon WOR_SM1_86-2 | reverse complement strand
CACAATCCCTTTCAAGACAATGGAATTAAAATTTTTACCGGAGACGGGCTTAAACTTTCCGATGAAAAGGAGGGGGAAATTGAAAATTTAATTTTTAATTTTAATTGAAAATTATGTGATTACAAGCATATAAACTTGTTTATTTAATTACCTATATAATCAAGAAGAATGACAATTTTTAAAGGTCGTGATATAAGAGGAAAATACGGATCGGAACTCTCTAAAAGGGATTTTTTTAATGTAGGGCTGGTTTTAAATAATTTCTCAGACAAATTAGTTTTAGGAATGGATTACCGTGCACATAACCCTGAACTTTGCCAGGCGATGCTCTCTGGTTTTGGTGGGTCAGTAAGTTATCTGGGGAATTCTCCATCCCCCATGGTTGCGTATCTATCTGAAAAACTAAAACTTGGTGTGTGTTTAACCGCTTCCCACAATCCATCAGAGTATCATGGTGCTAAATTCTTCAAGGAAAAAAGGTCATTTTTTGAGAATGAAATGAATGAAATCAAAAAACATTATGAAAATCTAAAAGTAGAAAATTATAAGTTAAATAGGGAGAAGTTGGCAATTGATAATGATTTAAGAGATGAATACCTGAATAAGATACCTCTGATAGAAGATGGAATATATGACCTCTGTGGTGGTGCAGCATGTTCCATAAGGGATATATTCCCACACGCAATCCAGAACAAACCAGATCCTTTTTTTGAGAATAATTCACCAAATCCTAATGATGGCAAATTACATGAACTTAAAAAGAAAACAGTTTCTGATAATAAACTCGGATTTGCATTTGACGGCGATGCTGACAGAGTAGTAATCGCAGCAGATGGAAAGGTAATCAGAGGAGACATTATAATTGCATACATTGCAGAGAACTACCTTAAAAAAGGAGATTCTGTCGTAATGAGTTTGGACTGCAGTAATGAAGTTTATAATTACATTAAAGATTCAGGATTAAACCCGCATTATGCAGCAGTAGGTCAGGAAACCCTGATTAAGAAAGCACAGGAAGTAAATGCAAAGTTTACCGGCGAGATGTCTCATCATTTTTCATTTACGGAATTTATGCCGTATTCCGATGCTATATACTTTGCAGCAGTTTTCTCAGAAACAAAACCAGAAGATATTTCAGAGTTCAAAAATAAATTCAAGAACATCATGCACCAAGAAGTATTTCCATTTCAGATAGATTTTGATAAGTTAGAGGAGAAACTTTCTAAAAAGGCAATTCCAATTGATAAAACCGATGGAATTAAAGCAACTTTTGAGGACTATTGTGTTTTAATCAGGGCATCCAAGACGGAACCGATAGTTCGTGCATCTATTGAGGTAGAGGAAGAATATATGGAAAGAGCGAAGAAAGCAATCAGAGAGGAAATTATGAATGTGAAATTTCACCTTTAACTTTTATTTTTATTAAGATACTAATTACTAATATCAATTTACGATGAGTTTAACCAAAAAAATACTAACAATATTGGCAAGTAGATGGATGGTGTTTATTTGGGCCATTATTATCACATTAGCCGCAGTACTGGACATAATATTTCATATTTTGTTAAAATTCACTCATTCAATATGGTTCATATTGATACTATTTTTTATGATATTCTTCATTCTTGCATGCATATTCTATAAAACCCGTGTTGGCAAGTATTTTCCAGGAATTATACTAAAACTCATAGAAAGGGATGAAGATGTAGTTTATTTTTTATCTATTTATATTTTATCTCGTGGTAGAAGCAAGAATCCAGAATACCTATCAAGAAAGTATGTCAAGGATATCAAACATATCATGGAATTGTCCAGGGATAAATTGGACTTGGTTGATATTGAACCTTTAGAAATTTTGTTAGGTATAAAAGTTGAAGATATAGAGAATATAGTTAGCGACTATAGAAGAGGAATAATAGATGAAGAAGGAATGAAAACTTGTATTGAAAACGAAATAAAAAAAATAGAAGAAATAATTGAAGAATGAAAAATATTAAAGATGTTGAATCTTTATTGGACTTGGCAAGAGTGCCGTCCTTTGCGACTACTCTTGAGGAACTTACAAAAAAGATTAGATTTATAGCCAAGAAATGTGCGAAGGAAAAAAACACTAAAAAAGGTATTGATGAATTTGCAAGAAAATTTTCTTTCTTTGAAAGAAAATCTAAACTCAGGAGAGGATATCCACTTATTAATATAATCAAACGTGAAATAGTCGCGGGATTAAAATACCCTCCAAATAACTATCCTCCATGGTATTTAAATGGATTTCCTCATCCAAAGGAGGATTGGAATGAGTTAGACGTGTATTTGTTTAATTGGGATAATGTCCATAGAATGGGCAGAAATAGAGATAGATTTTTATCCTTCTTGAAAAATGACCTAAATATGGCATGGGTGAATAATCCACAAATAAACAGAAGTGGTAATAATGCAATAATTGTTACAGAAGGGGGAAACACGCTCATACTCAGACTTAACGAGGAAGAAAAGAAAGTTACTATAGAAACCAGTGATGGAAAAACTTACGAACACATTTTAATTTTAAAAAGGGAGAATGATAACCGAAACATATATAAAGATCTTTTAAACGAGGCTAATGAAATATTGAAGAAACCTATTTTAAATGATATATCAAAAGTATTGAGTGATTTTATTAAGGCAAAAAATAAATCAGATAAGTTGTTAGAGGATGTTATAATAATTGAGTTTGGTAGCGTTCGTTTGTTTAACTGGGACGATGTCCGTAGAGAAAAGATCAAAGAGATCGAAAAACTTAAACTTTCTTTTAAGAAATACCTAAAAATAAACTGGTTAAACAATCCAAGAATCGAAATAAGTAATGCCAGCAAGACCATAAAAATTATAGAGAAGAGAAATTGGCTTACACTCGAACTTAACGAGGAAGAAGGAAAAGTTACTATGAAAACCGATGATGGAAGGAGTTATAAATTCATTTTAAAAGAGGGGGAGGGTAAACAAAACATATACACTATTCCATTGAGTAAAGAAAAGATAGATTTTGATATTTTGAATAGTGCAATATTTAGTTACGGTGCAGGTACAGCAGTCATGAGTTTTTTAAAGAATACTGTTGATCGTCGTGATAGAGGGAAACTCGATATTTATTTAATAAAAACCGAGGAAATGGCAACAATTCTTGACGAACAAGAGGAAATGCGTAAAGAAATGGCAAGAAACTTTTTTCCCATACAAGCAATATATTCAGGGAAAGATATTTTGTCTATGGATTTAGAAGATTTTAGGGGGAAAGATATAATATTCCTCCTGGGTATGGAGGTGATTAATAAAACGAATTGTTCATACCAGAATTATAATGCAGGATGGATGATCGAGAAGATAACCAGAAAATTTAGGGAGAATGGAGAAGGTATAAAGGTCATTTTAGTGGGAGAATCGTATAAGGTCTTTGATTTTGATGAAGGAGATGTTGTAGTGCTCCAAGATGTTGGGATTAACAGACCAATTTATCCATCGTTAATATCTCCTACGTGTATTGATTATGTTATAACAGGTCACGGGTTTCATGAATTTAATGGCAAAAACTGGACAATTTTAGGAGAACATATTAATGAGTTCAAATATGAGACGCCTGAATTGCCATGTTACTGTAAATCACATGACACCAATTATTTATGTTGTTGTGAAAATTTTTGGGAAAAGGTTAAAGAATATGTTAGACAAAACATAGCAGAACATAAATGTATATCATGCGGTCATATTTACGATGAGGGGAGGGAGGATATAATGTTTGAAGATTTACCCGATAACTGGAAATGTCCAGAATGTGGGAAATCAAGAACTCCATTGTAAGAGTGGGATAATTTAATTCAATGATACTATGAATATAAAAAAATGGATGTAATAATATTAGCAGCAGGTGAAAGTAGAAGATTAAAACCATTGACTTCAACACGACCAAAACCTATGCTCCATGTAGCAGGAAAGCCAATGTTGGAATGGGTTTTAGAGGCGTTGTCTGGACTGCCTGAAAGGTTTAGAATTAGTAAAATAGTCATTGTGATTGGTTACAAAAAAGAGATAATTGAGAACTATTTTGAAAATAAATTTAATGGCATGGAGATTGAGTATGTTGAACAGGAAAGGGAGTTAGGGACCGCAGACGCTGTTTATGTGGCTAGGAATGAAGTTAGAGAAGAAGAGTTTATGGTAATAAATGGAGATCTTATATCTTCACCAGAGTTTATAAAGGATCTAATAAAAAACCATGAAGAACATAATTCACCAGCAAGTTTGGCACTTAAAGAAGTTGAGAATCCGTCACAGTATGGAGTTGTAGAATTAAAGAGAAATATTGTGAAGAGTATTAAGGAAAAACCAGAAAAGCCAAAAAGCAATTTGGTTAATGCAGGAATGTATATTTTTAGACGTGAAGATATATTCAATTCCATAGAGGAGATTATGCAAACTCAAACTAAATGCGGGATACCTGATGTGATCAATAAGTTAATTCCAGATGATTTAGTGCATGGGTTTAAATGTCCCGGGCTTTGGATAAATGTAAGACATCCGCGGGATTTGCTTGATGCAAATAAAATCATTCTTGAAGAAGGTTTTGGGTCTTATGCCACGGGGACATATATTAAGAAGAATGATATCGTTGAAGGTCCGTGCTACCTAGGCGAAAACACACAAATAGAAGTTGGAGCGCAGATTGAAGGTCCGTGCTACCTAGGAGATAAATGTCATGTCGGTACTAATTGCTCTATTGGCCCATATACAAGTTTAGGAAATGGGGTGAGAATTGGGAATGGTGTAGTGATTGAAAATTCAATCATCATGCCAAAAACAAAGATTGGTGATTCGTCGTATATTCCAGACTCTGTATTAGGAGAAGGGTGCATCCTCAATAAAGGAACCAAGGTTCAAAAATTTACAGAATCTGAAAGAAAACTATGTGTCATTTTAGGGGATGGTGTAGAAACAGGGAGAAATGTTTTACTAATGCAGGGTATATCAATATTTCCGGGATCAAAGATTGGTGTGGAAAGTGTAATTGAGACCTTCAGAAAAGATAAAGCGATTGAAATGATAAGTGCTATGATGGATAGGAGGAAAACATTTATATCGCGGAAGTATACTATTAGATCAGAGAAGTATATTAATGCTCAAGTAGCTTTGCTTAATACTCTTTATGAAAATTTAGGTAAATAAACTATTTAGGTATTCATTAGTTTCTCTTGAGTATGTTGGACGATGCATCATGGTGAAAAAGTAAATGATGGAATATTTGAACTAACAGTTCCTCCGACCAGACAGCAGTAACCTATCTGTTTTCCAGTCATGATTCTGGTTAAGATATTTATTTTAGAGTGGTCGCCTATGGCAGTGCCAATAAACTTACCTGCTTTGATTTTCTCTCCAGTGCTTATATGTTCCACTTTAATTTCGCCATAGTTACTCTTAAGATCCGAATTAGTGGCACCTGCGCCTATGTTAACCCAACTGCCAATCACGCTGTGCCCCAGAAAACCGAAGTGCGCCTTGTTGCTAAATTCATGAATAATTGTTTCCTCAATCTCACCACCTATTTTGCAGACATCACCAATGCAGGTTCCCTCATGCAGTATAGCTGCTTCAGCACCTCCAATTATGCAATTCTTACCGATATAAACAGGTCCCTCAATTCTACTGTGTCCATGAACAACACTATTATCTTCAATAATTATTGGTCCTTCTCTAACATCAAGTATCGCTCCTGCTTCAACAACCGAATTTTCGCCTAAATATATTTGTTCTGGATTGCCTATGATAAACGCTTTATCATCTATTTCTCCTTTTGATTCGGGAATTTCTCTGAAATTGGATTTTATTAAACTTGGATTATGAGATACAATATCCCATGGATAATCTAAGATAATGGGGTTTTCCTTTAATTTTAATTCAATTTTTTTAAGTTTTGAGAGTTCCTTTTCTATAGTTTCAAGTGTAACTTTTCCTTTATCATATCTCCCGCATACTATTCTATCATTGTATGTAAGAATCTCATTTATTTTCAAACCGTAAATTTTTTCTATCATTTCTTTTGAGGGAAGAACAGATACATTGTAATATAAAGATTCTTCTTCGTATGAATCTGCTACACTAACTTTAGGATTTCTTAATTTTGTTAAATTGATAAGTTTTTTTGATGTTAGTATGGAGGGATTGAATTCTTTTCCAAAATGTGGCAGTATGTATTCGATAATTCTTTTACCCCCACATAACACATCACAGGAACTCCTGCTGTATGTTATGGGCTTCATTGTTTCAATGTTTCCGTCATACAAAACTAATTTCATAGTATCTTATCATTTCATAACAAATTATATATAAATTATTAAAATTATTCTTAAAATAGTATGTGAAAATGGGAATGTAATTGACGGCGACAGTATAATGGCGTTATGCGCTTATGACTTGAAAGGCAGGGGGAAGTTGAAGAAAGATACGATTGTTGCAACGGTTATGAGCAACATGGGGCTGGAAATTGCAATGAAAAATCACGGGATAAGGGTTGTGAGAACTGCGGTCGGCGACCGTTATGTTTTAGAGGAAATGTTAAAAAATAACTACAATTTCGGCGGCGAGCAGTCAGGGCATATAATTTTTCCCGATTATGCAAAAACCGGAGATGCGTTAATTTCTGCCATCCAGGTTCTCTGCATAATGAAAAGGACAGGAAAGAAACTGTCAGAACTTTCACGCGTGATGGAAAAATTACCGCAGGTCTTAATTAATGTTAAAATTAAAGCAAAAAAAGATATAAACAAAATTCCTGAAATTAAAGATGCAATTTTTGATGCAGAAAAGAAACTCGCGAGAAAGGGGCGTGTTCTTGTGCGGTTCTCGGGAACAGAAGCACTTTGCAGGGTTATGGTTGAAGCACAAACAGGAGATAAGGCACAAAAAATCGCGGGAAGAATTGCGGGGGTTGTGGAAAGGAATTTGAGTTAAATTAATTTACCCGAATATTTTTCTCAATTCCCCGACTGTTGTTGTCGTCTCTGCAAACGCATCATGGGGATGGATACTTTCAAAACTAACGATTTTTGCCGTAACTGTCGGGCGGCTCCCGACGAACGCCAGCGTATTTCCGCTCCGCTTCAATACACTTAGAATTTTTGATAATATTATTTACTTCAGCAAAACAATGTTTCCCATTCCCCTCCTCTTTCTCTCAACAAATCCTTTGCTTTCCAGTAAATCCAGAACTCTGCTGATGTTTGATTTTGAAAATCCTGTCTTTTCCGCGAGTTCACTCTGGTTGATAATTCCCTCCGAATCAATTATCGCACCATAAATTTTCTGCTCGTCATTTTTCAGGGTTTCGGATATTTCCTTCCATTTCATTTTTCTTTCTTCCAGTACTGATTCGCCTGCGGGTTTTCCTGTGGAATTTTCATTATTTTCATCGGAATCAAAAAACAGTAAATACATCCCGCTGATGGTAAGAATGATTGATGATGCAATCAGGAGTATCATATCATAAGATGTGAAAACCCCTGAAATCTGGCTGGATACTGCTTCTCCGCCGTCAACGGATATTAAAATCGGTGTCGGGTTCATTAATTTTATCGTAATTACAAATACAGCGACAACAAATAATGCTGCTGCAAGTGCTGTTTTTCCTTGAATT
>MCBC01000056.1 GCA_001723855.1 Candidatus Altarchaeales archaeon WOR_SM1_86-2 | reverse complement strand
ATGAGGCGATTTACTTTCATCCTCGATCTTTCTTATCGCAGATCTCATTCTTGTTCCCATCCGCGGTCCATACCTTCCCGTTGAGCCAACCTTTTTTGTGTGAGAGTACATTTTTTAAAAGTTTTTTAAGATAATATAGATTTATTTAAATAAAGCAAATATATTAATGGTGGTGGACTAGATGGGGGGCTAGGCGTCCCCTGTATTCCAAATCGCCTATACGGGAAATCGAAGTCTAAGGGCGATATACCGACAAGCGGGTGGTCCATGGTCCCAACTGTGAACTTTCGTCCTGCAGGGTTTCTTTGTATGGGAACCGTGTCAGACTGGGAACAGAGCAGCACTAACCGTACCAAGGGGCGCTTACGGGGTAACGGGAGCGAGAAAGGGCATGGGAAGCCATTCTCTTGAAGGTGTATCCACCTTGACGCGTCCATCACCATGGAAATAAAAGATGGACAAAGAGTTATTGGATATATTGGCATGCCCAAAGTGCAAGGGAGATTTGGAATATAAAAATCAGGGGTTGCTCTGTCATGGTTGTAAATTGAAGTATCGGATAGAGGACGGGATCCCGATAATGCTGATAGATGAAGCAGAGCAGATAGAATAAAATAAATATGCCGAGGTGGACGCAATGTGGCTGACCTTTGGTCAGACACACTCGGGAGATATGCTCCCGCATGCCTCCGGTTGCTCACCTCCCCATAACCCGATAATTCAATATGCCGAGGTGGACGCAACCTCCGGTTGCTAACCTCCCCATAACCCCCTAAACCAATATGCCGAGGTGGCGGAGCATGGCTAAACGCGCGGGACTGCTAATCCCGTGTTCCTTGCGAACACTTGGGTTCAAATCCCAACCTCGGCGAAAAAAGGGCTCGTAGATCAGGCTGGTAGATCGTCCGCTTGGCGTGCGGGAGGCCTCGGGTTCAAATCCCGACGAGTCCATTGCAGCCTTGTTAAGGCTGGCGACAACCTTACTAAGGTTGACGAAGGGTGGGTTGCTTCGCAACCCACCTCGGTTGAGTGTCATCGAGCGAGGCGAAGATGTGGCCAAATCGAAGATTTGGACAAGTGTCTGAGAATTTAAGATTCTCAGCCACATGGCACCCGCATGTGCACGGAGCGAGCCGTGCAGGCTGGCGAATGGCGGGTTACTGCGTAACCAACCTCGGTTGAGTGTCATCGAGCGAGGCGAAGATGGCATGTAGCAGACATAAATGTCTGACACGTGTAAGACACATAGTGTCTTCCACACATTTTGATAAAATGTGGCTCACACTTCGTGTAAGACACATTCAATACAATGATGTTGTATTGAATACTTTTAATAAAAGTTTTAGTGAAACCAAGAATTGGCGTGATAGGGAGCGGCGAAAAATTGCCGCCAGGGATCCAGGCGATTGCGGAGAAGGTAGGGGGGGATATTGCGAAAAAAGAGTGTATTTTAGTTTGCGGCGGAAAGGGAGGGGTTATGGAAGCAGCGTGCAGGGGTGCTAAATCCAAAGGTGGTGTTACTGTTGGGATTCTTCCTTCTCTGGAGGCGGGGGAGGCAAATGAGCATGTTGATGTGGCAGTAAATACCGGGATTGGACTCGCAAGGAACGCATTAATTGCCGCAACATCTGACGTTATCATAGCGATCGATGGGGGTGTCGGGACTTTATCTGAGATAGCACTGGCTTTTAATTACGGAAAAAAGGTTGTTTTCGTTTCGAACAGCGGTGGGATAGAGGAAATGTTCAGGGACAAAGGATTTGAGAGTGAAGTCAGGGGGATGGGGGTTCATTATTCAGACGCCGAGAATGCTGTAGAGATGGCCTTGAGTTTAATCTGAATCTAAAAATTAAAAATTTTGTCATTTTTTTTCGCGAAAAATTTAGATATTCTAATCTCAATTAAAAAATTTTATAAAAAAAATTTTTAAAGTTATAATTACATAAAATCCGTGCAATGTATTTTTATTTATCAAATGTAATTAACATATATATAATATATGAGTTTCATATATATAATATATGATTTAAATAAATATAAAACGAAATGAAAAAAGTTAACTTTACTCTGCCCGAATTGATCAAAGAATATGAAAAGACCTCTGAGGAAGCAAGTAAAGGGGCGGAAAAATTTGGTGCCGATAAATTCATAACCGCTATAGCGGTCCTTGACAAGCAGGTCAGGACATTTAACGCGAGCATTGAAATAATCAGGGATGAGATCAAGGGATTAAGGGATGTGAGAGCACATGAACTGGAAATGAAAAAAATAGAGAGCGAACTGGAGACAAAAAAATTAGAAAGTAGAAAGTTAGATAACGAGGTCAGGTTGAGAGAACTTGAACTGCTTTCAGGAAGAAGATATGAAGGCGGAGATGTGCTGGATGAAGTTAAGAAATTGAATGCCCGTATCGATTGGATTGAAGGTAAATTCGAAGAATCTAAATCAAAGGGCATCAAGGAAGAGGACATCAACAGATCTGAAGAATGGCTCTCTCCAAGGGATCAGGAAATAATAAACTATATAAAAGAACACAGCAGAGCGTCTGCCGAAGAAATTAAAGAGAAATTCAAGTATAAAGGCAGTAACGCTGCCACAAACAGGATGAATAACCTGTACCGACAGGGGGTACTTAAAAAACAAAGGGTTGGCAGGATTATGTATTTCGCACTGTCGGAATAAAGAAAGCAAAAATGAAAAACAAAAATAGTGAGATGGAGGTATACGTGGATCTGAGCGCAAGCAACCATTTCAAGGAATTGTGCAAAAGCAATAAAGTAGCGTTTGAGGAGCGTGGCAAATACAATAACCATCTCACGAAATTCATCATCTACGAATAAAAATGGAAAAAACACAAAAGTGGAGGGAAGTTATGTCAAAGTATGTGCCGGAAGATTTCAGATACAGGGAATATGAGGGTGGTTATGCAGTGATCATAGACAAGGATGTGAAATTCGTCCCAAAAGATGGGGATGTGGTGGGAACGTTGGAAAAAATTAGATCCGAGTGCCCTGAAAAGATACCAAAACTAATAAAATTACACAGGGGTTAGTCGTCAGAATAAAAATTTTAAAAAAAAGTAAAAATGGACATATTTGAAGCATTTAGTAATGCAGGACAAAAAAAATTGGATGAAGACATAAAAGGAGTATGGCATCAATGCTGTGATGACGATTTTGAAGGGCCCAAAATCGTTATCCTGGGGACCGGGGGTTGTGGTTGTAATGCCATCAATAGATTATCACGTACTGGCGGTATCCCTGGAGCTGAATTGATCGCCGTAAACACAGATCTGCAGCACCTCAAAACCATGGAGGGCAAAGTAACGAAGGTGCTTATAGGCAAGGATATAACCAACGGCTACGGGGCTGGTGGCAGCCCGGAAAAGGGCAGAATAGCTGCCGAGAAGAGTAAAGATGAGCTGGCGAAGGTGCTTAGAAACGCACATCTGTTATTTTTGATTGCCGGAGAAGGCGGCGGCACCGGAACAGGATCCGCACCCGTAATCGCAAAAATTGCAAGGGACGAAGGGGCAATTGTCACTTCTTTCGTAACATTTCCTCTCAGGACAGAGATCAGGAGATGTAAAGTGGCGCGTAAGGGAATCGAGGAGTTGAGAAGGGTATCAAACGTCGTTGTCGTTGACAACCAGAAATTGGTCAGTTATGTACCCACTAAATCCCTGGATGATGCACTTGCCATAGCAGACGACGTTATATTAAAAGCAGTGAAGGGAATTACCGGGATCATAAGGCGAACGGGCATAATCAACATAGACTTTGCAGATGTTGAGCAGATAATGAAGAAGGATCAAATGAGTATGATCAGTGTGGGTGAAGGAAACGGCCCGGATAGGATTAAACAGGCGATAGAAAAGACACTTAATCAGCCGCTGCTTGATGTGAGTTATGACGGCGCAACCGGTGCTCTCATACAGATAACAGGGGGATCGGATCTTTCAATAGATGAAGTGGACAGAATCGGTAGAGAGATGCAGAGGGTACTGGGAGATGATGCCGATGTGAGCTGGGGCGCTCTGATAGATTCCGGACTGGAAGATAAGATACAAATAATTGCAGTCATAACAGGAATCTCATCCCCTGACATAGTCAGTAAAAAAGAAGCGGTCGCTGATGTGCGTGGGATAATCGGTCTGGATGAAGAAGAAGCCCGAAAGGAATCGGATTATAAGACCACATTGAACAGGTTATTAAATGAGCAGAAAGAGCTTGCAGACGAGATTCATTCGATAATGGAAGGATCAAAACAGTCCGGCGGCATAGATCGGGAAGCGAGTGCAGGCAATAAAATAATCCACCCCCACAATGGCATATACCCTCAAGCCCCACAGGAGCGCTTATCGCCCCCGGATATGAGAACCTTGCCCATAGAGGGCTATAGGATGCCAAAAATAACCGTTGTCGGGGTCGGGGGAGGAGGATCAAACAGCGTTCAGCGATTGTATGGGATGGGGGTTACAAGCGCGAGATTGATAGCGACGAACACAGACGCAAACCACCTGTACTCCTATGTGGATGGAAACATAGAGAAACTGCTGATAGGGGACGGAACAACAAATGGCCAGGGTGCCGGTGGAAGACCAGAGATTGGAAGGCAGTGTGCTTTGAACAGCAGCCAAAATATAAGTGAGGTTTTAGAAGGCACAAACCTGTTGTTCGTAACTGCCGGAATGGGCGGCGGCACAGGGACCGGTGCGGCACCGGTGTTTGCAAGAATCGCAAAAGAAAGGCACAACGCCCTGGTTATCGGGGTCGTGACTTTTCCTTTTGGAGCCGAAAGGTCCGGGAAGAGAGGCGATGATGCAAGAGCGGGTATTTCTGAGTTGATAAAGTATTGTGATACCGTGGTGGTGCTGGATAATCAAAGACTGGTTGATGTCTTCGGGAACATGCCTGTGGATGAGGCGTTCAAAGAGGCAGATAAAATCGTTACCAGTGCCGTTGGAGAGATAAGTGAAAGCGTAATAAAGAAAGCAGGGTTGATAAACATTGACTTTAAGGATCTCAGCGAGGTTATTGGTAAGGGCAGGGTGGCGTCGATAGCGGTGGGGTCCTCATCAGGCAGGAATAAAATCGAGGAAGTTATCGATAAAGTGATCAAACAGCCGCTTTTGGACATAAACTATGATAACTCAAGCGCTGCCATAGTTCACATAACCAGCGGACCGGATACAACGCTTAATGAAATAAATAATGTTGTTGCGGGATTGAAAGAAAAAATGGCTGAAAACCCCAACATAGTGATAGGGCACAGGGTAGAAAAAGATTGGAACGACCAATTGCGCGTTATGTTCATCGCAACAGGTGTTAGAAGCGAAAACTTTTTGGGTCATGAATCAATGAGCAATATATTTATGCCCCCAAGAGAAAAATCCCCTATTTCCATGATGTTCCCTGAGGATGGTTGGTGAAATCAACATTTTTTATTTTATTTTTAAATATATTAACAAATAATATAATGTATATTAACGAATGGAATATTTAGATGAAATTACAATTCCGAATCCCCCGAAAATAGTGGTGATAGGTGCCGGCGGCGGCGGAAGCAATACTGTAGAGAGGCTGGCATGTATGGGCATCTCCGGAGCGGAGTTAATTGCCGTGAATACAGATATCCAGCACTTATCGCAGATCAGGGGGCAGAGGATAAAGAAACTTCCAATTGGCTTTAGCACGACCCGGGGCTTTGGGACAGGGGGCGATCCAGCGAAAGGCAGAGCAGCTGCTTATGAGAACCAAAAAGAGTTGGAAGAATCGCTGAGGGGGTATGAACTGGTATTTTTGGTTGCCGGAATGGGCGGAGGCACAGGAACGGGCTCTGCCCCGGTGATTGCTAAAATTGCTAAAGACCTTGGTGCGGTGGTTGTCGGAGTAGTAACTCTTCCATTTGAGATGGAGGGGGCGAGGATAGATAAAGCAAGAAAGGGGGTTGAAGAGTTGACGAAGAATACGGATTCCGTTATAGTGATCGACAATAATAAGTTGTTGGGGTACGTGTCATATAAGCCGGTAAATGAGGCGCTCATGGACGCCGACCGCATCACAGCGGGATCAATAAAATCAATAATCGAGATCGTAACGGTTCCGGGACTGGTAAACCTTGACTTTGCTGACATCAAAACGGTTATGAGTCAGGGAGGCATATCCATGATGAATACAGGCATTGGCGAGGGTTTGGATAGAGTTGAAGAGGCGGTAAAGAACACTCTTAATAACCCGTTCATTGATGCGGATTGCAGGGGAGCTAAAGGGGTGTTAATCAGCATTACCGGAGGAAATCGCATGACTCTCGATGAAACAAATGAGATTCTTGAGTTAATGACTAAAGATGCGGATGAATGGGCTCACATAATATACGGGGCCAGGATAAACTCCGATCTTGGGGATAAAGTAGAGATAACGGCAGTTATGACAGGGCTCGGGCGTGAGTTGATAGTGGATAGCGCCGCATACGCTTAAGAATTCTATAGTTATTTTATGCTCATATAAACCAGGATATGAAATCTGTCATAAATGGGTATGGAACTCTTACCGTTTTACCCAAAACTGCAAAAATACCGACCACCAAAAATAGGGCGTTTATTATAAGAATTATGAGTACACAGGCAGTAATAAATATAAGCGCAGTTGTCGGCTCCCATGTTTCGGTCATAGAATATAATATTATAAAGACTGTCGCCAACGGCAGATGCACAAATAAGAGGATGCAAAAACTCTGAATGGCATGAAATTTTGCATATTTATCCTCCTTTGAAATGAGATACACAATTATCGGCGCTAAAACCGGCAAAATAAAATTTCCAAAATATGCTATCGCAGCAAGCAATATGCTGTTCTTTTTCCCGGGTTCAATATTCAATGTTTCAAACATTCTGGTTTTCATTAAATCCCGCCCAGTCGCGTAAATCAAGTCATGTTAAGGAAATTATCTTCTCTGCAAGTTCTTCAATACTCTTATAAAACCTGCTGTCCTTGATTTCAAAGTTTTCTTTCATCGACGCTTCTCTCACTTCTTCGTCATAGGGAATGAAATGAAAAACATCCAGGTTTTGAGATAGATATTCTTTCTCATTATGGGATTGGATTTTATTTCCCACGACAAGGGCATTCTTAACTTCCAACTCACCAGCAAATTTAATCAATCTCTCTGTAACGGTAATCGAGTTATGAATAGGCTCCGTTACAGCCAGAATGACATCAATATTTTTGATAGTGCCTCTTGACATCGGCTCAAGCCCCGCTTCTAAGTCAATAATAACTGCATCACCCCTTTTTAATACCAGCTCCTGCAGCAGCGCCCTTAACACGGAATTCTCCGGACAGAGACAGCCAGAGCCTGCGGTTTCAACAGTTCCAGAAACCAATAATTTCATATTTTCATTCACGGGTATGGAGAATTCATCTATTAAATCAGATACTTTCGGGTTCATCCTGACCAGGCCGTTAGCAAGGCGAGCCCTTTCCTCCACGACATCCTTCATTTTAACTATCGGTTCTATATCCTCCACCCCGAACACGGACATAAGATTCAAAGAAGCATCAGCATCTACCGCCAGCACATTAAATTTTTTAGATAGAACTTCTGCAAGCACAGCAGCGACAGTTGTCTTGCCCACCCCACCTTTTCCCGCTATGGCAATTTTCATTTAGCGGGGGGAAGACTTGAACTTCCGACCTCCGGGTATCTCAATTTTTGATTGATCTTTATGAGCCCGGCGGGCACTCCATGCTGCCCTACCCCGCTATATAGTATATTATATTTAAATAAAGATAAGAATGTTTTCACCTTTAATTATCCTTACTGCGTTAGAGAAAATTCTTGATAAATTATCAAGAGCATAATTAAGTTATCTATAAATGTCTACGTATGTTAAACTAATTATCTTATTTGTTCATATTTAGTTATCTAAAGAGATAATTATACTACTTCCTTTTTATTTTTATTTATAATTCTACAATAATTACTATACATTTACATTTATATTTATATTTATATTTATATTTATTTTAAAAAAATTGAACAGCATCAAATAAAATGGATGATACAATATCTGAGGTTACTAAAAGGATAAATTCTAAAATAAAAGATGCTAAAGCATCAATAAGTGAAGGGAGATGTACTGATGCACTGACCTCTTTATTGATAGCGGAAAAATACGCTAGTGTGGCCGGGATCAAGGCTCCAGGGGAAATTAAGACTCTGAGGGATGGCGCGTATAAAAATGGCATTGAGGCAAAACTTGAAGATGTCAGGAGATACTTGGCCGATAAAAATTGTGTTGGTGCGCTGGGGGCTGCCAGGGTAGTTGAGATATATTCCGAGAGGGCGGGCACAAATGTGCCGGATGAACTTCATGAGTTAAAACGGAAGGCTTATGTGGCAGGTGTTGATGAGAAGATTAAAGAGGCAGAGAGGTTAATAGAATCAAAGGACACCGATGCAATCGCTGCATTGATAGTGGCAGAGAATTATGCCAACAAAGCAGGTATCCCCGCACCTAAAGAGGTTGAGAATCTGAAGCCGAAAGCATATGAAGCAGGGGTGAGCGCAAAAATCGATGAAGCAAAGGAATTAATGAAGTATAACAAACACCCTGATGCCGTTTTGACATTGAATAGATCTGAAAAGTATGCGAAGCTTGCTGGTATTTCTCCACCCCCCGAAGTTTCGACCCTTAAGCAAAAGGCAATGGAAAAAAGCATTTATATAAAGATTCAGGAAGCCGATGATGCCATAAAAAGTAGGATATATGATGATGCTTTCGGACCGCTTAACACAGCAGAAACATTTGCAAAAACCATAGGAATCCCGGCCCCAAAAGAAATCGCAAAATTGAGAAAGAAGGCCTATATGGTAGGAGTTGATGCAAAGTTGGATGAACTTAAGAATTATGTGAAGGATGGAGCTTATGCTGACGCAGTCGGTTCTTCCCATGCGGCAGAGATATATGCCGAAAGAGCGGGCATTTCTACCCCCAAGGAAGTTTATGATCTAAGGCAGAAAGCCTATGAGATGGGAGTTGAAAGTAAATTTAAAGAGGCAAAGCAAGCCCTGAAGGAAGGAGACCATGCGTTGGCGATGGGCTGC
>MCBC01000055.1 GCA_001723855.1 Candidatus Altarchaeales archaeon WOR_SM1_86-2 | reverse complement strand
TGCTGCCTTCAATGCAGCCCTTCTCGGGGACCCGCCTGTAAAGACATGGTCCGTGTCCTTATTCCCTTCCCTCAGGGTATAATGTTTTATATCTGCCATTTTTTATGTTGTTATTAAAATCAGGAAATATAAATAAAAATAAAAAGTCTCTACAGCAGCCTCAAATATTTATCAACCTCCCACTGCGTGACATGAGTTCTGTATTTGTCCCATTCCGCTCTCTTGACCTTCAGGAAGTTTTCAAACACGACATCTCCAAGAGCCTCGCGCATAAAATCGCTGTCTTCAAATGCCCTCAGCGCGTGATCAAAGGTCTCGGGCAGCGATTCTATCCCCAGTTCCCTTCTTTCCATGTAACTCATCTCATAGACATTTCTTTCTGTTCTCTTCCCTGGGTCGATGCCCTGCTTGATTCCCTCAAGTCCCGTATGGCACAGCACGGCAAACTGCAGGTACGGGTTTCCCGCAGGATCCGGACAGCGGATCTCTACCCTTGCCGCATCGGGACGATTGCCGACATCGGGAACTCTTATTAAAGGTGATCTGTTGCGGTGCGCCCACGCTATATAGACAGGCGCCTCATACCCGGGCACCAACCTCTTATATGAATTAGGCCACGATGCCAGCACCGCGATCATCTCTTTTCCATACCTTAACTGACCGCCGATAAAGTTTAAAGCGGTTGATGAAAGATGGCCCACAACCTTGCTTTCCTTATCATAGAACGCGTTTTTATTTTCCTTTACATCCCACAAGCTTTGATGAACATGCATACCATTGCCGTTCTCCCCATACAAAGGTTTGGGCATAAAGGTCCCTATGAATCCGTACCTGTTCGCTATGCCTTTAATTAGCATTCTCATGGTTACTGTTCTGTCAGCGGTCGTTACCAAATCGCCATATTTAAAATCAATCTCATGCTGTCCCGGCGCAACTTCGTGATGGGCTACCTCAACCATTAAACCGAACTTTTCCGCCATTTCAGCCATATCCCTTCTCATGTCCTCCGCCAGATCACCCGGGTGGGAATCAAAATAACCGGCAATATCCATGTCCATCGGCACAGGTCTGTGGATTTCCGGCTCATCCTCAAAAACAAAGAACTCCAGCTCAGGGCCAATATTAAAAACAAAGCCGGATTTTTTTGCTTTCTCTGCGGCTTTCTCCGCAACATATCGCGGGTCTCCCTCATAGCGGGAGCCGTTCGGGTTGTAGACATTGCATATCATCCTGGCTGAAGCGTGCTCTTTTTCCCTCCAGGGGATTATCGCAAATGTGCCCGGATCGGGCTTCGCCACCATATCGGATTCCTCAATATCGCCGTAGCCGGTTATGGAAGAGCCGTCAAATGACTGCCCCTCTTCAAGAATGGTTTCAACATCCCTCGCAGAAACGGCAAATGTCTTCAGAATACCATTGATATCCGTAAACTGCAGGCGTATAAAACCTATCTTATTCTCCTCTACCGATGCAATAACTTCGTTTTTATCCATTTTAGTTTAAGAGTTTATTATTATTAAAATAAAAAAATAGAAAAGAGAACATAGAAATTATTCTTTGATCTTTACATTTTTTGTTGTATTGAAAACTATATCGGTTTTAAATGCTAAAATGCTCAAAATCACGAAGTGATTTTGGCACACAAAATTGATTATATCAATTTTGATTGAATTGCTTTACAATTTTTTGTTGCCACAATATCTGCTCCGGTATTCAGCACGTTCCCTATAACGACATCCCCGATTCTTACGGGTGCTTCAGCCCATGCATTTGATATCTCCTTCATGACCTCAAACATGACCTCTTTTGGAATTGGTTTTGAAGTTTTTACGCTAACAAGAGGAATTTCACCGTTTCTTACTTTTATGGTTGTTGTCAGCACTCTTTTAGGATTATAAATTTCTTCAACAACATATTCAGTGCATTTCTCGCATAAATTCCCGGTAATTTTTTTAACCCCCTCTTTATCATATTTAACTTCAATTTCGCACCCTAACGGGCACAATATACAAATAAATTTTTTATTCATCTTATGCACACCAGTAATTCTTTCACTTTTTTCAAGTCGTCTTTTTTCAATTTAAGTTTGATCATTTCCGCGGGGTTTAAACGCTTAATTAATTTCTTCTCTATAACTTTTTCCCGGCTTTAACGATAAGGTATCTGTCCCTGCCCGGCTCTAAAACTCTCATTGACAATATCACATCATCATCTGCATTTATAAAATGAGGGACAACATACAAAATTCCCTGCCCGGGATGTACTTTTATTTTTTCCTTATTTGGTGCATGTTTCTTTTTTACATACCCCGCCGCATTCACTCCGGCATTCTCTGCTTCAATTGTCGCAAAGTCAACGACATCATGAACATGCAGGACATTCCCGCATGCAAATATTCCGGAGACTGATGTTTCTAAATTTTCATTAACCACGGCTCCATTGGTTGCAGAATCAATTTCAACCCCTGCTTTTTTTGACAATTCATTTTCCGGGATCAAGCCAACGGAAAGAAGCAGGGTATCGCATTCGATTTCTCTTTCAGTGCAGCAAATTACGTTTCTGTTTTCATCAACCTCCGCAATTTTAACAGACTTCACTCTTTTATCCCCCTCTATATCAATAACCGTGTGATTAAGCAGTAAAGGAATGTCAAAGTCCTCAAGACATTGAACAATATTTCTCCTAAGGCCGCCTGGAAATGGAAGTATTTCAACTACCCCTAAAACCATTGCACCTTCAAGTGTTAACCTTCGTGCCATGATAAGCCCGACATCACCTGAACCAAGGATCACAACGTTCTTACATACCATATACCCCTTAAGGTTAATAAAATTCTGTGCAACTCCAGCAGTGTAGATCCCGGCAGGTCTTGTGCCTGGGATGCAAACAGCCCCCCGTGTTCTTTCCCTGCAGCCCATCGCTAAAATAACTGCTTTAGATTTTATTTTTAAAAGACTGTCCTTCGTGCAAACGGTTAGTTCTTTTTCCGGAGTTATGTCAATGACCATGCTGTTCAAGAGATAAGGAATCCCTAAACTTTCAACTTCATCCATGTATTTCTGTGCATATTCCGGACCCGTAAGTGCTTCCTTGAATATTTCAATACCGAAGCCCGTGTGAATGCATTGATTTAAAATCCCCCCCAGCCTTTTATTCCGTTCAATAATGATTAAATTATCAACTCCTGCTTTTTTTGCGGAAATTGCTGCCGCAAGCCCAGCGGGACCGCCCCCCCACAATAGCCACATCAACATTCTTTTTGAACATTTTCATTCAGTATCCCACATCATAATGCCTCAAACCAAGTCTCATTAAATACTCCTTTGGCGTGATATACTCCTCAACCCCCGCATCAGCAAAATCCCTATCATAGGCGATCAAATACTTCAATCTTTTATATTTCGATGTCGCAAGATGCTCAAGGTCTTTTTCCTTGATTCTGCCGCGCCATTTATGAATCTCATCTTCAATCTCTTCCCTCGGCATGACTTCAAAGTTGTTTCTTATGGTGGTCGTCACGAAAAAAGCATATTCTCTGCTTCTTCTATGTTTGAAATATCGTCTAATCTCATCAACAACTTTTTCGCTGACATATGCCTTTATTTCTCCATCAAATATAAGGTCTAATATAATGGCAGAATTTGATTTTTCTTGTTCAAGACCATATATGATCACGGAACTATCTACGAATACTTTCATTCTTTATTCGTTCTATTTCCGATTCAATTTCTTTTGCGTTAAATGCATCTTTGCTCAAATCCTTTCTTATGCCCCTTAATACAAACCGGTTCTTTATTATTCCTGTGCTCAATCCAAAGGTCAAAAGAGCCATCCTTACTGCTTCACTCTTTGTTTTGGCAATTTTTGATTTAAGCATAGCATTGATTATCTCCTCATGCGCGCCTTCAAATTTCAATGTTAATGTTGTCATTTTTATAGTAATATTATAGTAATTAGTAGTTTAAATATAAAAGGGTGATTAAGATTTTGTTTTTCCAACAAACAAGTATGAGCCTTTACCTTTGAGCATTACTTCATCAGTTTTGATTCCGTCCTCCCTCATAATTTCCACGATCCTTGGCAGACAAAACCCTCCCTGGCACCTGCCCATCCCCGCTCTTGCCCTGTACTTTATTCCCTTAACTGTTCTCACACCAAGCGGATTATTCAACGCATCAATGATCTCCTGCTTTGTCACGTTTTCGCATCTGCAGACAATTTCCCCGTGATCTGGATTTTCTTCAATCCGTTTTGATTTTTCTTTGTCTGGAAGTTCATCAAAACGAATGGTGCATTTTCTTTTTGGATTGAAAGTTGGATTTGGTTTTAAGCGAGTATCTTCTTTGAGCATCTCTACAACTTTCTTTGCAATTGCCGGCGCCGCAGTAAGCCCTGGTGATTCTATACCCATTAAATTTATAAATCCCGGGACCTTTCTGCTCTCTTCAATTACAAAATCGTCCGATTCCTTTAATCTGGCACGGATGCCCGAGAATGCTGTAATAAAATCTTTATTGGAAATTTCAGGTATAAGTTCTCTTGCTTCCCCGTATAATTGATCCATAATTTCCGTGGTTGTTTTTGTATTATCCTTTTCATCAATAAATTCTGCACTTGGACCTATCAATATGTTGTGGTCAATTGTTGATGTAAGATGAACCCCCAAGCCCCCCGGATCCTTTGGCGGCACAGGATATATCATGGAGTTTATTAAATTTCCTTTGTCTTTATCCATGATAAAATATTCACCGCGGCATGGGACAACAGTGCGATCATAAATCCCAACCATTTTTGCGATTTCATCGGAATGAATGCCTGCGCTGCTAACAACAAATTTTGATTTGAATTCCCCCCTGTTTGTTTTAATTAAAAACAGCCTTCTTGAGGGTTGACCATCATGGTGGATGAGGGGGGTTTCACCCCCCTTATGCCCTTTGAGCATAGTTTTTTCAATATCAATAACTTCCGTATCAAGAAATATTTCTATTCCATTATCTTTTGCATTCTCTGCAAGTGCAATTGTAAGGAGATAAGGAGAAGTTATTGCAGAATTTGGAGAATATAGTGCTGCGGTACCGTTTACGTTTGGCTCCAACTTCTTAATTTCATGGCTTTTAATTATTTTCAATCCCCGAACGCCATTGGCATCGCCCTGATCTTTTAATTTTGATAACCCTTCAATTTCATCCTCGTTTTTTGCAACAATCAATTTCCCAACCTTTTTATACGGCACATCCAGATCCCCGCACATCCGCTCAAACAACCTGTGCCCCCCCATATTCATTTTCGCTTTCAGTGTCCCGTGCCTTACATAAAAGCCTGCATGAACAACCCCGCTGTTTGCACCGCTTGCGCCCATCGCAACATCGCTTTCTTTTTCAAGCAATGCCGCTTTAACCTTGTATTTAGAAAGTTCTCTTGCGATCGCGCATCCGACCACTCCTCCCCCGATTATAATTACATCAAAGTTATGCATAGTATAGTCCAAAATTTAAGGCCAATAATAAGCCTCCTATATGATCCGGAATTATGAGTTAGAGTTTTTATTTATTATAAACCAAATAATTAATATACACTAAAATGGAAACTGCTGTAATGAAGCATCCGGAACACACTACGAGGTATGTAACCATTACCGAGGACGAATATGAAAGCATGAAAAGTACTATAGAGATTCTTTCAGATAAGGAATTGGTGGGAAGTATAAAAAGGGGCAAAGCCGATATAAAAGCCGGCAGAATAAAGCCCCTTAAAGAGTATCTTAAGGAGAGAGGCGTTATTTAGCCCACATAAACTTTGCTTTGTGCAATGAAGATATTGTCTTCATCACATCTCATCTTTGTGCTTTATTGTTATTATCTTGACAATTTTTGATTCGTAATCTATTTCATACAGGACTCTGAATTTCTTCTCAAAGTAGATTTCCCAGATTCCAGTTAATGGACTTCTTAATGGTTTCCCATACTTATCAGGGAAATTTTCTATTTTTTTCAGTTTATTTGCAAATCTTCTCAACTGCTCGTTGTTGAGTTTTTTGTCCATCCATTTTTCAGCCTCTTTTGTAATGTCTATTTTGTATTTTTCCATCTTACCATCTGTTTGCTCATTTTTTCAATAACCCCCCATTTTTAAGTATGTTGATAATCTCTTGTAAGTCCTTGGGTTTCATATCAGAAGTTATTTCAATATTTACATTTATATTCGAGACTTGTTTCAATCTATCTACTGGATGCTCTCCTATTCTCTCTTTAGTTTTTTCTTTGAGAATTTGAACTGGTTCTTCAATAGTTTCAGCTTCTTTTTTTAGGCCCCCCATTTCTTTAACTTTTTTAGCTTCACTAATCGCATCTTTCTCTTTAATTATCCCCTTTTTTGCAAAAGCAGGAGTTTCAAAATCTTGCAAACTGTATCCTCCAGAATCCTTATCCTCTTGAATTATTTTTGAATAAGTAAGATAATCAATTAAGTGGTTTAATGCAGACTTGTGATAGTCAGGATCTGCTCCAGAAAACTTTCCTAATCTTTTAAATACTTCCTCTCTAAGTAGTGGCTTTTTCTCACTTTGAAATATTTTTATTGCCTGTTCGCCAAACCATGTTCTTGCAATTAATGGTCTTAATGCAATACCTGCATCTTCTTCACTTTCATAATCTAATTCATTTTTGAGATTAACTAATTCTTGTTTTGGTTTGTATTTCCAACCTTCTTTTTCTACGAACCCGATCTTATTTAGAAAAGCTAAGGTTCCACCCACTATTTGCTCACTAATTCCAATCAAAGGAGCAACCTCCTTTTTACTAACAAAATTATATCCATTGTTACTTGCATTTACTAGCCCAATTATTATTTTTCTATCTCTCTTCAAAGAACTTCTAACATCCGGAAGAGCATATTTTAAGTGAAATCGCACTTTTTTCTTCCCTTTCTTTGAAGATTCCCCCTCTCCTATTCTTTCATTGTTTTTTTCAATCATTTTTTCTACCGTACATTATTATGATTATATAAATAAAAAGGTTATTGTTTTCTATTGTTTTTTTCAATCATTTCTACCACATGTTATATTCTACAATATTATTAATATGAATATATAAATATAAATAAAAAGGTCAGATGATTTTAATGAAATATCAATTTATTTATGTATCTAACAATTTCAACTTTTTATTGAGTTCAGATAATCCCCCGGATCCAGCAAATTCTTGGGTTTTGCATTACTAAACCAACTTCCGCCCAGATCATATCTTTCGTCAATAATTGATGATTTTTTATATAGTTCAAAGTGCAGCATGCTCAAGTTCCCTATTGCCTTCAATTTTTGAACATATTCGGGGGATTCCTCATTTATTTTATCTGGATTTAGAACTCTTCCGACAGAAGCAATTAATTGGGATGCGTTTACAAACTCACCAGCCCTTACTTTCACATCCCCAAGTTCAGCGTATTTGCATACAAAACCCGTTTTATTTTTTACCAGAATGTAATGGGTGGTGTTCCAGTAACGCACATCCTTTGAGGATGTACATACTCCAATCCCAATATCTTTACAGTCTTCAACTGAACACACATCACTTCCTTCAGGGGCATATATATCCACACCGCAGTGGTATCTATCGCCCCGGTCTTCCCAGAAAGACCCAGGTGAGCCTTTAACCGGAACGGTCTTTGAGTAACTGTTCGGAACAGGCCAATATCTCATTTTCTATAAGATTTCATCAAAATCAAAATCCGAGCATTCAGCACAGAAGTAGTCCTCGCCCCTCATTGAATACCCGCCCTCGCTGAGGACAATTATCTTATTACACTTTGCACATCTGGTGGGCCCATACTCGGGAGGATT
>MCBC01000054.1 GCA_001723855.1 Candidatus Altarchaeales archaeon WOR_SM1_86-2 | reverse complement strand
CAGGCAGTGGAGAAGGCACTAAAAGCATTATACATCCGGAAATTTAAGAAACTCATAAGAACTCATGATCTGGTATATCTCGGAAAGAAAGTTGACCTGCCTGATGAATTATTGGAATTTTGCGATGAAATAACTTCATTTTATATTGAAACAAGGTATCCCGACAGTTACGCTGAGTTTGAAAAAGATTATGTTGAGGGTGCCATAAATAAAGCTGATGAGGTGATAAAATGGGTAAAAGAGAACATTTAATAGAAAATATACGGAAATTTAAAGACAATTTAAACAGGGAAAAAAGAATAGATAAAATAATATTATTCGGTTCAAGAGCCACCGGCAGGTCCCAGGAAGACAGCGATGCGGACTTGATACTTGTTTCTCCGACTTTTCGGGGAATGAAAATAGGAAGGGCAAGAGGACTCCATAAATACTGGGACATTGACATGCCGGTGGATTTTATCTGCTACACGCCGGAGGAGTTTGAAGAGAAAAGGAAACAGGTGTCGCTTGTTAGATTAGCGGTTGAGGAGGGGATTGAGATATGAGGAGGAAATTAATTTTTTAAAATTTTTCTAATTTTATGTGATTTTATTTTCTTTTTCAAGTTCCTCAACAATCCGGTGAACCGTTTTGAGGTCTAATCTCAAGTCATCCACAATCTCTGATATGTAAGCGGTTTTATTGTTTTTTAAATAATCTTCAACCAGCGACTTCGCCTCTGCGTAGGGGACCTCCCGTAAAACAACCACATTTTGAGCAGATGCTCTTTTCAGTTTTTCTATTTTAACCATAGATTTTTGTTATCCTCTTGTTATATGGCGTATGATTAATTATCCCCTCACAATAATCTGACAAATTCCTCAACACTTAACCCGGCATCCTTTATAATACCACTCAAGGTACCTCTTTTCACTGCTTTATGCATTGGAATTGAAAGTGTAACCGCATAATTCTCTCTTA
Source organism: Candidatus Altarchaeales archaeon WOR_SM1_86-2 (assembly GCA_001723855.1). The sequence continues at coordinate 6,938 of MCBC01000054.1, read as the reverse complement.
TCATAATCACATGACTTCCTGTCTTTCTTACAGGTATCCATCCTGCTTTTCTAAATGCTTTCAATGCTTTTTCCCGGAGATTATCGGTAACTTTGCCATTATTAAATTTAAACAGCCACGATTGCTTCCTGCTCACTGCTGCTGGTAATTTTTACTCTTTAATTCAACACCGCAAGACATCCTTCAATCGCATCTTTTATATTCTCCAATGCTTCCTCAACTGTTTCACCCTGCGAATGACAACCGGGAAGTGCAGGGCATGAAACATTATAGCCGCCGTCTTCTTTATCCTCTTTTACGATAACTTTGAGATTCATTTTTGTCTTGTTATTTATTATTTTAGAAATTAAAATTAAAATTCACATCACCTTTCTTTGTCCCAGTCAAACCAATACAGCGAAGCATCAAACCATTCATCATCTTTTCCAAACAAATCAAAAATGCTATCGGGAAGTTTTGTTGCAGAACCCGATTCTTTAAGAATATAAATTTTTAATTTATCTAATTTGAAGGTTAAGAAAAGTATCAATTTCCATGCAAAAGTCATCCCATATCTCAAAAACATTATCCGTAAGTTCCTCAAGCGGTTCTTCTTCAAGCATAAACCCATATCCGTGAACAAAGAAGTGTCTGAATGTAAGGTACTCAAGAAGTTTGTCTGACATACTCCCGGATATTATTTTATTTGAAGCCGAAATTTTTAATAATTCCTTGTGCCATCTCGCGGTTTTTGGAATATAAATATCCCTTGTTTTCAAAGATTGCTTGAGGATATTTTCTATTCCATTATAAAAGTTATGCAGGAAAGTAGCCATTGCAGATAGCTCAATAACACCCTTCTCGTCCCTTTCCATTACCTCTTTAAGATTTGCTAATGCTTTTTCAACATTTTCTTTCTCTGCTTCAATTTTTTCCGACAGTTTAACCATAGATTCTTGCTCCATCTCTTTCTACAAGGTCGTTGAATAATGATTTTTTAGATAAGTCAACAAGATCAACATTTTTTGGTAAATTCTTAACCAGTTCAGCGTAGAACTTAAAGAATAATTTCGGCTTAATTCCCTTTACCCCGATGTCAATGTCATCGTATTCCTTTTTTTCAATGGAAGACCCGAATAAAAATATTGATGATACATTGTACTTCTCCGCACATTTCAATATTATCTCCTTCTCCTGCTTTGTTATCATTTTTCAATAATTTAAGATTTGATTAAAGATATGTAGGTTATTTAAATATTAATATGCAGATTTAAAAATAAAAATCTGCTGCCTTAAAAATCAAAAAAGGTACGACACCTGCGCTGCCGGTAAACCCCAGAAAGACAGCGATGTGATAATTGTTTTCCTGTTTTCCAGGGAAATAAAAGCCGGGAGAGCAAGAGGACTCCATAAATACCGGGACCCTGACATGCCAGTGGATTCTATCTGCTACACGCCGGAGGAGTTTGAAGAGAAGAGGAAACAGGTGTCGCTTGTTAGTTTAGCGGTTGAGGAGGGGATTGAGATATGAAGGGAAAAATTAATTTTCAATTTTGGATAATGATGATTATTTGCAAAGTTGCGGAGCAATTTAGATGAGCGATAGCGAATTGCAAATCCTATACGAAGTTCTGTGGGTGGTCTATGTCTTGTCTTATTATTTGAATTATAATTTAGTTTTAATGCTCCAGTTTATGCAGTTGATAATAAGCCTTTTTAGTATATCTGACTGTTGCCAAGGTGAAGTCATTCTTAATGGATAATCCCATTGTTGTAAACAACAGTGAGAAGTTGTATTTATATAAACCACCCTCCCATCATGATAGGACCCTATCACTACGCAGGGATTAGTTTCATCATCACTTATTATACATTTATACCCTTTTTTTACTGTTAATTTTTCGAAAGTATTTTGTTGGATGGAAAAAGGTTTGATTCCCCCTGTAATCTTGTGTTTATGAATCTGTGAGAACTTCTGATATTTAGCTTCATGCCATCCCCCAGCTAAACTTACTGGAAGTATTTCTTCAAAATTATCATTAATGCCTTCTGATGCACTCCAAGCAAAAAATGGAAAAAACACAGCCCCTCCACCATTATTTGTGTTTTTAATAATAAATTCAGATATCTTATTTGAAATATTATTATAAAAATCTTCTCCTAAAAAGCATATGATTGAAGAATAACTTTGGTTTAGATTTTGCGCATATTTTTCCAAAGACAATAGTGGCAGTTGACTTACATTACTATATTTATTAGAGAGGAATAGTTCTTGAAATACTTCCAGGCCCATGATTGTTTTATCAATTAATAATAGAATGTTCACAGCCGTAGATGTATCGCTAATTATTTTTTTATCTTGTGTTGAACAGGTTTCGAACTTAGGATGGTGTGACCATATTCTTGGATAAAGCATAACTTGTTCAAGTTTTATTTTCTGTTTTTTTAAAATCGGTCGAATTTCATCCAATCGTGTTTGAATATTTTCTTGAACTTTCACTAATTGATTCCATTCTTCTTCAGTTTCTGGTTTAGTTTTTAACTTTATTATCTGAGGACCTATCTCTATATGATAAACTGAATTTCTATGACTACTACTTTGTCCTATTCTATCTAAGACCCTTATATATCCCTGGTCCATTTCGTCTGCCAATCGTAAAAGAGATCCCAGAAATTGTAGATCGTACTCTTTGGTGCGACTCAGAATATCAACCGAGAAGTTATCTGGAAACTCGTTAATATTTATAGGCGCATGAGCATAACAGATTAAAGCAATGGCATTTGCTAATTCTTGGTCATTAATAAAATATTTTTGCGGATTTTTTAGAATCATATTACGTGAATGCAATTCATGGTTTTTTGAACCTTTTCTATATCCAATATCATGAGTATAAATAGAATGGAGTAATAGATATGCCTCTTCAGGGCTGATTTTTACTTTCGATTCAGATAGTATTTTATCTAAGTATTCTTCAACAGCTTTAGCGTGTTCAAAATCATTTTTTCCTAAATCTTTAAACCATTGCTGTGCACCATAAGGAGATTTAACGATATTAATGAGATCTTTTAGCCATTTTTTATCTTGGTCGCCACATTGTGATAAGCAATCAAACAAGTAACCCATTTTGTATTTTTCTGTAAATTAAATATATAGATTATTTAAATATTAATATATAGATTTAAAAATAAAAATCTGTTGCCTTAAAAATCAAAAGATGTATGGCACTTGCACTGCCGGTAAACCCCAAAAAAAGACAGTGATGCGGACTTAATAATTGTTTCCCCTTTTTTCAGGAAAATAAAATCCGGGAGAGCAAGAGGACTCCACAAATACTGGGACCTTGACATGCCTGTGGATTTTATCTGCTACACGCCGGAGGAGTTTGAGGAGAATAGGAAACAGGTGTCGCTTGTTAGTTTGGCGGTTGAAGAGGGGGTTGAAATATGAGGGGGGAAATAAATTTTCAAATTTAGAGTGGCGGGAGCGGATAAAGGAAGTTTGTGGAGCAAATTTTGGCGAAGCGTAACGGAGCCAGATACATACCTGTTAAACGACCTGATGAGCATTAGCAAGGAGAGATATTGTAGTGTGGTAATGGAGCGGCAACCACATAGTTTTTGAAAATACCAGTTATAGGATCACACTTAAAAAAGTATATGAGCCAAAAGTCAAACTAGACTTTGGGAATTTTTTCAAAATATTTTCGTAAATCATTTTTAGCATTTATACTCGTATAGTATTTATAAAAATTTGTTATTGTCCTTTCAATTTTGTTCGTTTTTATTGTTCTAAAAAACATTCTATTGCTTCGTAATTTAATGGCATATTCTTCAAATTCTTCTGATTTGCTGATGATATAATCTGAAATCTGAAAAATTAGATCCTTGTCTATATGAGGTTTTTTCAACTCCCGATATTTTAATATAACAATAAAAAGGAGGGCTTGAAATCCATATTTTAAAATATTTTTTGATTTTTTCAATTTTTCTGAAGAATATTTATCTTCCAAAAAATAATAAACTTGTAATCCAATTTTATAATTATCATAGTCTTTTGTATTAAAAATGTTATTATAAGACTGAGGTTTTTTAAAGATTTTCCTTGGTTTGGTGTGCCTTCCTTGGCATGCTAATGCGACTGATACAAACACATTTCGTGGCAATATAACACTTTCGTCAATATAATCTGATTTAATGCCATCTGAAAATTCTCCTCTTTTTCTTTCATAAAGAATTCCAAAATCATTAAAAAGCAAATCTTGTAATTCATGTTGAATTTTATCATTAGAATGCCTATCAGCATAAGTTACAACATTTTGTTGATTTGTGGCGTTTGAAATTTCTTCAATTAATTCTAATTTTGAATCCAAAACTATTTCATCAACAAATGTTATGACTTTTAATAATACTTCTTTGCCTAAAAAAATCTGTTGAAGTTTATCAGGAGAGTTTAAATTTTTTTCATAGATTCTCGCCAATGAATAAGCTGTTTGTCCTCCATTGATAATTTGTGGATTTTTAACACATAGAACTGCTTTGTCTCTTTGTCCTATTCTCTCATTAAAAGAAGTATCGTCCGATAACATAGTTATCCCATTGTTGTAGAGCGCAAATTCATTTGTTTGTTGGGAAATAATTGTATTGTGAATTTCTCGATTAATAGGAGATCCAGATAAATCCAAGTAACATCGCGGGTTAAATTTAAGTATCGAATTCCGATATTTAAGCATAAGTTGTGCAATTTCTTCTAGTGGGACAAAAACTACTGTGATTTCACATTTGCCTTTTGATGTCTCAACTTGATAACTAATCTTTGAACCACTGCTTTTATCAGATATGTTTATATAAATATTCAAATCAGGTATATTGTAATATGATCCTGTCAATAATGGAAACAATAGGTCCATATAAGTTCTTTCAAAATTAAATATTTGAGTAGGGTAACCAAATAATCTACGAAGTTTACTTTGAACAATTTCTTTCACATTTGCTAAGATTATCACATCATACCTATATCTACCGATATCATCTATAGCTTTAATCTCGTTAATCATATTTAGAATTTTAGAATTAAATCTTTTACCATTTTCATAAGAGTTGTAACCTTCTAATACCCTATCTATTTCCATTGCCAATAGTTCTTCTATCTTTATCTTTTTTTCTTCAAAGTTTTGTTTATTAGCTCTAAATTTAGATTGAATAAAATAAATAATTTTAAGTTCTCTATCAATAAAATAGGCATCGATTCCAGCATCTCCAGGATTGTCAGTAATATATTTATGACGCTCATGGAAATTTAATAAACCAAATTTAACTTTTAAAAATAAGTGGATGAAAGCCTTGGATCTTGCTTTATTAATTTTATCAACATCATTCTTATCTGGGTGATATGACTTATAATTAGATGGTGCTTCTTTACATAAATTATCCAAAACTTTCAAAAGTAAATGATATTTTTCCATAATCCTATCTATTAGGTATTTTCAAAATTTCGTTTAATGTGTATTACCGAATTTTTTGCTCGTTTAAATCACTATTATGAGGTCAAAGCAAAACTTCCTGTAAATTAAATATGTACATTATTTAAATATTAATATGTGATTTAAATAAAGATATTTCACCTTAAAAAATCTGCGACACCTACGCAGCCACCGGGGAATCATCTCTGGATCATACAAAATCCCTTGTCCTGATAACTTTGTTTATTGTCTTAAAGTCACCATCCTCTGTCAATAAATAGCATTCAAATTTCAGTGCCAGTGCCAGTATATCAACATCTTTTTTATCAATTTCGCCTATTAATTTATCGGCTTTTTCAATCTTATCCGAGTAATGTTCTTTCGGGTGAACTTTTATGGGAAGCAGGGAAAGAGCAAACTCTATTTTACCTGCATCTACGCCTGATTTTTTTCCAATCATCGGCAGATATTTTCTTACTTCTTTGATTGTAAATTCAGTGGTTATGAACTCAAATTTTGAATCAAATAATATGTTTCTTGCCGCTCCGCCAATCAAAGCGGAGATTATTATGTTCGCGTCAACACAAATCTTTATTTTCATTCTCTTGTTTTTTCAAAACCTTCTAAAATTTCTTGTTCCTTAACTCCGTGTTTCTTTAAGCCGAGAGCAACCTCGCTGCTCACTTCAAAGAAAATCTGTTTTTTCAATTCTAAAATTTTGTCTCTTGTCGCTGCCAGGATAAAATCCTGTTTGTTTTCAAAGCCGAATTTACTTACCACGCTTTTTAGACCTTCTTCCAGTTCGTTTGAGATAGATACCGTGACAGTTTCCATTTTATCGTGAATATTATATTATTATTAAAAGTTAAATTATTTAAATATACTAAAAAATGTACGACACCTACGCAGACCCCGAGGAACACATAATCGCTGACTATTATGTTGAAAGCAAGTATCCGTTAATGAAAATCGGCAGGATGATTGCCGCTGAGGAGTCAACCGGCTCATGGGTTATTTCAGAGCGGGAAACCGCGGAATTGATAGAAAAATACGGTGCCAAGGTTGTGGAAACAAATGATGAGAAAAGCACTGTGAAGGTCGCATACCCGATTCTGAATTTAAATCCTGATGACGGGGTTGCGCTGCTTCTTTCAACCGCTGCCGGAAACATTTTCGGGATGTCCGCTATACAAAATATTAAATTATTAAATTTAAAATTCCCGGAAAATTATGTAAAGGAATTCAGGGGTCCTAATTATGGAATTGAGGGAGTGAGAAAATTAACGGGAACGGAAAAATCAAAGCGTCCTCATGTCGGGACAATTATAAAGCCGGATGTCGGTCTTGAACCGGGGGAATTTGCAGAGACATGCTATGAAGCGGCAGTCGGCGGCTGTGATTTCATAAAGGATGATGAATTATTCGGAAGTCCTGTTTATTGCACGAGAGAGGAGAGGGTCGCAAAGGTTATGGAGAAACTTGATATTGTGAAAGAGGAAA
>MCBC01000053.1 GCA_001723855.1 Candidatus Altarchaeales archaeon WOR_SM1_86-2 | reverse complement strand
CTCAGCTGCGCCAATTTCGCCTTCAGTTTCCCTATATGGTGCTGGGTTGCTTTATTGTACGGTGTATTTGAAATTTCCTCTTCAATATCCTTTATCTTTTCTTCGAGGGGCATTATCTTTATTCTTTATTTTTAAAAAATAATAAATCAGATATGGAATCAAGGGATGCCTATAAGCTGAAAAGGATAATAAACGAACTGAAGCGGAAAAGGGGGAGGCACACGGAGTTAATTTCGGTTTATGTCCCCCGGGGCTATGACCTGAATAAGGTTATTTCCCAGATAAGGGACGAGCAGGGGACGGCGACAAATATCAAATCCAAGTCAACAAGAAAGAACGTGGTTGATGCTTTAGAGAAGGTTCTGCAGCACCTCATGACATACACAAAAGCCCAGACCCCTGAAAACGGATTGGCGGTATTCTGCGGGAATGTTTCCGAAAGAGAGGGGGTGCAGGATTTAAAATTATGGAATATAATTCCCCCAGAGCCGATTTTTGTGAGAATCTACCGCTGCGATCAGGAATTCGTTACCTCCCCGCTTGAAGAAATGATAGCCCCTAAGGATGTTTACGGGCTGATAGCGATTGATAACAAGGAGGCGACTATCGCGACACTTAAAGGGGACCGGTATGATATTATTAAGAAATTAACCTCCGATTACAGGGGAAAGCACAAAGCCGGTGGATGGTCCCAGAGAAGGTTTGAACGGCTGGTCAAGGAGCAGTCCCATAACTTCAAGGTCAGGATCGGGGAGCATATTAACGATGTATTTCTTCCGGAAATAAAAAGTTTGAACGGGCTGGTTATTGGCGGACCTGCAGGGACCAAGGATGATTTTGTTGAGGGGGATTATCTTAATCATGAGTTGAAAAAGAAGATAATGGCGGTATGCGACATTACCTACACGGATGAATCTGGAATAAGAGAGTTGATCGCCGCATCTGAAGATACCCTCAAGGAGGTGGCGATGGTAAAACAAAAAAGATTGATGCAGGAGTTCATGCACCGCCTGGTCTCTGATGGGAATATAGCGTATGGAGGCGACATTGAAAATGCGCTGGAGATCGGGGCGGTCGATGTTCTTTTGCTGAGTGAAAATTTAGATGACGATGAGATTGATGTTTTATATGAATCCGCAGAAAAATCCGGGTCCGAGATCGAAATAGTTTCAGACGATTTTGAAGAGGGCTTCCAGTTGTGGAATACCTTTGGGGGGAAGGCGGCTCTGCTTAGGTTTAAGGTTTAAGTAAAAGATAGCCCATAGCGGGGTGAGCGGAGCGAACCCCGCTCATTTTCGTCGGGAATTCCCGGCGGTTTAAGGTTTGGATAATTTTTGGAGCATGTTACCGATGGCGGGTATATGTCCGAGAGGCTCTGTCTCTCAGCCGCACCATGGGTCTTGCGTGATTCCCGACTGAAATACTTTTTATTTCCGTTATAAGAAATAATAAATACAGATTACCATGTCAATCCCGGGATATGTGGAGTATAAAAAGAGGGAATTCTGTAATGATGTTGAGTGCCCGATACAGTTGGAACTTAATGCTCATAAGGAAGGCTCTGAGGAATACGAAAAAATAAGGCGGGTGTGTAAAGAGGACTGCAAATTCACGGCGCACGACTTTCATTACTGGCTGATAGAGAAAGGTTATTTAATCGTTATACTTGAAAATAAAAAATAAAATAAAATGGATTGGGGAATGAAGAATCGGTTGTCGAGGATAATTAAACCGAAAACCGGCAGGACGGTTATGCTGGCTGTGGACCACGGCTATTTTATGGGCCCTACAACCGGGCTGGAGAGGTTGGATGAAGCGGTTAATCCGCTTTTGCCCTACGCGGACACTTTAATGCCCACGCGCGGGGCGCTCCGCAACTATATAGACCCGAATGCGGACATACCCATAGTGCTCCGGGTTTCCGGGGGCACAAGCATATTGAGCCAAGAACTTCTGCGGGAAGGGATCACGGTTTCCATAAAGGACGCTATAAGACTTAATGTCTCCGGCATGGCATTTTCCATCATGGTTGGCTCTGAATTTGAAAGAGACACGCTGCTTGGATTGACACGGGTCATTGACGCCGGCGAAGAATACGGCATTCCGGTGGTTGCGGTGACCGCAGTGGGGAAAGATATGGGCAAAGACGCACGCTACCTCTCGCTGGCGTCCAGAATGGCAGCAGAATTGGGAGTACACATAGTAAAGACCTACTACTGCAAAAACTTTGAGAAAGTGGTGGATACATGTCCTGTTCCGATCGTCATGGCTGGCGGCAAAAAATTACCGGAGCGAGATGCTCTTGAAATGACATACAATGCGATACAGGCAGGCGCTTCGGGTGTTGATATGGGCAGGAACATATTCCAGTCCGAAGACCCCGTGGCGATGATCCAGGCAGTTAGAGCGGTTGTGCATGAGGGTGCTGCGCCGGACGAAGCTTATGATCTGTTCGTGAGTAAGAAGAGAGGTGAGAAATAAAGGAAACTTAGAGACCATGGACACTAAAAAACCCCATATAGAATTGTCTTTTGACATTGTGCTGTTCATAGTTGGAGTATCCTTTATTTCACTTTTTTATATGAACAACATTCTTCTAACAGTTTTGTTAGCCCTGCTGTTGGTTTTCGTGTTGAAATTTTGGTGCAGGAAAAATGATATATATTTCTTTGTTTTCGGTGCCGTTATTGGTATGTCCGCTGAAGTGGTTGCCGTACATTTCGGTGCATGGCAATATGCAAACCCGTCTATTCTAGAGATACCTGTCTGGCTGCCGATAGCATGGGGACTTGTCGTGGTATTGATCAGGAGGATTACTTATGTATTTGTTGAAACCCTGGTTAAACAGCCTTAACGTGGCTCTTTGCCTGATGATGCGTTCTCGCCTCAGTAAAGAGGATAAAGCGGCGGAAAGCGGCTTGAGCGGGGCGAACATGACGGGAGATACCTGTGAGGCTACGATCGGGTCATGCAAACAATTTATTATAATCCGCTTTCCAAAGAATATCTGAGACAATTGAAATGAGCATTAAAATGCACGCTGCGGTATATTACAGCAACAACGATGTGCGGCTTGAAGAGATGCCGAAACCAGGAATCGGCAGAGGGGAGGTACTGGTAAAGGTAATGTCTTCCGGCATCTGCGGCAGTGATGTTATGGAGTGGTATAGAGTTAAAACCGCTCCAAGGGTTCTGGGGCATGAGATAACGGGAGAGATCGTTGAGATTGGAGACGGGGTTGAAGATTATAAAGTCGGCGGCAGGGTTTTTGTTTCGCATCATGTTCCGTGCAATCAATGCCGCTACTGCAAAAGCGGGCATCACACTGCCTGTGAAACCCTGCATAAAACAAATTTTGATCCAGGGGGATTTGCACAATATGTTCGCGTTCCGGAGATAAATGTCCGCCACGGCATTCTTTTGCTGCCCGATGACATGTCTTATGAGGACGGAACCTTTATTGAGCCGTTGGGATGCGTTTTTCGCGGGCAGAGACTGGCAGAGATGCGGAAGGGGCAGAGCGTGCTGGTTCTGGGCAGCGGCATTTCAGGACTTTTGCATGTTAAACTTGCCCGTGCACAGGGTGCAAAACGAATTATTGCAGCGGACATCAACGAATATCGTCTGGAAAAAGCACTTGAATTCGGGGCGGATGATGCGATAAATGCAAAAGAAGGCGTATCCGAAAAAGCAGATCTGGTGATCGTCTGCACAGGGGCACTTTCTGCTGCAAAACAGGCATTGAAGTGCGTGGATAGAGGGGGCACAATTTTATTTTTTGCCGTTCCAAAGCCGGGGATTGACCTTGAAGTTCCTGTAAATGATTTCTGGCGAAATGAGATAGCAATAAAAACATCCTATGCCGCCGCTCCGGGAGACCTTGAAAATGCACTGAAACTCATAACTGGCGGAAAAGTGAAGGTTCACGATATGATCACCCACCGTTTAGGTTTAGAAGAAGCGGGATTGGGTTTTAAACTCGTTGCTGATGCGGGAGAATCCATAAAAGTGATTATAGAGCCGCAGAGATAAAGTTGAGGGCATCAATAAAATCATTATACGGATCCAGGGCTTATACTCCTGACACGACCGCAAGTTTTTGATTCTTCACATACAACCCATGGGATCATGCAGGAGGTACACATGGACGGAAACAATCGGGATTTAAAACTCCCAGGTGCCTCCAGAATGCTCTGCAGTCTCTCTGAATTATCATTTACCGGCTCAGTCCGCAACCCTTGTGATTCCAATATCCCGAACCTACCCCCGGTGTATCTCCGGGAACCGCAAACCAGGCGCATCCAAATTTTATCATTTTTCTTCTTTTATTCAAAAAAATAATTTATAAATAATCTTACCAATGAAATGAAAGCTGTTCTTGCGCTGAACGACGGGACAATCTTTGAAGGCATGGGATTTGGTAAAGAGGGCACGGCATCAGGGGAGGTTGTTTTCAACACTTCGATGGTCGGCTATGAGGAAGCCCTCACAGATCCCTCTTATAAAGGTCAGATTCTTACAATGACCTATCCGCTTATAGGCAACTATGGGGTGAGGAGGGGTTTCTTTGAGTCCGACAGCATCCAGGTTGAGGGTTTTGTGGTGAGGGAAAACAGCACCTTTTACTCCCACAGAAAAGCAAGGAAAAGCGTGGACCAGTTCCTTAAAGAACATAACATCCCGGGGATCAGCGGGATAGATACACGGGCACTGACAAAGAAGTTAAGGATACACGGCGTTATGAACGGTGCCTTGATGGTTGGAGACGATGCAGACCGGGAAAAAGCACTGAAGTTAGCAAAAAAATTGCCTGATATATCATCGCTTGATCTTCTGGATAAGGTAAGCGTAAAAAAACCAAAGGAGTTCGGCTGCAAGGGAGAAAAGACCACTGCGGTTATTGACCTGGGCGTAAAGAATTCCATTATAGGGTATCTGCTCAACAAAAAAGTGAATGTTATTTTAATGCCCCATACCGCAAAGCCTGAGGAAATCGATGATTTCGGAGCCGATGGAATTTTGTTGAGCAACGGCCCTGGAGACCCAAAGAACGCAAAAGATGCGATAAAACTTGTCTCTGAACTGCAGTCGGAATATCCGATTAACGGGGTCTGTCTGGGCCATCAGGTTATAGGCTTGGCGTTGGGTGCAGAAACATACAAATTAAAATTCGGTCACAGGGGGAGCAATCAACCGGTAAAAAACATAAGGGAGAATGTGGTGTATATAACAAGCCAGAATCATGGTTTTGCGGTGGATGAACGCTCTGTTGACGGAACAGGGCTCAAGGTCAGCATGATTAATCTCAATGACGGGTCCGTTGAAGGACTCTGCGGTAAAAAAGACAGAATCCAGGGGGTTCAATTCCATCCTGAAGCCGGGCCCGGGCCGGTGGATTGTAACTACATCTTTGACCGGTGGGTTAAGGAGTTGTGATTTTTCTTAAATCAAATCCCCGTATCGAGCAAAAACAAAGCAGCAGGAATTCCCGGGCAATATGGTTCCAATGTAACTGCCGTTCTTCACCGTCACTATAATGAAGGTCTATTTATAAATAAACTTTCAATGGATTGAAATTCTGGTTTTTGATATAATTTTTTCTTGATTCTTATTATTAAAAGAAAAATCAATTTATAAGATGCCAAAAAGAGAGGATATTAAAAAAGTGCTGGTTATCGGGTCCGGGCCTATCGTGATCGGGCAGGCGGCAGAGTTTGATTACTCCGGAACGCAGGCGTGTAAAGCACTCAAAGAAGAGGGGTACGAGGTCGTATTGGTAAATTCAAATCCCGCTACCATACAGAGTGATCTCACTACCGCCGATATTGTTTATATTGAACCCCTGACCGTGGATATTATAGGGGAAATAATAATGAAGGAAAAACCAGATGGGATTATCGGAACAATGGGGGGGCAGACCGGGTTGAATATTACGGTACAACTTTATAAGGAAGGCATATTAAAGGAGCACGGTGTTGAAATTTTAGGGACTTCCATCTGGGCAATAGAGCAAGGGGAGGACAGGGAGAAATTTAAGGAACTGATGAACGAATTGAAAATTCCACTGCCGAAAAGTAAAACCGTAAATACGATCGAAGAAGCAAATGACTATATTAAGGAAATTGGTTTTCCGGTTATCATCCGCCCGGCGTACACGCTCGGCGGAACGGGGGGGGGAGTTGTTTTTAATGAAGATGAATTTGGGCAGGTCGTAAGCAGGGGGCTTGCATTGAGCATGATCAACCAGGTTTTGATAGAGGAAGCCATTCTCGGACAGCAGGGCTGGGGCGAGATTGAGTTTGAGGTTGTAAGGGACGGCAGGGATAACTGCATTATGATCTGTTCCATGGAAAATGTTGATCCGATGGGCATACATACAGGGGAGAGTATTGTGGTTGCGCCGATTTTAACTTTAAATAATGAGGACTATCAATTTCTGAGAGGGGAATCAATCCGCATAGTCAGGGCATTGAAGATAGAAGGGGGCTGTAACGTGCAGTTAGCGTTTAACTACGAAACCGGGGAATACAGGATAATAGAGGTGAATCCCCGTCTCTCAAGAAGTTCTGCACTGGCTTCCAAAGCAACAGGGTACCCGATAGCGAGAGTGGCGGCAAAAATTGCAATAGGAATGAGTCTTGATGAAATCCCGAATGATATAACAAAATCGACTATGGCCTGCTTTGAGCCCTCGATAGATTATGTTGTTGCAAAGATTCCAAGATGGCCGTTCGATAAATTCCCCGGTGTTAAACCTGAGATTGGAAGCCAGATGAAGTCAACCGGGGAGACGATGGCCATAGGCAGGACATTTGAAGAGGCAATTCAGAAGGCAATCCGCTCCCTGGAAATTCAACGAATGGGTTTTGGATTTGATAAAAAGGATAAGTTTATTGAGGATAAGGAAGAACTTAAAAGAAAATTAAAAAATGCCACCCATGAGCGAATATTTCATATAAGGGATGCATTCAGACACGGTTTCGGCATCGATGAAATTTATAAGCTAACCGGAATTAACAGATGGTTTCTCTCCAAACTGAAAAACATCTATGACCATGGAAGTAAAATAAAGCTAACCCCGGGATCGATATATGAGGCAAAAAGATTGGGGTTTTCCGACTTCCAGATCGCGGCTGTATTGAATAAAAATGAAGAAGAAATCAGGGATTTCAGAATAAATAACAATATCATTCCTGCTTATAAGATGGTCGATACCTGTGCCGCTGAGTTTGAGGCGGTAACGCCGTATATGTATTCAACTTATGAAGATGAAGACGAGGCAAACCCTTCTGAAAAGAAAAAGGTAATTATCGTGGGCGGGGGTCCCATAAGGATAGGCCAGGGGATAGAGTTTGACTACTGCTGCGTGCATTCTGTCCATGCGTTGAGGGAAGAAGGAATAGAGGCGTTGATCATCAACAATAACCCTGAAACCGTATCCACTGACTTTGACATCTCCGATAAGTTATATTTTGAGCCGCTGACCTATGAGGATGTTATGAATGTAATAGAGAGGGAGAAGCCGCAGGGGGTCATTGTACAGTTCGGGGGGCAGACCCCGATTAATATGGCAATGCGGCTGCATAACTCCGGGGTAAAGATACTGGGCACGAGCCCGGAAAGTATAGACATGGCGGAGGATAGAAAAAGATTTACGGAAATATTGAATAAGCTGGAGATCCCCCAGGCGCCGTGCGGGACTGCGTTATCTGTTGAAGAGGCATTGAAGATAGCAAATGATATCGGCTATCCTGTGCTTGTACGCCCGTTCCTCTCTAACTCTATAGAACTGGACGTTGACGCTCTTTCTGACGGGGAAGATGTCTTTATCGCGGCGATCATGGAGCATATCGAGGAAGCGGGCATCCACTCCGGGGATTCAGCTTGCGTGATACCGCCTCAAACGATAAGCAAGGGTGTTATTGAAAAAGTAAAGGAATATACCCGTAAATTGGCTCTTGAACTTAAGGTTATGGGGCTTATAAATATACAATATGCCGTTCAAAACGGAAATGTCTTTGTACTTGAGGCAAACCCGAGGGCATCAAGAACCGTGCCTTATGTCAGTAAAACCATTGGGGTGCCGCTGGCAAAGATCGCAACAAAGATCATGCTGGGCAGGAAATTAAAGGAATTTGATCTGGGCGATTACAGAGAGCCAAGGTTTGTCGCGGTAAAGGAGGCGGTCTTCCCGTTTATCAAGCTTTTTGATGTTGACCCTGTGTTGAGTCCTGAGATGAAATCAACCGGGGAAGTGATGGGCATTGATGATGATTTCGGCAAGGCATTCTATAAAGCCCAGGCGTCCGCCTATATGCAGCTCCCGAAGACAGGGAATATACTATTGAGCATAGGAAGGGGGATGGGCAAGGAAAAGTTCCTGCCGTTAGCGAGAGAACTGCGTGAACTTGGATTTATGATCTACTGCACGGAAGGAACCCAGAAGTTCCTGGTTGAAAACGGGATTCCGGCAAACTATGTTCCTAAATTAAGGGATAATCCGAAGATAATTGACATGATGAGAAACAAAAAACTGAATCTGGTCATTGTAATTCCGAGGGGCTCGAAAGTCGGCTCTGACGGCTATAAGATAAGAAGAGCGTGTGTCGAACTCTCAATACCGTACATCACCACCCTGGCAGGGACAATGGCTGCAATCAAAGCTATAAGAAGCATGGTTGAGGGTAAAATTTCAGTGGATAATCTTGAGGAGTACTACAGAAGATTTGATTGATTTTTTTTATTAAATCAAATCACATAAATCAAATGATATTAAAAAATAAATTTATCCCAAAGTAAGTATATCCAAAATAAAGTTCAGATATGCCGCCAAATTGGAATGATATACGAACTTGAGTTCGTATATAACCAGTTTATACGCAATAATGTAGGAAGGGTAGAGAGTTTATAATATTATATCATTACTAAACAAGTCAGGGTGGTGAAAAAATGGCTGTAATTAATGCAACTAAATTACGAGAATATTTTATTGATCGTGACAAAATAAAGGGCGAAATAAATAATATTGAGTATATTAAGGACGATGGAGAAGTCATAGAATATTTAGATCGATTTCTTAAAACTCAAGAAACGATAAATACTGAAAAATCATCACGGAAAGAAGATTACAAATCGAGTTTTGAACTTAGAGAAATATCATTAGAAT
>MCBC01000052.1 GCA_001723855.1 Candidatus Altarchaeales archaeon WOR_SM1_86-2 | reverse complement strand
ATTGAGTGCCACGACGGCACAGGCGCCAGATCGGGCGCGAAGAAGAGCAGCACATCCTGCGCACCGCCGTAGAGCATCAACAACCCGCCCATTCCCAATATGACCAGCCATGCCCAACGATGAAATCCTCGTTTTTCCATAATATTCTTTTTTTCATTGTATTATAAAGTATATGATTTTCCCTACTCACGGCCTACTTCACCTAAATATTGTTGCGCAAGGCATGGGGGGTTTTTACATTCCATTCATTCTGATGATCAACCTTTAAGAAGGTTGTTTTTATTGTTATGCAAACTATATGAATTTTCTATTTACTCTTCAATGCCCGGATTCGTCCATAATCCTAGTGCAAGGCATGGGGGGGTGAAACCCACCATCCATTTTGATGATCAACCTTCGCAAAAGTGCTTTGCACTTTTGGAACACAAAATTTCTTTCAAATTTTACTGTTTCAGAAGGTTGTTTTTCATATCTTTAATTCCACAAACTCTTTCGGGATAATAACCTCGGAATTAACCGATTCTCTAATCTTTTCCAGGTCAATGCTCCAGGGAGTATCAAAATGTATGGGTACAATATATTCGGGGTCGATGTCATTAGCCAACTTTATGGCGTTTTTTGTCATAAACTTCATATAAGGCAGGCAAAGCACATCAACCCGGGGTTTAGCGTCCACTTTCAAACCGTCGCCGAGATGCAGAATGCTTAGCTCGTCTTCTATGATGAAAGCCAGAGGTGTTCCTCCAGGCAGATCACTTCCCGCACCAATCAGCTTTCCTACAAATTCCGGGAAAAATCCCGTTGGACTGTATCCCTTCAGAACCCCGATGCTCTCGATTTTATCTCCCGGCTTGGCTTCAATGATTCTTTCATCTTTGACGCCTTCACTTCTTGCTATTTCACATACATCAGGAGACGCTATGACCTTCCCGGCTTCTAACTCTGCAACCCTACCAATGTGGTCCCTGTGCCCATGAGTAATGCAGATGCAGTCCAGATCAGGCATTGGGTCTGCCAGATAATCCGGGTCGATTAAAATATGCTTGTTTCCTACTATCTCAATACATGAATGACCGAGCCAGCGAATTTTCATTTTATCTCCTCCTCTTTTTTAAATTTGAAGTCTGACGCAAACAACAACTTATCCCCGGGGTATAGGATGACAAGTGCAACAACCGTAACAAGGCAAAATACCACGTTAAACAGCAGGCTTATTGGAGCATTACCGGCTAAAATATTGTAAAGGAAAACCAAACTGCAGCCGATTGCCGCAGCAATCAAAACCCTTATCATATTGGCATTTTCCCGGGGATTGCGTGCAGCCAGAAATGCCCCGTATGCTAAAGCAATGCACAGCACCCCGATTATCTCTGATGCCTCATTATCGAAACTGTCGTTAACATTAAATTCTACACCGAATACATCGTTGAAGTAAAACTCCTTGAAGAATATGTGCGTCAACCCCCACCAGAAAAATAAGACTGCGAATGCTATATAAAGCAGGATCCTCAAATACTTTTCTCTTTCATCCCTCGTGGTGTTGTATCTCGCCATGGTTTTGTTTTACCTTTTGTCCATGTAGTACTTGGTCATTTTAGTCGCCATCCTTCCTGGTGTAAACTTAAGTAAAAACACCTGTAATTTGTTGTAGATGCCCGGAATAACTATTCTCTTTCCCTTCATTAACCCCCGGTAGCCGGTTTCTGCAACGGTCTTTGCGTCCATTGCCCCGAACTTAAACAATCGTAGATCCCGCGGCATCTGTGCTCTTTCTTGGAATCGCGTCCATGTTACCCCCGGACATAAAGCAGTCACAGTAACGCCCGTGCCTTGAAGTTCCTCTGCAATAGCCTCCGAAAAACTCAACACATAAGCCTTGGTAGCACAATAAACCGCATCAAGCGGACACGGTACAAAGGAGCCAGTGGAGCAGACATTCAATATTCTCCCGCAGCCCTGCTTTAACATCCAGGGCAAAAATATCTTTGTCAGGCGGGTAAGCGACACGATATGAACCTGGATCATCTGCAATTCTTTTTTCAAATCAGTTTCAGAGAAATTACCATACACATTGAATCCCGCGTTGTTGACCATGACATCAACCCGGATGGATTCTTGCCGGAGTTCATCGAAAATCTCTTTGGGCGATGCTGCAACAGACAAGTCCTTTGATATAACCTTTGTTGATATTTCAAATTCTTTCTCTAATTCGTCAGCCAGTTGATCAAGTACTTCTTTATTTCTCGCCACCAACACAAGATTATAGCCGTCCTGTGCAAACAACCTGCTCAATTCATACCCGATTCCGCTGGATGCCCCGGTAATCAGAGCGGTTTCCTTGTTATTCATTTTCTTTTATCTCCGTTAAGCGCTCCAGAGATCTTTTCCAGGATTAAAATGAAATTTTCCTGCTCTTCCTGCGAAAGCAGCCCCATCACCTGCTTTATTATCCCTGCTTTTTGCCTTTGAAATGAAACTGCAATTTTCTCACCTTTTTCAGTTAGTTTGACTTTCACAACCCTGCGGTCGCCGTGATTTCTCTCGCGCCCAACCAATCCTTTTTCAACCAGTTTGTCAATAACTACCGTCGCTGTGCTCATGCTTACGCCCAGGTGTTCGGCAAGTTGCCTCATAATGAGTTCTTCCCGGTTGCAGATGGCGCTCAATGCCAGGAGTTCAAGTTTTGTCAAACCCGGGTCCTCACGGAAGCATTCCATGGCAGCGAATACCCGGGTGATCTTATTCCAGGTTTCTAAAAAACGATCTATATTCTCTTTTGTAACCATTTTATTTTTATTATTTATTATATAAACATTTTATATATAAAAATATTTTGTTTATGAAATATTTTAAAAGTGAAATATCAGGGTACGTAAAATTATCATAGGAAGGCAACTTGTTAGGAACTATCGGGTTTAATCCTGCTTTAACATCCGTATGGCATCTAAAACTCTTTTATCCTTAACCCTGTAATAGATACTTGTGCCATCCTTCCTGGATCCCAAAATATCGGCTTCCGAAAGTATTCTTAAATGCTGCGAAACTGCGGGTTGAGATTTGCCGGTCATCGGGATTATCTCGCAGACACATTTCTCGCTATCTTTTAAAAATTCAACTACCTTAATCCTTGTTTCATCTGCCAATGCCTTGAAAATCTTAACCTCTTTTTTCACCATTTGAATATTTAAAATATTATGCTCGGAACAAAAAAAGAAAATATCAAACCCCCGAATATACCCATAACGGACATAAGAAATGCATAAGCGAGAGGTATTTTCCAGCCGACAACCCGTGATATCCCAAGCAGTGAAGGAATGCTCAGTGCCGGAGCTGTAAGCAGAAACGCCATTGCTGGCCCCGTTCCCATGCCGAGCTCCATCAAACCCCTGACAAATGGCACCTCAACAAGCGTGGGGGTGTAGAGAACCGCTCCAATAACGGATGCAAATGTTATTGCTAGAGTTCCGGAGCCAAGATAATTTGCAACAGATTCCGCTGAAATGAAAATTTTAAAGATACCTACGATTACAATACCGAGCAGGATTAAAGGCAGGATTTTTCTGACAAGAAAGTATGTGTTTTGCATCCACTCCCTGAAAGAACCTTCAAGAGGAAGTTCTTCTTCAGTAAATATTATTTTCTGATTAACTCCTTTATTTTTTCTCTCAAATATTTTTGCAATAATTAAACTCACAATCAATGCGGCAGATAAAGCAAGAACTATCCTGCCTGCAGCGATCTCCCATGAAATCCAGCTTAAAGTTAAAAGAACCGCAGCAACATTTACCGCGGGAGCAGCAAGTAAAAATGCCAGTGCGGGACCCAATCCTGCACCCCTGCGGTAGATTCCAGCAAATAATGGTATGATGCTGCACGAGCACACTGAAAGAATGGGGCCCCCGAAGGCCCCGACAAAATATCCTTTGATCCCTCCACCACTCATATGCTTTATTATCAACGATTTCGGGATAAACGTCTCCACTGCCCCGGCGATCAGAAATGCTATTGTAAGGCACGCCCACGCCGCCAGAAGATAATTAGCAAGGGTGTGGAATACAATCCCCGATGGAGGTGTTTCCCGGGTTATTGGAAAAGGATCCTTGATTTCCTCTCCCTGCTTGATCTTCTCTGATTTGGTGAATGCCTTATTCCATTCATAAGTTACAAGCGTTCCTAAAAGCAGGATGATTATTATTCCTCCCGCAATGGTTCTATTTAGTTTCATTTTATCTAATTACAGGGTAACCAAGTAAACTCCGATTGCAACAAAGATTACCCCTATGAATCTTCTCAATATTTTCTCAAATCCGGAGACATTATGCAGGTATTTGTTGATTTCTTTTGTGCCGAAATAAAACAAGCCCGCGAAAACAAGAACTGGAATTCCTGTCCCGAACCCGTAAAACATAGGTAGAATTACCCCTTCTTCTGATGCAAGTCCAAGGGGTATCAATGTTCCAAAAAACAAGATAGCACTGTACGGGCAGAATGCCAATGCAAATAAAATTCCGATAAAGAATGCACCCAAAAGACCAAAATTTGCCGCTTTTCTAGCCAGTTTCTCTGTGATGCCCCTGCCGCCTGGATTGAAATTAACGTTTATAACCCCAAGCAGTAATATGCCGACTATAATCAGGATCACACCCAAAACTGCACCGTGGATACTCTGTGTTGTAAGGGACATATCTATTACACTCATGCCACCAATAATCATCATTGCCCCGAGTGCAAAATATGTGAACATACGCCCCAGAGTGTAAACAAGCCCGTTTAAAATCGCATGACTTGGGCTTTTAATGTCCCTTGAAATGTATGCGACTGCAGCAATGTTTGTTGTAAGAGGGCATGGGCTGATGGAGGTTAAAACTCCAAGTAAAAATGCAATGAGTATTGCAAATTCTGTGTTCGCTATCAAATCATGTATTATTGATTCAAACATTTTTCTTTTTTATTTATGCATTATCTAACCGGAAACCAGTTCCTCGTTTTCAGGCAGATTTTAACCAGAAACAGCATTACTGGAACCTCTATCAGGACCCCTACAACTGTTGCCAGTGCCGCACCTGATTCTACTCCAAATAACATGATGGCAACTGCTATCGCAACCTCGAAGTGGTTACTTGCCCCTATCTGCGCGGTTGGTGCCGCATCTTCGTATCTTAACCCGATAAATTTCGAGAGGGTGTATGTTAAACCGAAGATACTCATTGTTTGTATGAAGAGAGGCAGCGCAATCATTCCTATAATCAATGGACTATTTAATATGATCTCTCCTTGAAAACTGAACAATACAATCAACGTGAAAAGAAGTGCTGTAATTGAAATGTAATGGAGTTTTTTTACAAAAACATTCTCAAACCATTGCCCACCCCTCCGTTTTATTAGTTCTCTCCTTGAAAAAAATCCCGCGACTAATGGAACCCCGACGTATGCTCCAACAGAAAATGCAATTGTCCCCCAGGGTATCGGAATGTCTGAAATTCCCAAGAGAAACCCCGCCAGCGGCGCATATAAAACAAGCATTGTAAGCGAATTTATCGCAACCATAACCAGTGTATGCCCCATGTTTCCTTTCGAGAGGTAACTCCAAACCAAAACCATTGCAGTGCAAGGGGCGACCCCGAGTAAAATCATTCCCGCAATGTATTGGGATGCTAATTCAGATGGTATGAATGCAGACCATATCCGGGTCATAAACAGCCATGCAAAAAACGCCATGGTAAATGGCTTAATCCCCCAGTTCACAAGCAGTGTGAGAGCTATCGGCTTAGGGGTTTTTCCTGCCTCAATAACCCTTGCGAAATCTATCTGCACCATTATAGGATATATCATGAAAAACAGGCAGATTGCGATCGGGATTGAAATCTGAGCGTACTGTAGCTGACTGATGTAAAACGAAAAATCAGGGAATACTCTCCCTAAAACTATCCCCAGGATTATACATACAATAACCCCGATAGTCAGGTGTTCTTCGAAGAAACCGAGTGTATGCTTCTTTTGTTTATACGGCATTTTTTATCTTTTCTAATTTATCTTTGAATATATTTATGTATTCCTCTTTATCCCCCACATAACTCCACATGTCATTTGCATCAAGTATTTCCTCTTTACCGTCTTTTATAACAGTAATGTAGAGCGAGGAACCCACAACATTATATTTCTTTACCAAATCCATGTTTCTAGGATCCTGAAAATTGACTGTTTCATATGTTGTTTTTCCCGATTCATAATCGCCTGGAAAGTGTATTTGTATGGTTTCCTTTGCAAAGTTACCCAGATTTGTACATCCCTGGCACGGGTTGTCTGGTTCAAATTTAACAACCTTTATCGTTATATTTTTCGGTTCCGGGGTTGAAGCGTTGGTTTCCATATTCTGTGTTGTGTTCTGAAGATGATTATTTTGCGTGTTCCCTTCTTGCTCTCCGGTTTCTACGCAGCCTGAAATAACAATTGTTATTAAAATCGCCATTAGAATCCATATAACCCGCAATGCTTTTTGATTGTTGATCATTACTTTATCCATTGTTTAATTTCTTCCTTGCAAGGGATTCTGCCGCTTGCCTTGATTTCTCCATCAATCGCTATCGCGGGTGTCAGCATAACCCCGGAAGCAATTATTTTGTCAATATCCCCTATCTTCTCAATATCCGCATCAATACCCATTTCCCCCACCGCTCTCTTTGCATTTTCATATAACTTTTCGCATTTCATGCATCCTGTGCCTAAAATTTCGATTTTCATCATTCTTTAATATCACTCATTATCCTACCTACAACCCCCTTCATATCATCTTCACTGAAATCCAGCCCCGGCTTTTTTTCAATCCCAAAATCCCCAACCAGATCATAATACCTGTCAGGTGTCATACCTATCATCTCAAGGGTTTTCTTCACACAGCCAACAGGACAGCCGTCAACTGCAATTATTGCATCCTGGGCGTTCAACTTATCCATAACCGGTTTCAGATCCGGTGCGAACCCCGCCAGGCACATTATACCGGCACCAACTTTTTTATTCAATTCCCTGGCGATAAAACCAGTCATCTGCCCGGTGTTTGATCCGCCGAAACACACGCACAGTCCGGTATTCTTTTTTCCGGTTTTTACACAACATTCATTTGCAATTTCCATTTCATTATATCATTATATCATTATATTTAAATATAATAAATTTATTTAAGAAATTCAGATAAATATTTGCCCTGATTGACTTCAGATTTTTTCAAGAGAAGCCCTTATCGATTTTATAACCTCCCAGACATCGCAATCCCTGACCAGCACGGTCTTCTTCTTTGATAAGTTCCCGGCAACAATCTCACATTTGGCATTCAATAGACCGGATAGTGCCTTAGCGACGGCTTTATTTGCTTTACCTTTCACAGCCGGGGCTTTAACCCTGACCCTTAATCTTTCGCTTGACTCATTATATCCTATCTTAAAACTCTTTGAATTCGGAACAACTTCTATTTCCACCACACAGCCGTCTTTTGACTCCCTGAAGCATTTATACATGTTTTAAATTTTAAAAATCACTCGCTCCATGCCCCGACTATATTAATATCCGCCCCTCCGACCGCGGTTTCTCTTTTTCTGATTTTAACGGTGACGGGCAGTTTTATGGCACCCCCCACTATAATCGCCTCGCCCCTTGCCAAAGACGGCAGATCCCTGACAATATCCTCTGTTACGGTTTCAACCGACTGGCGTATATATTCCTGATCTGACGGGTTGACGATCTTCATTATTATCAGTGAGTTGCACTGCGACAGGACATCGGCATCCAGCTTATTGGGACGCTGGGAAACTATGCACAAGCCAACCCCGAATTTCCTTCCTTCGCGGGCGATTTTCCTCAATACACCCCTGGAAAGCACCGGCCTGTCATCGGTACTTCGGGGGGCGAAGTTATGTGCTTCTTCAATTGTCAATAATACGGGATATTTGAGTTTTACGCCGGAGTCTTCTTTTTCATGCCTTTTTCTTGCAAGGAAAA
>MCBC01000051.1 GCA_001723855.1 Candidatus Altarchaeales archaeon WOR_SM1_86-2 | reverse complement strand
AATATCCGATTGGATCCCACACTACGGGTTTCTGTCAATCAAAAGGATGATAAACAGGTACTAAACCATACCCAAATCATGGAAACAGCAAAGAAAGAACTCAAACTAAGAGGTTACAGCCAGAAGACCATAAAATCATATTTGCACCATATTGAACGATACACTCGTTGTTTTACAAAAGACCCAAAAGACCTTGATGAAGAACATATCAGAGATTACATGTTGCATTTGATTGACAAGGAAAAAGTCTAAGATCATATCATGATCAGGCAGTAAGTGCTATAAAATTCCTGTATGACCGTGTGTTAAATATGCCCAAAACCATAGATGATCTTCCCCGACCAAGAAAGGAGAAGAAACTTCCGGTTATCTTAAGTCGCAAAGATGTGAGACTGATACTTGAATCTACAGATAATATCAAACATAAAGCAATTCTCATGCTTACCTACTCTGCTGGTTTGAGAGTCAGTGAGGTCGTAAAGTTAAAGGTTGAAGATGTTGATGCCGAGAGAAAGTTAATTCATGTTAAAGGCGCGAAAGGAAGAAAAGATCGCTATACAATACTTTCCGATAAAGCACTGAAAACCCTGAATTTATATTTAAAAACATATCAACCAAAAAACTGGCTTTTTTCTGGGGCAAAAAAGACAAGACATTTAAGCACAAGAAGTGCACAGAGAATATTTGATAATGCAGTCAAGAATACAGACATTAAAAAGGATGTTTCAATTCATAGTTTAAGACACTCCTTCGCTACGCACCTTTTGGAAAGCGGTGTTGACATAAGATATATTCAAGAGTTGTTGGGTCATCAGAGTACGAAAACTACTGAAATCTACACTCATGCAAGCACAAAAAATATTGGAAAAATTAGAAGCCCCTTAGATGATCTGTAGTTGTAAAATAAATATTTAATTTTTGTTTATATTCAATCAATAATTAATATCTTTGATTAATCTAAAGGAAGCATAAACGACATTTTTGTCGTTTATGCCCCCAAATTGAGACATTATACGACATTTTTGTCGTTTATGCCATAGTTATATGACATATTACTCGGCGAAGATACAACACAAAAAATCAGATTAAAAATGGATTTAAATTCCGATCTAAAAGGGAAGGAAATTATGGTAGTGGTCAGTTTTGTATTGATGTACTGTGTACCTGTTTTAATTGTTATACTTCAAAAAGATATCGCTTGAGAATGCAATGATAATTGTTATTACTTATTTAGCATTTTTTTGGGGGATTACTTTTGCTTGCAAAAAAGATTGATAAAAAAGAAACTAAGTCGCCGGTTGTTGAAATCGTGCATGATCCTGATGAATCTGAAGACATGATAAACAAACACAGATTGCCGGGGGAGATTTGTTATTATAATCCCCCATTAACATTTGCTGACAAAGAAAGTGGGTTCAAAAAGTTTTGGATGGGCTATTTTATTAATGACAAAGTTCCAAAAATAAAATACATCATTGATGGGTCAAAAGAAGATCGATGGGAAAAAATTGAGTCATATATATCTAAACTTGGTGATGATGCAAAGAACAAAATATGGGGTCCAAAGGTGCTTGACAATGCACCTGGTTGGGGATTTGCAATTTTAGGTGCAGACAGAAATGATAAATTAGCGAAGATATGGCTTCTTGATGCAGACAAAGACTCGCAGAATCACCCCCCAATAGTTTTTTATGTAAAGAATGATAGAATCATTGATCACCTCTACTTACTATTTATAAATCAGTATAATGCCCTCCCTGATAAAAAGAATTAAAGAAGAGAGTTATTTCATTCATTTCCATTCATCATAATCAAAAATTGTTTGTTAGGGGGGGATAAAATTACTTTAATTTATTAAGGATAAAACCCAAATATTTAAAAATAACTAAAATGGCATTAAAAACATTTGATGTGCAAGAGGAAGTATATAATAAATTTTCCACTTTTTGCACAGAACATGGAATAAGCATGGGCCGGCAAATAGAATTATTTATGGAGTCAATGATAGAAACCGAGCCAGAAGCCAAACGAGAATATTTGGAAAAACTTGAAGAGATTAGAAAGGGAAAATTCATTCGCGTTAAAAGTTTTGCAGAGCAGTACGGGTTGTGAATATGGAATATGCATTAGATATTTCTGATGAAGCAGATAAGAAGTTTGAGAAATTAAAGAAGAAAAGCAAGAAACAATTAGATATTATCAACAAGAAAGTTTTGCAAATTCTTGAAAATCCTTATCATTTTAAACCCTTGCGGGGAGATAAGTTTGGTGCTAGTGTCTCAACAACTTAATTATGGAATATAATATTTGGATAATTTCTTATCTGCTTTCTCCCTTGTAAACTTCCAGTTGATTTTCTTTTTCTGATCATTCCTTCTCTTGGTCCATGCTTGCACTTCCGAAGATAGTGTCTCCTTATCACCTATTCGTCTGCCCGTGCACTCTATGTCCATCACATTGATCTCGATCTCTGCCGCATTCAACCAACTCGCATGTTTCGGTGTGTAGTGAAACTCGATTTTATTCAAGATTCTTTCAGCCTCATCTTTCTCAAACGCTTCATAGAATGATTTGGGTTTGTGGGTGTTGAGGTTGTCGCAAATCAAATCAATGACTTCCGCATCCGGGAATCCTTCATCAACAACCTTTTTCACGAACAGCGCAAAATCCTTCATAGTTCTTTGATTCGTGACTTGTGTTATACGTTTTCCTTCCTTGAAGTCGAGCGCTACGAAAATGTTTGCCGTCCCATTTCTGTCATACTCATAATCGACTTTCTCACAACTTCCGGGCTTCATCGGAATCGGCTTTCTCTTTTCACCAATAAGATGCTTCAGTTTCTCGTCAAGGCACACCTGGGGCCTTTTCGGATTATACGGCTTTTCATAGAGGTCGAGGACATCGTACATGCATCCCCTGTATTCGGCATCGATCTCTTTGATACACCACATCCGCTTTAACCAAGGTTTAGTTTTGCTTTTTTTAAAATAAGGCGAATGCTCTCACGGTTTATCGTCTCGAGACCTTCTGTCTTTTTGAGTTCCTCGGTGAGCAACACAAGAGACCACTTCTTCCTACCTGGTGGCGATTTCGTGCATGCAAAAGCTATGACTTCGGCTTCATGACGATCCTTGTATTTCTTTGGCTGCCCTGATCGTGGTTTATCTTTTAGGGCAGCATCAAGACCTTTTTCATTGTATCTTTTCTTGATCCTCCAGGCGGTGTTTCTACCAACATCTAATATTTCTGCTATCTCTGCGTCTTCTTTCTGCTTGTTTGCCAGCAGCAGAATGCGTGCTCTGGTCAGATCTCTTGCATTTTTTTGTCCTTTTTTTACAAAGTCCTTGAGGAATTTTAGTTCTTTCCTTGAGGAATTTTAGTTCTTCCTCTTTAAGTTTTATTCTTGCCATAAATATATTATGGCATTTAAAGTTTATAACTTGTTCCAAAATTAAGTTGTTGAGACACTAGAAGAGTTCATATTGACAAATCGTTTGTTTTGACTTATGAAATTCATGAAAAAGAAAGCGTGATAAAAATACTTGATTATGATCATCACGATAAAATTTATTAAAGGATAATAAATCGCCTGCGTCATACGTCATATAACACGGTGTATGCGGTTCGGGCTATGCCCTCACCCAAATTGCTCCCTTCGGTCATTCCGTTATCTGGTGTGCCTCGCATGGCCATTTGCTTGGTGGTGTAAGTCCACCTTCCTCAATTGCTTGTTCAGAGGAATAGTCGAAGATGACCCGGAAGGTCCAGCACCCTATTGAGGGTGGCAAGCTCATAATCGCGAGGTTATGGGTGAAGGAAGCTGCAGACAAAATCGCATGCCAAAACGCAAGTGAACACAAGCAAATGAAGCATGATGGGTATGCAGTGTGTTTAGGGTTGGCATGTGATGAAAGTGGATGGTCTTACCGAGGGAGGTCTTATGCAGTCCTGTGCAGGGAACACAGGAACGATAAAGGGTATAAGCAGGTGTTTGCCGATAAGGCGTGTGGCCTGTGAAAACCAAGTAAACAATACTGCATAAGAAGTCGGATAGGCCCATAGCAGCAATGACGCAAAGCCTGTGAACTTAGGTAACTTGCGGGAGGATAAAACTTTGCAGAGGTGAAGGGGCTTAGGTCTGTTGGAATTAACTCCAACATCTTATACATTGACGGCCTTAGCCGTCTAGGAAGTCAGGCGATTGCCTGAAAAGATGGAGGTGTTAATCGATGAGGTTTGACCTCATCCCGTGTAAAGCGGCAACAACAGAGAGAGCCGTGTACGGGAAACCCTTATGTACGGTTCATGAGAAGGGTTGAAGCGGGTAACCGCTTCTTCCTATTCTACAAATTCCAAACCCTGCCTTTAAATTTTAGAAATATTTTTATTAAAAAAATAATCAAAAAGCTCAAATCATTGAAATAACTCCTTGACAATGCGTAGAGCACAGTACTCGCCGCACATCGTGCACGGCTCCTGGTCAATCAGATAGGAATACTTCTTTTTAACCTCTTTATCAATCGCTGACTCAAACATGCGGTGCCAGTCAAGATCCCTTCTCGCTTCTGACATTTCCAGGTCCTTTTCTTTATTTCCCAGCTTGATAATATCTGCCGCATGCGCCGCGATTCTTGACGCAATCACCCCTTCGCGGACATCATCCGCATCCGGCAAACCCAGGTGTTCCCTCGGGGTTACATAGCACAGAAAGTCAGCTCCATGGAGCGCGGCAATTGCTCCCCCCACGGCGCCGGCAATGTGATCGTGCCCAAGCGCAATATCCGTAACCAGCGGTCCCAGAACATAAAACGGGGCGTTATCGCACATAGTTTTCTGCAGGCGAACATTCATCGCTATCTGATCCAGCGGAACATGCCCCGGGCCTTCGATAATGCATTGAACGCCTGCTTTCTTCGCCGCCCGGTTTAATCTCCCGAGATTCATCAATTCCTGGATTTGCGGGCTGTCCGAGGCATCGACTATCGAGCCGGGACGCAGAGCATCCCCCAGGCTTATCACAACCTCATATTCCCTTAAAATTTCAAGTACTTCATCAAAATGCGCGTAGAGAGGATTCTCCTCATTGTTCTTAGTCATCCAGGCGGCGATCAGACAACCCCCGCGGGATGTTATCGGAATAACTCTCCCGCCCTTTAACCCGTCAACGATATTCTTTGTGATCCCCGAATGGATGGTCATGAAATCAACCCCGTCCCTGCACTGTGTCTCGATAACCTTCAGAATTGTCTCAAGGGTTACATCATGGATACTGTTTTCCGCGATCGCCTGGTATATCGGAACCGTGCCAAGAGGTATTGAAGTGTGCCTTATTATCTTCCTCCTGATCCTGTCTATCCGGCTGGACTTTGTTATACTTAGATCCATCAACGCATCAGCTCCCGCCTCTATTGCTACATCTGCCTTTTTGATTTCATCCTCCATAGTTGATGCGGTCGGGGAGACCCCGATGTTCGCGTTCACCCTGGTTCTTAAACCGCTGCCTATCACCAGGGGCTCGATTTCCCTGTTTGCATTTTTGACAATAACGACTGAACCCTCCATGGTTCTCTTCTCCAGTTTTTCCTTCCTTACCCCTTCTTTTTTCGCTATCCTTTCTAATTCAGGGTTCATATTTTTCATTTAGATTTTAAAAAAGAAAAAAAATTAATCCCCCATACCCTTAATCCTCTCGGACGCCCTCCTGAAAACCCCCGTGAGGGTGAACGCTTCCCTCCCGGATATGAATGCCCTCCCGATCAGGGACTTGAATGTTTTCTTTGCTATCCTTGCCCTGAAATCCTCCAGGCCGACGGCATCAACCAGATCATTAAACTTCTCAAGCAAAACCCCTTTCTCTATTTTATCTGCCTTGCGGAACTTCTTCAGCCCGATCCCTTTCCTTTCCAGTTTTGAGATCTCGTACAATATAATTGCTACCGCCTGGGAGACATTTAAGGTAGGGTAATCTGAAGATGCCCGGATCGTGACAAGCAAGTCGCACATCTCGATTTCTTCATTGCTTAACCCGTGATCCTCCCTGCCGAAAACGAGACCGATTTTCCCCTCAAGATCCACGGCGGTTTCTAATTGTTCTGGAAGAATCGGGGTCCTGAGCGGGTTCTTATCCCTCCCGATAACCGCGGTTGTGGCAATCAAGAAATCGAATCGTTCCTTTAGGGCATCAAAACTATCCAGAGTTATCGCATCGTTTAAAACATCCTGGGCGTGAGTCGCCATAATTCTCGCTTTTTTTGAAATTTCTCGTTCCGCGGGATTGAGCAATATCAACTCCATAAGCCCGAAGTTTTTCATTATTCTTGCCACAGCCCCTATATTTCCGGGGTACTTTGGCCCTACAAGGATTACTGAAAAGGTCGGCATTTTTAATTTACGATTTTAGCAATTCCTTAATATCTTTGAGGTCAAAACAGCAGACTTTTTTGCCTTCGTATTCCTTAATTTTTTTGGTGAATGATTTTGCAAATACCGCATAACTTTCGGTTCTTGTATGGTTGTGCCAGGGTACATATTCTGCTTTTTCCTTCAACTTTTTCAGGATTTTTTCGGCATTAACTTTTTCTTTCCATTTGCATTCTCCAAATAAGATTTCTCTTTTTCTTTAAGTTCCTCTAACTCAGTTGTTCTATTTATGAATCTCATTTTTATCGTTAGATAAATTATATTTTTGATTAAACTTCGCAAAAGTGCTTTGCACTTTTGGAACACAAAATTTTTTAAATTTTGATGTTTTTCTAAAAGTTTATTATAGTGAGTTACTATTATAGTGTTTTACTATATTATTTAAAAATTAAGAAATAAAATAAGTAAGAGAATGTGGTCTCAGAAATATAAGCCAAAAACCCTGGATGAGATAATCGGGAATTTAACTATTATAGATAAACTGAAGAGGTACAGGTGGGATAAGCCGATATTGCTGCACGGTGGCATAGGGGTCGGGAAAACGATTATAGCCAAAGCTCTTGCGGATGCCTTCAACTGGGACATTGTTGAGATCACAAGCGACAATATAGATAATGCCCTGACCGCCGCACAAACCGCCAGCATCTTCGGGACAAAAAAGTTAATACTCATCGATAATGTCGAGCGTCTGAGAAAAGGGGTGCGATTTCCGGGCAGGGAGCTGTTGGAGCTGGTGAAAAACACGAGGAACCCAACCATGTTGATCACGCACGATGTTAAAAACACCAAGTTAGCAACCGTCAAAAAGTACTGCGAGCAGGTGCTGGTGCAGCGACCGAGAGCCACGACCACCGCAAGGATGCTGGAGATAATCTGCAGAAAGGAGGGGATTGCTGCGGAAAAGGAAATATTACTGAAAATTGCAGAGAAGTCCGGCGGGGATGTCAGGGCTGCAATAAACGATCTCGAAACGATCGCCTTTGGAAAAGAATCAATATCTGAAGATGATCTGGGATTGTTGCAGCCGAGAGATAAATCAATAGACATCTTTAAAGCGTTATCTAAGATCTTTGGTGCAAGGGATATAAGAGAGGGTGTTGAGGCTGCATGGGATTTGGAAGAAGAGCCCCGCAATCTGCTGCTCTGGCTGGACGAGAATGCCCCCCAGAGATTTACTTCTAAAGAGTTAAGTTCCGTATACCATTACCTTTCAAGGGCGGACATATTCATCTCAAGAATTACAAGCAGACAGTACTGGGGTTTTTTAAGATACGCAAATCCCTTAATGACATCCGGGATCATTGTATCTCCGAAAGCGGGAATTGCTTACCGATACTCCTATCCTTCATACATCCAGGCGATGAGCAGAACAAAAAAAGAGCGGGGGTTAAAGGGATCGATCGGGGAGAAAATTTCGCCCTCCCTGCATGTTTCATCCAGGGTCTTTGCCCGCGATTACATTCCATTGTTCAGGGCACTGCTTAAAGCAGGAAAGATGGATGCGGAAGAGTTAAAGGGAAGATTTGACTTGGATGATGAAGAAGTGGGGTTTTTGACGGGTTGATTTTTATAATTTTTATTTCCAATCGTTAATTTATTAAGATTGTGCAAAAATGAAAAAAATAGTACTGATACTTGTATTTGTGGGGCTGACCTGCGGGTGTATAGAGGAAAAAGAGGAGCCTGCAGCAAAGACATCGGAAATTGGTGAAGGAACCGCGAAGGTATTTACATACGGGAATGAGCCGGTTATATTGATAAACCTGAATGGAAGTTATCACGCCTACCTTGGCAAGTGTCCATCCCGGAGCGGGACAGCGTTTGACAGCAAAAGTTTAGTTAACAACACCCTGAGATGTCCGGACGGCACGCTCTTTGATCCTGCAACAGGGAACTACATCGGGCAGGAAGATGGAACAGACCTTAATCTTTCGGGTCTTATGGGGGTTGACCTAGATATTGACGGCGAGAACATATATATTAAAGAACCGCAAGCGGATGTTTGCGGCAATAAAAGATGCGGTGCGGGAGAAAGCGAAGAGAACTGCTGCAGCGACTGCGGATGCAGAGAGGGTAAATGTATGGACAATAAATGCACGAAAGTAAAGATGAACATCTCAACAGATAAGGAATTGTATCGCTCAAAACAAACTGCAAACATCACTCTAAGCATAGACAGTTCCGAAGAAATCGGGAATGTTACCGTCAAAGTTTATGGCATCAATGCAAGAGGAAGATATCATCTGAATAACGAGGTTAATATGAATTTAACCGCAGGGGAAAACATAAAGAGCATAACATACCAGATGCCTTCATGCACGGGGTGCGCTGGAATCAGTCCGGGAACATATAATATCAGGGGGGAGATAATTTATAATAGCGAGATTATCGCCAATGCCACAAAGAACATTGAGATACAGCAGTAATTGATCATAAAATGATCCATGTCAAAAAGTTAAAAAAAGGAGATTACGTGCTTTACGAGAATGAGCCCTGCAGGGTTCAGAAAATGGAGCTAAAAGTTATTTCAAAGCATTCTCATACCAGGGCGAAACTGGAACTTCTGAGCATGTTCTCGGGCAATAGATATGTGATGAACCTGGGTCCGCATGAAACAATGGAGGATGTTGAGATTATCAGGCGCCACGGGCAGTTTATCTCAAAGGTGGAGGGAAGGGTCCAGGTGATGAGCATGGATAACTATGAGATGGTGGACGCCGAGATACCCCCGGAGTTATTTGAAGAAATCAAAGAAGGTGATGACGTAACCTACATAGAATTCAGGGGAAGGGCAAAGGTCCTGGAGACAAGATAGGTATTCAGCCCTTGAACTCCTCCATAACGATCCCAACGGCTTTATCTACATTCGCGGACTTTATTTTATCAACCTCGGATTCTGCTTTCTTGACAATCTTCCTGGATTGCGCCTCCGCAGCTTTCACCATTTCTTCTTTCTTTGCATCCGCTTCCTTCTCCACCCTGTCTGTCTTTTTCTGAACAACAACATCCTTCCCGGCAATCAATCTCATCCATTTTAGATTATTATTATATTAAAAATCAAATAAAATATAAATATGTATCTGCTTATTGATGAAAGGGGGGATAAGGGGAAGAAATACCTGGTGAAGGGAACCGATGACGTGCATACAAACCACGGCGTTATCTCCGCAAAGGAACTGCAAAAAAAGAATCCTGGGGACGTTATAGAGACGCATCTCGGGCATAAATATTATATTGTCGAGCCAAACGCTCTGGATTTTATGGAAAAAGCGAAGCGAAGCCCCCAGATCATGTCGTTGAAGGACAGTGCTTTAATTGCCGGATATGCCGGGATAAAGTCAGGATGCAGGGTTGTTGAAGCAGGAGTTGGCTCCGGACTAAATACGATGTTTTTTGCAAACCTCGTTTACCCTGAAAAGTTAGCCGGATATGAGGTGAGGGAGGATTTTGCTCAACTGGCGAAGGAAAATTTCAAAAAATCAGGTATCGGGAATGTCGAGGTAAAATTGAAGGACATTTATGAAGGCATAGAAGAAGATGAATTGGATCTTATCTGTCTCGATCTGCCTGAACCCTGGAAGGTTATTCCACATGCCTCAGAGAGTTTGAAAATTGGCGCCTACCTGGTTTCGTATTGCCCAAGCATCGAGCAGGCAAAGAAGTTTTATGATGCCCTGATCGAAAGCAACGGGCGATTTTTGATTGAAGCCATGGAATGCCTGGTGAGAAACTGGGATTTGAAAGTCGTAAGGCCGCATTCAAGGATGCTCGCTCACACCGGCTTTTTAATAATAACACGATTAATACATAAAAGAGATTAAAAATGGAAATTGCAAAATATTTGATTATTGGGCTGGCATTGGCAGGAGTTGCAGGACTCTGCGGGTGTATAGGTGGCGAAAAAGAGGAGATTGTGGAAAACGCCTCGAATGGATCGGGGACCATGGATGCTTCCTCAACTATAACGAACGTGACAGAAAAAAATGTGACACCAGAAGGGGATGTATTCACCATGAATCAAACGGTCCGGATCACCAGAATCAAGGATGAGGTGGTATCAATGGATTCAAACTTATTTGAATCGGATATAGTTTTTGATGTTGAGAACATATGGGGTAAAGATATAGACCGAATTGATGTTGCTGTTTTAAAGAAGGACTGCGTCGGGGAGGAGATAATAGATTTCGGTAAAAGATCCCATATTATCTTAAATCTAACCTCCGGGGAAAAAGAAGAGATAACAATAAATTTCAGGAAATTTAATGGTTACAGGTCGGGGCAGGAATTCAGGTGCCCGATGAGCATCGACGTGTGGGCGGGAACCGAAAAAACAAGCGATACCATCTACTTTGATATAATAGTGCCGTAATTTTAATCTTTTTTATTGTATTATCATAATTATATTTTGATAAAACAAATGGTTCTCAGAAAAAAATTTGTAAAAAATCTGGAAGAGGATGCTAAACTACTGTCCCAATCGCTGGATGTCGATAAGCGCCTGTTTTTAGCCGACATCTGGAACTCTCAGGTACATAACCTGATGCTGAGAAAACAGGGGATAATAAGCAAGGAGGATTTGAGGGGGGTTCTCAGGCGGCTTGGGGATGCCCAAAAGAAATTTGAAGAAGGAAAATTCGAATTTAAAGATGACCTGGAGGATGTGCATATGAACATCGAGGATTTTGTTACCGGAAATTTTAAAAGAGGAGGGGTTATGCATACCGCCCGAAGCAGGAATGACCAGACCGTAACGGACACCAGAATGGTGTGCAGAGGGGAGATTAATGATGTAATTGAGGAATTAATTTCTCTAAAAGAGGTTTTGCTGAAACTTGCAGAGAAGCACAAGGGCACATTAATGCCCGGTTATACCCACTTACGGGTTGCTCAGCCCTATCTGTTCGGCCATTGGTGTCTGGCATATCATGACGCGTTCGCAAGAGATGTCGAAAGACTGGAGGATGCTTACGGGAGGGTTAATTTGTGTCCTCTTGGAGCGGGAGCATTTGCCGGCACGTCTTTCCCGATAGACAGGAAATTTACTGCTGAACTGCTCGGTTTTGACGGGCTGGTTGAAAATTCTCTTGATGCAGTTGCAAGCCGCGACTTTGCTGCCGAGATTTTAGCGGATTTAGCAATTCTGGCGTCAAATCTAAGCAGACTGTGCGAGGAGTTAATCATCTTCGGCGCCGATGGATTCGGTTTTATAAAAATGGCTGATGAATTCGCAACGGGTTCGTCAATAATGCCCCAGAAGAGAAACCCCGATATGGCCGAACTCATAAAAGGAAAAACAGGAAGGGTTTACGGCAATCTGATAAATTTATTAACAACCCTGAAGGGAATAACCTATTCATACAACCGTGACCTGCAGGAAGATAAAACCCCGCTGTGGGATTCCTTTGACACCGTGAAACTGAACCTGAAGGTTATGACCGGGATGCTTGATTCCCTGGAAGTTGATAAAGAAAGGATGGGAAAAACGGCGGAGGAAGATAAAAGCATTTTTGCAACGGACCTGGCAAACCTGCTTGTCCGGAAAGGTCTGGCATTCAGGCAAGCCTACGATATCATCTCTAAACTTGATTTCAATGCCCTGGATTTCAATGATTTCAATAAAAAAATAACAAAATATGATTTAAGGATAAGCAGGAAAGAATTTACTGCCATCACGAGTTCCGGGATCGGGAGGATGAGTACGGGCTCCGCGAATCCCAGAGAAGTTGAGCAAATGGCCGCCGGGAGAAAGAAAAAAAGCGGTGGGGAAATCAAAAGACTGGGGGAAAGAAGAAAAAGAATAAAGGATGCTCGTGCAAAAACACAGGGGCTTGTGGATGAAAAATTATCAGCAGGTTAGGTTATATTTACTTCTGTGGTCGTCATCAATCCTGAACTCAACCGTCTTATTGTTTGTAGGAGAAACGCCCTTGCAGACACCGTCTGCAAGACAGCCGTACTTACCCTGCCAGTACAGATAATCAACCCATGTGCAGTTTGTGCAATCGTAGAGATCATAGCGATCAAGATCGTACGGGAACACGAAACTCTCTAAACCGACGGGCGTATTATAACAATCCGGGAAGTCTATGTCAAGTTCATCCACTCTGTCGCAAAACTCTACGTGTCTGTCAAAATACTTTTCAGAAAGGTTCAAATTCCCCTCCAACCTGTCAAAGAAACTCGGGCCATTCAAACTGTAATTGCTGCCTGGACCAACCTCAACGGTACTTGGATAATAACCGGATGTGTTGAAATCAATGCTGTGAGTGCCGGATTTAATGACATGGTCCCCATTGCTTAAGAAAATACAATCGCCTTCGCTCGCATTCAGTTCCACCGTTTCACTACAGTTACATGAGGGTGCGGATTCGTTATATTCTCCAGTGTCGAGAATGTAGGGCACCGTTACATTACCTGGCGTTGTTTGATTGCACTCCTCCGTGCTCACCACACCTGCATAGTCGTCTAATGAGGGCGTATATGATCCAGGATCAACAATTCCAAGATCCGTGCCAGTTATAACGCGGATCATATGGTCCGGATTAGTGGGTGTGCCGCCTGTCGATACCTTCCCTGTGCCGTCTCCATTGCCCCCGCCCTCGCCGCACCCGATAACGCCTTTCTTTACAATTTGAACTGTGCCATTGTCAACAATTTTTACAATCGCCCCGGATGTTTGTAATGGGTACAGGGGATCCTCCAAACCAACTATTGTTGTTACCGACACAATGGTTACATTTGTTTTCTTATAATGGCACATCCCGGTTTCATCATGAATGTCGATTTCAAATATCGGTATCAGAGTGAAATTCCAGGGATCGTAAGGTGCTATTGAGATATTCAGTATGTTTATGGTAACATTAAAATGCGCATCTGTGCCGCCAACCTCCATCTTATTCACCCAGTCGATGAGGGAATTGCCTTGCATGTAAGGGTTTGGTTCCCCCTCCAATGTGCCGCTATATATCAACTCTAATATCGCTGCCTCGCTGCCATTCAGCGTCTCATTGCTGTACGGTGTGACATAACTGAAATTTGCCAATGACGCGCTTTTATTATAAATAACATAATCTATGGCATAAATTGTTGCTCTTCTTCCACACACCCCCATTGCCCTGTCCAGATCCACTTTAACATCCTCGACAAAGTAATGGAGTTCGTCACACCTTATCTTGCCGGACACATCCCTCATTTCCGTCTCAGGGACTATGAAATAGAATGTTATAATAAATATTATCACGATAACCAACATAATCGCGGTTAATGTATATATATAACCTTTTTTGTTCATTTTAAATTTTTTAAATTTTAATTAATCTCTCCAAACAATCAATTTAAATTTTATCGGACCCCATAGAGACCTTATATTGCTTCCGTGAACAACATAAAACTCTAGAGTTGAACTGCCAAAATCAACATCCACCGGATTGTCTTCACCACCATCGCCATCATTATTAGTGCTATTGGTGGTATAATACACCAATGGATCAATAATACCTTCGTTTGAATCCGTATCATTTGTGTTTATCAAATCCATCAACCAGGCAAAAGCAAAATCTGCGGAATCCAATATGTTCTCTGCCGTGCAGTTATTGGGGTCGTGACAGGGGTCAAAGGTGTCATTTGAGCCCGGATTAATATCTATCGTGGAGTTTCCATCAGGTGCATTATCTCCGTTTTTATCATAGTAAACTGTTATATTACCGCTCCCATCTGATTTTAAGGCGGGTGCAGTGTAGGGCGTTGGGATATATACTAATTCATCATCTGTAGAGATATTGCAGTGTTCATCACACCATGTGTTATCACATAGTGGTGTTGGTGGACATCCAGTATTCTCATGCTCAGTGCAGCCGCCTGCTGCGCCACTACAGGTGGCATTGCACCCCGCCCCGCAACAGTAAACATCTACATTGGTGAAACTATTTTCTGCATATGCTTCTGCACTGCATCCATCACCGTAACAATAAATATCCGAATCCTCAATTTTCCCTGAGCCCTCTGCACGAACATAGACGGTGCAGTCTTCCCCGCTGCAGTAAGCGGCACTGTCTGGCCCCATGAAATGTCCATCAACGTTAACATATACGTCAGAATAGTTGCCGCAGCCTGCAATGTTGACGCGATTATCGAATTTATTGCCGGATGAAATATCAACCTTGCAATTATCCCCCAGGCACGTCAGGTTGACATCGTTATTCATCACGTTTCCCCCGCTGACCGTGCATCCTTCTGAACAGCACATTAAATCCACACCCTGCTTCATAGTAGTGCCAGCAGTAGTGGTGCAGTTACCTCTCAGTCCTGACCCCGGGATGATCCCGCAGCAATAAATATGAGCTATTGGATCCGCATCCGATGGATCGCCCTGCACGTTATTAGGTAGATTAACAGTGCAGTTTTCAGCATAACAAAAAACCTCATCCCCCTTGAGATTATTTAACTCTGCAGCGCTGCAGTCAGTTGGATCACCTGTGGGGGCTGTACAGGAT
This sequence comes from Candidatus Altarchaeales archaeon WOR_SM1_86-2, assembly GCA_001723855.1. The sequence continues at coordinate 19,925 of MCBC01000051.1, read as the reverse complement.
GGACCAGCACAGCAATAGCAGGGATCTGTGCCAAAACATTCAAGCAGATCCCATATCTCCCCAGTGAAATTCAGCCCCTTGAGAAGTATATACGATCTGGCAACATCGCCGTACACCGGTTTTTCCTTCCCGTATCCAACCAGGAGCCGTGCAGAGTGCGTAAGAACCTCCGCCTCTCCCATATCCCCCGCTCTCGTTAGATTTTCAGTTATAAGATATGTCCCATAATTTGCCGTATCTTCATCCCATTCGATTATCTCCAACCTATAGCCAATGTGCTCCGGTATAAGTTCGTTTAGAAGTTTTGTCATGTTTTCTTCCATGGAACTAACATTGCTGACAGCAAATTCCTCCCCTATCTCATCTAAGATACCTTTTTTGTTCAAAACATCCAATACGTCCTCTGAGACATAATGGAGGATCTTGTACTCCATCGTGGAGACCTCGCTGACCTTTACGTATTGCAACGAGAACATGGCTGCTAAAAAGACTAAAACAAATCCCAGTGCCAATATTGCATCCCATGTTAGTGCATAACCCCTTTTGTTTTTCAGTTTCATATTTCTTTTTGATGTATTATAAACCATATTAGTTTTTCTTTTCCGAAGGTATCGAAAATTCATTAGAATTTTGATTGCGTTTTTCTTTTTTCCTAAAAAAATGCAGAGCATTTTTGGGTGCAAAATTTCCAATGGAAATTTTATGCATCTAAAAAGAAAATCGCTTATATTATTATATTGTTTTTGAAAAATATAAATATATCCCGGTCTAACGGACAGTTTTCTGCTGATCATCATAACTATTTCCGCGCACGGCGAGGGTATATTTTACAATAGTATCCCGCAACCGGCCATATTGCATTCACATTCGCAATCGCCGCATGCGCATTTGTATGTGCCGTCAACATCCTCGCAAGCGGGTTCGCAATGTATTCCGTCACACCCACAACTCCAGACAGGCTCGCAGACCATCCCAAGAGGACAACCACAAACATCGCTGCTGCAATCACATGGTACCGGCTCACAAACCCAAACAATCATGCATTTTAATTGGTGGTCTCCATCACATATGCACTCGGCACAAACAGGCGGTTCCGGCGGTATTGGCGGTTCAGGCGGCGGTTCCGGCGGTTCTGTACAACAATCCTCCGGGCAGTTTTCACATGTTTCCTTGCCGTTGCATTTACCATTTCCGCAGGAGCCTGGCTTTTCTGGCTTCCCTTTCCCATTACTATTTCCTGCAATTGCCACCTGGGCAATTAACCCGATTGCAATAACAAAACAAACTCCAAATAACAATATTTTTTTGTCCACTTTTGTTTTTAATTATATGTGGGAATCAGAAAAATAAAAATATATGTCATGTCCCCCGCCCTAAAGTAATACTCAATGTAAGGTTCGAATCCCAACGCCCTCCTCATCTGCCTTCCTCGCTTAAGCGCGCTGATTTTCTCCTAAGTTTTTTCCTGTCTGTCGGCAAGCGTATGGAGTACGGGTTATGTCGAATATTATATCAAATTCCGGGCCAGTAATTTCTGAAACATAAACCCTGCTATCATCGTCACTGCTCCCCGGTTTCCCGCCGCAATTATTCTTATCCCCATCAAACATTTCCCGGCACGCACTCCAAATCCTATGGGGTCAGGGTTGTTGTCAGGGTGTATGATCCGACTTTTGAGCAATTACATGCTATATACTTAGGATGCGTATAGCCGCAGGTGCAATTGCCGATAGCGCAATCATTATCCGCAATGCATGCATCAACATCCAGTGCAATAATATAGGTATTCAAAGCAGTCACATCATAACTTATGACTATGTTCGACTCTGACGATCCATATGTGTGGTTTAAACGATTACATAATGTATTATAAATGCTTAAATCCGTTTCACTTCCGCCCAGCGGTGCGTTTCCAGAAAAGTTCACTATCAATTTCCCGTCTGCGCCAGGAATGATCTTATAGAAGTGCCATTCCGCCGTGCTGTAGCCGTAGTAGTTGCTGCATGTTTTGGTGTCATTGTCATCTAACTCTGGCATACTCCCAAGATTGTCACTGCAGCTGCCACAGTCCCCGGCACAGTTATCGCCATCGGGGGGATCACAATAATGGACCTCTCCGCAGCCTTCATCTCTAAAGAACTGGTTGCAGTCGGGGTCCGCCCAATCCGGCAGAGTATCATTATCCTCATCCATGCAGTTGCCGCAGGTTTCGTTCGATCCCGGTGCGTAGAGCAGTATCGGGTCACACACCGCGCCGTCATCAAGTATGAATATAACCGCAATATTTGCATCTTTCATATTTCTATCAAAACCTAATTTAACAGTGTTTTCAGTGCCGGCGTCTATTGTAACGTCTGCAATATCTACCGCTTGTCCGCTGCCAGCAGTGCCGCCCCATACTTCGTCGCCTTGGGGTATATTCACCTCTTGCATCACTGCGCCAACTAAATCCCATGTCACGTTCATGTTATCAATTGTTTGTGGATATGTTCCGTTATTGATTATCTTAAATCTCACAAATTGCGGGTGATCCTGCCACACAGAACCTGGTATTAATTCTATGTTGCAGAAAATCTCAATCACCTCAATCACCCCGGTATCATTATTATCTGTCTCGTTTCTTTCGGTTATGTTGTTAAAGTAATCAACCTCTATACTTATCGTGTAATTTTTGGTTGCGTTTGGAGCCTGTACATTAAATACGCAGACCCGCTTTACTTCGCCGACATTAAGTCCGTCAACGCTTTTACCGTAACATCTCTTTCCGTCACAGCTTCCGCTTTCATTCATACTGGTAAATCTTACTACGAATGTTTCCGTCACGTTTCCGCCTCCGTTATTTGTTACGTTTACGCACAAATCCATAGTTGAGTTTACACCCGCATATTCTGGAATCAATGTGTCTTCCACAGGGACGAGATTCGGAAGTTCTGCACATCCGCTGACCGTTACATTAATGCAGTGCTGGAACATTTGTGAATAATTATTGTTATCTTTCGCGTTCGAGCAAATCGTGTAATTGCCGTCTTCGGGCGGGGTCCATGTGTAATTCCAGGTTTCATTTCCTTCTGCTTCATACCACGGACCGTATGTTCCATTTGTGCTGACTTCAACTTTCGTAATCCAGCCATCATCGGATGCGTTTCCTTTAATAATGATCTGGCCACAATTCAATGCATCGCCATCCTCCGGGTCAGTAATATTCGAGGTTGGAGGGTCCGTAACCACCTGGACTATATGAGTATAGTCATTATCCGTCTCATTGGACTCATCTATCGCATCGGCGGGATCAGCGGTCACGGTGATACTATAATTTATAGCATTGAGTGGGACCGGCCACATAACGGTAGCTGTTTTAGTTTGACCTGAACCAAGTTCCGATATTGTGTTGGAGTTGCTCCAACCCAGTGTACATACGGGACCTGGGATACATACGGGACATAAAGGACAGGAGAAATTCACGACAACCGATGCAGCGCTCCCAACGCCGGTATTGTTAACATCAATGCTAATAGGGATCGATTCACCGGTGCTGGCCGTTGATGGAGTAAATGTTCCATTCACGGGCTTGAGATTGGTGCACTTGCTTATGTTCACGCTGATTTCATATTCCCCCATGCCCCCGTACTCATCAGTTGCTCTGACCTTAATACTGTAAGTACCATCCTCGGTCGGCGCCCATGGATAGCTCCAGTTGTTTATACCGGAAGCACTTTTCCAGGGATCCCAATCAATCTTAACCTCAACTACCCCGATGGTGTCGTTTCCATTAATATCGCTTGCGGTACCGTTTATAAACGTGATGGTGCCGCAGTCATAAGTGCCTGGAGCGGGGTATGATATGGTTACATTGGGGGCAGTATTGTTGAGGCACTCCTCGCATGTTATATTCACGTCTCCAATGCATATCACCCCGCCGCAATTCATAACTTTGTTTTCCTCTCCTTTATGGACACGGCCCTGTGCAGCCGCGGTGATCGGGGATTCGACCCACGCGTACCCTTCAGTACCCCATGTTATCTCCACCCCATATTTATAGATGGTTAGGCTATAATTCTGCTCTCCATAAAGTTTATCCGGGACCGAGAAAAAGCGGTAGTACCCATCACCCTGCTCGCTTATCGTGTTTATATTGGCCACCACGCTGTGGCAAATCCTTTGTGCGTCCAAAAATGTTTTATGCTCCAACGCCTCTTTTTGTTTTTCCCAGACTACAATAAATACCACCATAAAGATCAACATAATGAATCCAACAACCAGTATAAATTCCACGGATACTTGCCCGATTTTTTTCATTGTTTTTGATAAAACTTTAAAGAAAATAAAACTTTTTTCTAAAAGTTTTTCGTATTATTAATATTTATTGCATCAAAAAATAAAAATTAAAGTGACCCATGTTATCCCCCCTGCTTATAGACGAGTGTATCGTAATCCTGCCCTCCATAAGGTTTATCCCGAACCGATAAATAGAGGTAGTACCCATCACCCTGCTCGCTTATCGTGTTTATATTGGCCGCCACGCTGTGGCAAATCCTTTGTGCGTCCAAAAATGTTTTCTGCTGCTCCGCCTCTTTTTGTTTTTCCCGGGCTGCAATGAATATTGCCATAAAGATCAGCATAACGAACCCAACAACCATTATAGATTCCATGGATGCCGCTCCAGTTTTTTTCATAAAAGTCTTTCTAAAAGTTTTTCATATATTAATACTATTAATCAAGAAAAATTTCCTTTGGAAATATGTAAAATTTGTTTTACAAATTTTAATACATCAAATTGCATAGCAATTTGAAATGTTTTTATGTATTATTAGAAAGTATATACTTTCTAATACATATAAAAACAAAATTGAAATATTACGACCTGCATATCCAGCCAAGCGACCTGAATGAATTAGAGCGCACCGTGAGTTTCGCGAAAAACTTTGGTTTTGAGGGAATTTGCTTAGCGTATCCCGTTGGCCGGGAGTTCAAGAAATTTACCGATGAAATCGGAAAGTTAAGTGCGGGCATTGAGATTTTTATCGGCGGAATTTTAAACGGGTCCGGGGATGCCAGAAAGGAGTCGAGAAAGGTGCTGAAGGATGCAGATATTGTTCTGGTTGATACCTGCGAAAATAATAATGCACCAAAGACCTGGGAAGTTGATGTCTTATGCAGGCCCGAGCACTCTGCACGAAGAGATTTTATGGATCAGAAAGATTCCGGAATAGACCACGTGATGGCTAAATTGATGGCAGAAAGATGCATTGGGATGGAGATAAACTTTGCAGATATTCTAAACTCTTCTGGCGTAAAAAGGGCCATGATAATGGGCAGGATGAGACAAAACGTTCATCTGGCAAGAAAATATGACGCTCCAGTAATTATAACTTCCAACGCTCGCAATCAATGGGAAATGAGAGCACCAGGAGAACTCGTTGCAATCGGAAAGGCATTGGGAATGACAGACAGGGAAGCAAAAAACGCCCTTTCAAAAAATCCCCGAAAAATAATCAAGAAAGCGGACGATAGAAAGAACCCTGATGTGATAATGAGGGGTCTTGAGGTTGTTAAATGGGGGCAATTAAAGCCATGTGAGAAGAGAATGTGGGGTTGGTACTGAACTACTTCCTGCCCTTCTTCCTGCCGGTTTGTCTTGCTGAAATATGCCCGACCTTCCTTCCAGGAGAAGCGTACCTGGAGACTGTTGTTGATTTCCCTATCGTTGATGCCTTTCCTCCAAAAGGATGATCAATAGCATTCATGTGAACCCCCCCTGTTATGGGGTATAACTTTCCTTTTGCTTTTTTAGCATGATGCTTCCGCCCTGCTCTAGCGAATGGTTTTTCAACTCTTCCCCCTCCTGCAACCTTGCCGATTGTTGCCCTTGAATCTCCATTCACCATTATGTTTTTCTTTGACGGCAGAAGTATGTTCGCCTTATCACCTTCATGCGAAACTAAATAGGCGGAGGTGCCAGAAGTCCTGACAAGTTTCCCGCCGTCTCCGGGAAGCAATTCTATGTTGTAGATGCTGGTACCTTCCGGAATACTTTTTAACTGGAGGACGTTTCCATTCACGGGCCTTGCATCACTGCCAATTTCGATCCACTGCCCCACTCTAACTTCCCGCGGGGCGAGCATTAAGATCTCCTCAAATGTCCCATCCAAAAGGATTCTCATAAGCGGGCAAGAGTGAGCAGCATCCGTAACTATCCCCACCACCTGCCCCTTTATCGTATCCCCCGAGCATCGAGGGTATCTGGCATCTGACTTGAATCTGTGCGAGGGTGCCCTGTACCTTGGAGTTCCTTTTCCTCTTCTTTGCTGAATTAATCTTTTGCCCATTTCTGTTTAATTTTTACTAATTATTAGAATAGAATATAAATAAGATAATGGGTAAAAAGAGCAGGAAAAGGGCAGCCATTACATGCGTGATTGGGGGAATCCTGCTTTTTATAGGCTCATACGAAACGCATAGTTTTATAAATTATGTGCCGGGAGGTGTCTGGATTTTCATGGAAGAGCACATACCAGTAATGATGCCTTTGGTAAATGGGCTATTTTGGGCAGCATCGTTAGGGGTAATTGCAGTATTCCTGGGGAGTTTGCTCCTCTACGTAAACCAGAAATTGCTCGCGAGCATATTGATAGGAATCGGCGCGGGAATAGGTATTTTTTCCATTATTCTTATCCTGATACCTTTATTTTCCGGCATAAACCTTGGAATGCCGGCATTTGACCTCCCGGCATATATATTTTCAACTCTCAGCATAACGGGAATCGCGATAGTGCTTATTGTGTATGCAACACGGTTGTAAACTTTGTGAACTCATGGGGGAAGAAGAGAAAAAATTAAGGTAATGTTATGCTATCACTTGTCTCTATGTTCGCTGATGGATCATAAACCCAATCGGTTTTTGTCACATCATTCACTGTAAAAGTGAAGGTTCCACAGCCTCTGACCCAACCAGTTCTGAAAGACACCAATCCTTCGCCGCTTGTAGTTCCTGATACATCTTCGTTATATGCCCCACTCCAACTTCCATACACTTCTGCTTCTTTCACTCCGGCATTAGAAGCATCTATTATTGGAACAGTTACAGTAACTTTGCAATACGGCGTTGTTCTCCACGACCGAACATCAGAAGTGAAAGTAATGTTGCCTGTGTGCATTGTCGATACCGCTAGACAATCATTATCATTTGTGTGGTCACATCCTTCCAGACAACAACCATCATCATAGGTACAGGTGGTTATGGGGGTGTTCACACACACACCATTAGTTTCATCGCAGGAATCATCCGTGCATGCTGCCCCGTCTGAACAGTCACGATCTTGCCCTCCTGTACATGCTCCAGATTGGCAGGTTTCTCCAACGGTACAGAATAATCCATCCTCGCATGATGTTCCATCTGCCTTATCTCCTGTATTTCCAGTATCAACCCATTGAGTGTTGGCAACATTGTACGGGCAATCTAAAGTTGCATCACAATAATAATCTCTCTGTTCCTGCTCTTTTTGTTCCTTCTCTGTGCATGGACCGGTTGAGACCCATTGTGTTACTCCATTATCAACCCATCCGTCGGCTGGACACTTAGCATCATTTGGAGTGTAAACACACACCCCACTAACACAGCTGTCATCGGTACAACTCACATAATCATCACAATCTGCATTTGTGGTGCACTCTGGCTCTGCTGATTCCGCCAATATACTTACATCATCGATGTACCAACCAGGATAATCATTTATAGAAGAATCTGACCTGAATTCGAATCTTAATCTAACCATATTTCCAACATAAGGTGTTAAATCAACTTCTTCCTGTCTCCATCCTCCGCTACTGCCTGTAAAAGCATACCAACTCGTACCGCTCAAACCCTGATCATAACCTTCATACTCTACATACTGCCATGTATTTCCATCATCTGTTGAGATCAATATCACCCCGCCGTCATACCCCGTTTCTGTATCGTACCGGTTCTGAAAGACCAAAATAGCACTGTTTACATAGGTCAGATCAATTGGTTCTGATGTAAGGTTCTCAAGAGCATTATTTACTCCATAATTACCCTCAAGTTTTGTTGCCCATGCATTTGATTCAGAATAGGCAGATCCTGGTCCGAAGGTTGGTGTTCCTAACTCCCATAGATTATTTGCACCCTCTGTAGTCCATCCATTTACTCCCGATTCCATATCATCTTCAAATATTGTTATTGGCGTTGCCGTGGTTTCAGAAAACACATTCGATAGTCCTGATGGATTGCCTGCATCGTCAAGAACTTTCAAAGCGAAGTAATAGGTTGTACTATATGATAACCCAGTCACCTTAAAAGTCTCTGCAGAGCCCGAGGGCTGTGGTTTTGGCTCACCAGTTGCTTTGGTCGCCGTGTCCCAGTTTGCATCTGTTATTTGCAAAGTGGAGTACCTTATGTCATAAGAGCCCGCTGTTCCAACATTACCGTCATCACCAGTGGCTGTCCATGTCAGGGTAACAGAAGTTAAGGTTGGATTACCTGCTGCAAGATCGCTAACCGCAGAAGGAGGAATAGTATCAAGTGTGTAAGTCAGTGCAGCATAAGCATCCACTATCCCCCAGCCGTATTCTGGATCCCAGCCCGGGTCTCCTTTATCTTCTGCTGTGGACTGCAAAGCATCTCTGACTTCATCTGGAGTAGTAGCAACCCCATCGGCTATCAACAAAGCTGCTGCTCCAGAAACATGAGGGGTTGCCATTGAAGTTCCTTGTAGGAACCAGTAACCGAAGTCTCTGGTATTCTTGGTACTTGGATTAAAAGTGTTCTGCAAGACCCCATCAGCATAACTATCCCCATTTTGATCCACGCTTGTATCGCCACCAGGAGCGGCTATATCTACATAATCTCCAGTAGTAGAGTAAGGTGCTCGGGTTTCGTCATATCTGGTAGCTCCAACTGCGATGACATAGGCATCATAAGCTGCGGGATAAAGAGGAGGGCCGCCCATACCATCATTTCCAGCGGCTGCGACGATGGTTACTCCTTTGTCATAAGCATAGGCAAGAGCTTCTTCTAGGGTGGATGAAGAAGAAGATCCGCCAAGGCTCATACTAATAACTTGAGCACCATTATCGGCTGCATAATAAATACCATCCGCTATCCAGGAATAAGAACCTGAACCTTGTTTATTTAATACTTTAACTGGCATTATACATGCCTCAAAGGCTACTCCAGCCACTCCATTATTGTTATTAGTACTTTGAGCAACAGTTCCTGCTACATGAGTTCCATGGCTGTTGTCATCATTAGGGTGTGAATCATCATTTACGAAATCATAGCCCGCTACAAAACATGTATTGGCTAAATCTGGGGCTTGCTTATATTGCCGGCCGTAATTTTCATACGCCACACCAGTATCTATTACTGCCACTATGACATTACTTCCAGTTGAAATATCCCATGCACATTCCATGTTAATTCCTCCATATACATCATTGTCGAGATGCCACTGATAACCATAGTAGGGATCATTCGGTGTCATTAAAGCATATGCAATGTAATTTGGCTCAGCATACTCAACATTTGGGTTTTTATTGTAAATCTTAACCATCTCAGAAACCGTTTTTCCTTTTGGGATCCTCAATCGTTTAAAACCTGCAGACCGACTTGTATAGAGCATCGAAGCGCCGTGTTTTGAATTTATCCCGGATATTACTTCATCTTTAACTCCTGGTTTAAACTTGACAATAATCTCGCCAGGTGCGTATCCTTTACCGCTTGCTTGTGCCTCCTGAATAGAATCCAGAGTATCTAACTCGTCCGTTTTTTTATCGGCATTAGCTGCTAATGCCAGTCCAGAAACAACTATAATCATCCCCAGACCCAGAATCATCCAATTTTTTGTTTTCATTTCTCTCACCCATTTATTTTTAATTTTTGCGTATCGGGATTGCATAAATATAAATGTTTTCACTCAAAAATCCAGTCATTGAGTTTTACCCACTTAGTCCTTCCCTCCCTCTTCCTTTCTACAACATCTTTATCTTCCAGCCGCCTCATTACATCAGAAAGTGTTGCTTTTGGCATGCCGGTTGTTTTATAGATGTATGCCTGAGTTACCTCATTATCCACCCTGGCCAATAATCTCACCACAGTTGTTTCATTCTCGTCCAGCAATTTCAGGACATAATCCTTAATTTCCCGTTCTCCTTCAACTTGCTTTTCTTCTTCAACAACTTCTTCAACAACATCCTCTTCATGCTCTTCTTTCTCCTTCAACTTGCTTTTCTCCTTCAACTCTTCTTTCCCTGCATCCTCTTTACTTTTTTTCTTTCTTTTTCTTCTGATAATAAAAATGACAAATAATATCATGATAAGTAATGCCACACCGAGTCCAATAAGCAAAGGACTTATAACCTTCAAATTTCTTACCTCCGATTCACGACGATTTTCACTTGGGGAATCATCAATGCATTCAATGCTCCATTCGTAATCATTCCAAAAACTTTCGCCTTTCACCATATATGTAAACTGGTTCATACCCTCTTTTTTTATCGAATTATTCACCTGCTCAACCACTCCATCTACTATCAACCTGCAGCTGCTTATCCCTGATTTCTCGTCTTCTACATTATATCGAAAGATTACAGTTCCTTCGAGCATCACGGAATTATTTGACGGACTTTGTAATGTTATCAGGGGGGGCTCATTATCAACTTCTGGGCCGGGTGATATAATCTCATACTTACATGCAAATCCAAAAATATAGCTTTCGGATGCCAGTATAAGGGTATTTTCCTCGAATCCGACCCTGATGTTCATGGGTAGAGAAGTGAACAGCGTGCCCTTTGGAAATCTCATACGAATTGCGGTTTTATACGCCGTTGTCGGGATCAGGATACTGAATGTCCATGTCCTGTAAATCTTGGATGTAAATCTTGACGATCCGTATTTTAGTGTAATATTCCCGGATTTCCTTGTTAATTCAGGGAAAAAAATAGTTATCCTCGACACCTCTATAACCTCTGAACTTATATTTGTGCCATTGCCCGCAACACCTGTGGCATTTATCACCATTTCATAATCCCGCAACTCATACTCAAGCACATCCCCATCAGAATACACCGACACTACCTCAACATCTCTTGGGATTAAAAGCGTTATGTTATTAACTCCTTTAACGATTACTTTCTCTTCGATGCTAACGAAACCCCCATTATCTATTGATATATCAACATTGGTGATCTCTACGCTCCTCTCTGCTATTTCTGCAGACACGGATACTTGAATGAATAAAAGAATCAGGAATGCCGCAATTTTTAACTTCATTTTTAAACTATACTTTTAATATTATTAAGTTAAAAAATAAAAAACAAAGATGATCGCAGTAATTCCTGCAGCGGGCGCAGGTACACGATTGAAGCCCCTGACCCACACGGTTCCGAAACCGATTTTACATGTTGCCGGAAAACCGATAATCGGGCATATCCTGGACAGGCTGGTTAACTGCGTGGATGAAATCGTGGTGGTGGTGGGTTATAAGAAGAATGCGGTGATGGATTATGTTGAACGCGGGTATGCGGACAAATTTAAGATAAAGTTTGTAGATCAAGCAGAGCAAAAGGGTTTAGGCCACGCTGTTTATATCACAAAAGACGCTGTCGGGGACCGCCCTGTTATGATCGTCCTTGGGGACATGATATTCGCCGACAACTATGCCAAGATGTTAGCTCTGCATGAACAGAGTATAAAATCCCATCCCGATATCTCTGGCTCCATAGCAGTCAAAGAAGTTGACGATCCCCGGCGCTATGGTATCGTGGAATTGGAGGATGGATATATAAACAGATTGGTTGAAAAGCCTGCTCATCCGACATCCAATCTGGCTATCGCAGGTGTCTACATCATTGAAGATGCTCCGCTGCTGTATGATTGTTTGGGTGAGATAACAAGTGAAAAATCAGGGAATGGGGGGGAGTATCAATTAACGGACGCGTTGCAGAGAATGGTCGATAGGGGGAAAAAATTACTCTCCTTTAGAGTTTCTGATTGGTATGATTGCGGCCGACCGGATTCACTGCTGGAGATAAACAAGGTTTTATTATCCGGTATGGAATCAAGATTGGAAGGAAAGATTAAAAATTCTGAAATAATCGATCCGGTGATAATCGAGAAAAATTGTAAGGTGGAGAATTCCATCATAGGCCCAAATGTTTCGATAGGTGAAGACTCCAGGATTGAAAATTCAATAATAATGGACTCAATAATAGGGATTAAAAGTGAATTGAAAAACATCCTGCTCATGGACAGCCTGATAGGCTCATATACAAAAGTCTGCGGCAAACTGCATAAAATAATTGTTGGGGAGAATACTGAAATCAATTTAGAATAACTATGCCAGCTCCCTGATCCTTTCGACACCGCCTATAGAATTAATCACTTCCACCACGCCCTCCGGCACCAGATCCTCCCATTCTTTTCCTTCCACGATTCTTTTCCTTATCTCCGTCCCGGAGTACATGTTTTGATTATAGTATGCATGCTCTCTGACATCTATTCCGTGTTCCTCGAATAATCTCCTAACCAGTTTGTTTCCTGAGTAAATAATCTGGAATTTCGGGGCCAGGGATATAACGTGCGGTACCCAAACGGCATTATTATAAATATCGGGGATCGCGATTAAATACATTGGTGTATCTATATTTGTTATGGAGTTATTTATCATCATGATCCTTTCTCCGGCGGTGAATGGATTTTCGGGTGTATGGCTGTCCAATGCACTTCCTATCCCGATAACAATTCCATCCGCCTCCTCCTGTGCCGCGATATTTTCAATCACCTTTAGATGCCCAAGATGGAACGGCTGAAATCTGCCCATGAATAATGCTCTGACTTTATCCATTTTTTTAATTTTTATTTATAATAAGATAATAGAATATTAAATTAACTTTAAAGATGGGAGATCCAAGAAAGCAAAGGAGGATGTACTCTCGTCCAAAACATCCCTGGACGGGTGAAAGAATAGGGGAGGAGAATAAACTGCAGAATGAGTACGGCTTAAAGAATAAATCAGAGATATGGAAAGCAAAGGCCACAGTTGGAAGATTTAGAACCCGTGCCAGAGAGTTATTGGGTTCAGATAGAGAGGATGTTTATAGTAAGAAAAGAGAACGTGAACTGATGACGAAATTGAATCAGATGGGCTTGCTTGATTCAGATGTTTTAGAGGATGTTCTGTCCCTCAAGGTAAACGATCTATTGGAGCGCAGGCTTCAAACGATGGTCTATAGGAAGGGTTTGGCAAATACGATTAAACAGGCACGACAATTCGTTACCCACGGTCACGTTGCGGTGGGGGACAACGTGGTGAATGTTCCTTCTTATCCTGTCTTAACGAAGGAGGAAGATTTGATAAAACTTGTTGGAGTTCCAATGATCACTGAAAAGTAGGAATACGCAGCATTTAAATAATTTTTCTTTTATTTTCTTTCAGGGAATAATAAATATCATGAAGGAAGTGAAGTTAATCATTATCGGCTTCGGGGTTATCGGCAGGGGAGTTGCGGAAACCCTTATGGAAAAGCGAAAGTATTTTAAAGAAACCGGTGTCAATCTAAAGGTTTCTGCGATCTGCGAGATAAACGGGAGTATCGTTAACAGCGACGGCATTAACTTAAAAAAAACACTGAATTTAGCAAACAATGAACTGGATCAGCATGATGATTGGCAGAATACGAGCACCATAGACGTATTGAAATCCCTGGATGCCGATATCGCCATTGAACTCACCCCCGGTAATATAGAAACCGGAGAGCCTGGATTAAAGCATATAAAAACCGCTTTGAAGAATGAAAAACATGTCGTGACCTCAAATAAAGCACCTCTTGCGATAGCATTCAATGAACTGCATGCGCTGGCAAAGAAAAATAATTTGCAGTTAATGTATGAAGCGGCGGTTGGAGGGGCAATTCCCATAATCAACCTCAAAAGTTTGCTCCAGGCAGACCGCATACTCTCGATTTACGGCATATTGAACGGCACGACCAACTATATATTAACAAAAATGACCCTTGAGGGGGTGGAGTTTGATGTGGCATTAAAGGAAGCCCAGGAGTTGGGGTACGCGGAGTCTGACCCGAGTTATGACATAAACGGCTTTGATACCGCTTCAAAGGTTGTGATCCTAGCGAATTCGTTGATGAATAAGTCTGTTTCATTCAAGGATGTAAAGGTAAAGGGCATAGAGGATATAACTCCCGATGCTCTGGAATTGGCGAAAAACCACGGCTATGCGATAAAGTTGATCGGGGATGTTGACCGCCTGGATGTATCCCCCCGACTTGTTCCAGCAAATCATCCGCTGAATATCTCGGGGTCGTTGAATGCCGTGATGCTGCATACCGATGTAGCCGGGGACCTAACCTTGATCGGGAGGGGAGCGGGAGCGAAGGAAACCTCGTCTGCTGTGCTGTCGGATGTTATGAGTATTGCGGGAGCGGTTTAATTCTGAAGTTCTTTTTTTCAATTCAATTATTTTCTCTCTAACTTCAGGGGTTTTTGCTTTATCTGGGTCAAGTTGGTTTACGAGTTTTGATACGCTGCCACTTACCAACAAAAAAATATCTAACCACATCACATCCTCAATGCTTTTAATACACCCCCCAATTTTTCCAGCATCTTCTTCTGATTCTATTTTATTCTTAACAGTTGGAATTAACTTCTCTGCGAGTTCTTTACACCACTCGTCAGTACTATAAATACAACACCTGCCAACTGTTCCAGTGTCCTCTTCAGTATTTTTTTGGACGATGCCCATGATCGCTAAGATAAACTTCCATATTTTATAAATATCTTCCTCGGCATTTATCTTATCCTTTAATTTCTGATATGAGAATACACCATTATGGGCGTCCCAAGGAGTCATAGGTGTTTCTATATCTAAAGCCTTGGATAACTTCTCTGCGATTTTTTTACTTGCCCACCTGGTCCACTTAACACCACAGACTCCCCTAAACCACTTACTGATTTTTTCTATATCTTCTTCCGCCTCTATTTTCTTCATCATGACAGGAACCAACTTCTCTGCAATTTCTTCGCTTCTCACGGCGATCTCTCCAACAAATCCAGTGATCTTTTCAATGTTCTCCTCGGCCTCTATTTTATCCTTTAGTATCTCAAAATCCAAACTCTTGAGTAACTTTTCTGCAATCTCCACACTTCCACAATCAATTCCAACAATACACACTCTAATTTTCCCAATATCCTCCTCGGCCTCTATTTTATCCTTTAATTTTTCCAAATCCAAACTCTTGAGTAACTTCTCCGCAACACCAACATGTCTCCAAACACTCACCGCAAATCCCTGATCTCTTGCCAGAGCGACCTTCATAATGCATTTACCGATTTTCCCAATATCCTCCTCGGCCTCTATTTTATCCTTTAATTTTTCCAAATCCAAACTCTTAACCAACTCCTCTGCATATTTTATACCTAAAAGATAGAGCGTTGAACCTTGTCCACCACCTCCAATACCGTCTTTAACAAGCCGTCCAATGCACTCACTGATTTTTCCCACATCATCTTCCGTTTCTATCTCTGCTTTTAATTCTTCAAGATCCATATTATTGTCCAAATTTTATTACAAAATATTAACTTAATAATACTTTTTTGTACAATATTATATAGTAAAATGTTTGAATACTGGTTCATGTTTTTTATTGCAATTGGTGTTGCGGCAGTTGCAACATGTTTTGGTGTTTGTGGAGGGGTATTCTTTACCCCGATTCTAACACTCCTGGGATTGGATATCCATTATGTGATGGGCACCGCGCTGCTCACACAGGTATTCGGGATGTCGTCGGCAACCTACAGGTATGCAAGGCAGAAGATGATAAGACACAACATTACATTTTTATTTGCGGCTGCTGCGGTTCTAGGTGCCTTAATTGGATCATACCTGTCATTTTCAACAGACACTTCGCTTCTAAAATTTATTTTTGGAATATTTATTATTTTACTTGCAGTTGTCCTTATTTATTCTTACATGAAAAGAGATGTTGGAAATAGAAAGGAATTAGAAAACAGTGAGGTATATCCACACCTGCCTGTGCCGTTCATCGGCGGTGCATTAACAGGTTTACTTTCAGCAGGACAAGGCGAGTTATCTGGAGCATATCTTCAGAAAAGATTGCGGATGGACCCAAAACATGCTGCAGCAAGTATCGTGCCAGTTATAATGATGACAGTTATTGCGGCATCAATCTTGCATGTTGGAAATGCATACATTTTGTGGGAAGTTGTTATGTTCACTATCCCGGGTGTTTTGATTGGCGGTCAGATAGGGCCATGGATCAATAACAAGATAAGAGATATTTACAGATTCCGGCTTATTTTCTCAATCATCCTGGTTATTATTGGACTATTTATGCTTTATCACTCCGGATTGATACAATAAGATTTAAAATTTCCCCCTCTGAAATTCCTTTTTTCAATTTAAATCTCGATCTCGAGTGTAAACTCCGGATTTTCCACAATATCCACTCTCTCACCTTTGGATAGAATCTCTTTTTCGAGTTTAAAAATGTATTCCCTCTTCAATGTGAAGCCGTCCCGCTTAACTATACCTTTTCTCTCAATCTCATCTGCAATTTTTGGATCTTTAATCATCAACACCGCTTTGTTTGTATCTTTACCAAATTCGGGTCCGATCAATCCGAAGTTTGGGGTTACATTAACAATTTTCTCCTCAACTTCTGGTTTTCCTGCCATTACATCCAATCTGCTTATATTCATTGCCCCTGAGATATCATCCACAACAGCACCTATATTGTTTTCCGTATAAATTCTAACTACATCTAATTTCGCATTCAATGCCATCCCATTATCGGACTTCCATTTCCTTATCTCATAGATTATATTTTTCGCCAGTTCGCCGAGTTTCACTGATTCAGCATCCTTCATGATCGGCTCCGGGAACTTGCAGAGATGAATACTCTCATCTTCATTCTTAAACAACGAATGATGAATTTCTTCCGTTATGAAAGGTGCAAAAGGTGCAAACAACTTCAGAATTCCCGATAAAGATGTACACGCCGTATATTGTGCCGCCCTCTTGCTTTCCTCGTCATCTCCATATAACCTGTACTTAATCAACTCAAGATAAAAATCACAAAAATCGTGTTTAAAGAACTGCGCAACAACCTTTTTCGCCTTCGTTATCCTGTAAACCCTAAAATGCTCATGGTATTGAGAAATAACCTCTGAAAGCCGTGTTAAAATCCACCTATCTACCGATCTCAACTCCTGCTTTTCTTTTGGAGCATCTTTTGAATGCATCTCAACGAACCTCGATGCGTTCCAGAGTTTATTCAGCATTAAATGCCCTGTTTTTATGTCTTTTTCCTGGAACGGCAGGTCATCTCCAAGGGTCACGGAAGCGGCCCAGTACCTTAGGGCGTCAGCACTGTACTGCCCAACCATCCTGTGGGGCAGAACAACATTTCCCTTGGACTTTGACATCTTCTTCCCCTTAGAATCCAGGCCGTGCCCCGACATCATCACATCCCTCCAGGGAACATCATCCTCGTGCAGATAAGCCTTAAGGATGGTATAGAATGCCCATGTTCTTATGATGTCGTGCGCCTGCGGCCTCATCGACATCGGGAATATCCTCCTGAATTTGGCATCATCCTCCTTCCATCCGCATGCTATTTCCGGGGTCATGGAAGAGGTCATCCATGTGTCAAAGACATCCTCCTCGGGGGTAAACCCTGAACTGCTGCACGAACACTTACCTGCAGGGGAATCAATCTCTGGATCCACGGGCAAGTCCTCCTCTTTTGGCAGGATAACCTTTCCGCACCCCCTGCAATACCAAACAGGAATCGGGATTCCATAATACCTCTGCCGCGATATGCACCAGTCCCAGTTCAGATTTTCCACCCAGTTTTCGTACCTTACTCTATAGAATTCCGGATACCAGTTTATTTTCCTCCCCTGCTCAATCAACTCATTTTTAATGTTTAGGATCTTAATAAACCACTGCTCCGTTACTATGAACTCAACCGGCGTCTCGCATCTCCAGCAGACTCCCACAACCTGGGTCAGGGATTCCTGGTTAATCAAAATCTTCTTTTCCTTTAAATCATCAATTATTTTCTCCTTTGCTCCCTTAACGCTTAAACCTTCATACTTCCCTGCCACTTCATTTAATGTCCCATCCTCCCTGACGGAAATCCTCAACGGCAGTTTGTGCTTTCTGTACCATTCAATGTCTGCGGTGTCGCCAAAGGTGCAGATCATAACAATCCCTGTTCCGAATTCCCTCTCCACGAGTTCATCCGCCATTATCGGAACTTTATGCCCGAATAATGGCACTATTGCATTTTTTCCAACCAACCCCTTATAGCGTTCATCATAGGGGTGAACAAAAATCCCGACACAAGAGCAAAGCAACTCCGGGCGGGTCGTTGCAATCAGGATCTTATTTTTTACTTTTTCATTATTGAAATTAAAATAAAAATCACCCTCCGCATCCAGATCGAAATAGATATAATTCAATTTCGTCTCTCTTTCCAGATCCTCAACCTCTGCCTGGGCAAGAGCGGTTTGATGATGCGTGCACCACAGAGTCGGCTCATTGCTCCTATAAACGTGTCCCTTTTTGTATAGATCAATAAATGACAACTGCGCCACGCGCTGGCACCACGGATCAATAGTCCTGTAAAGCAGATCCCAGTCGCATGAAAAGCCGAGTTCGACAAACAGCGGCTTTATGTTCTCTTCCTCAATTCTTTCCACCTCCTTCAAACAGAGTTTCCTGAACTCCTGTTTGCTCATCCTCATATCCCCCTTCATGATCTCGTACTTTTTCTCAACATACCTTTCAGTCGGCAGGCCGTTGTCATCAAAGCCGATCGGGAAGAAAACATTATAACCAAGCATCCGGTAATAGCGGGCCATAAACTCAAACTGGCTGTAGTGCATCGCATGCCCGACATGCAGGTGGTCCGCACTCGCATACGGAGGGGGAGTATCAATGCTGTATATCGGCTTATCCGATGTCTCGTCAAACTTATATATTTGCTTCTCCTCCCAGATTTTCCTCCACTTTTTTTCTATTTCCTTTGGTTCGTATGTTTTTGGTAACATTTTTATATTTATTTCGGAATTATTTTGGAATTTTGCGTCGCATCATCTTAACATATAATAAATGCCGCGTCCAACACCTTCCTGTTTAATTATGTTTTTTAATTTAAGGTTAGACAATGATTTGATGTTCATCTCTTGTGTTTTTTCTTATTCTCTAATTTCTTAACCTTACCTGTAATTTCTAAATAATTTTCACTGCTTACAACTTTCTTTCCTGTTTTTCTTTCCAGTTCCCATCTTGCATTCCCTGCAATTTTCCCTCCTTCTTTTGATGAATCAATACATTCTTCAAACCCCTGTGAATTTCTGGTTTTTGTTATTTCGGCGGTTGATGCTTCGCCGAGCATTGTGAAAATCAACTCCAGATCAGTCATGTGGTCCCTCAAATTCTGGTTTTTGAATTTCGGGTCAAGTCCCTTCATTTGCTTATGTCTCTTGATTGGCACCCCAAATGTTGACTTTGAAATCTCATTTGTAAGGATCGCATATTCCATCTGTTCTTCAACACCTCTTTGATCCCATTCGTCCGTTAACTCCTGGCGAACGGCAATCCCCCTGAGCCGTTTCTCAATCCATTCCTTCGGATAACCTTTAAGTTCGTAATACTCTTTTGCCCTCTCCTGCGCAAGTTCAGGGTTTTCTATTTCCTGTATTCGCTCATAGCCAACTCTTGCAAGCCATCTTTTGAACGGCTCGGCTTTTGGTGAAGGAACGGATTGAATGATGCGGAATACATTTTCAGTGTTTGCACAATTAATTCTTTGAGGTCCTCCAGGCGTGTCAATTTTAAGGGGGGTGACAATTTGTCCCCACCCTT
>MCBC01000050.1 GCA_001723855.1 Candidatus Altarchaeales archaeon WOR_SM1_86-2 | reverse complement strand
TGAAATAAAAAGGAGCTATTTTAGCCCCGCCAGGATTTGAACCTGGGTCCGCGGTTCCAAAGACCGCAAGGATTGGCCACTACCCTACGGGGCTTTAACCGGCTCATTTATAAATTAAGAAAAACAAATTTAAAAACTAAAATACGGTTCTCTCCTGTTTACTGCATCAACAAACAATTTTTCTAATTCATCATCGGTCGCGCCAGCACGCATGGGTGTCAAAAAATCAACCAGGTTATCGTTTCTCATAAGACACGGCTTGAATTTTCCGTCTGCTGTTATCCTCATGCGGTTGCAGTTCACACAGAATTCCGTGTTGTGGGTCGGGCGAATTACCTCCACCTCCTTTTTGCCGAGAATGTATTTCTTTCTGTTGTGCATCTTCCTTGTAATAACTTTATCGGCATTCTCATTTAAACCTTTCTCAACCCCTGAGAGGTCATAGAAATACTTGCTGAAAATTGCGTCATCATTTGTTTTTAACAATTCAATCAACTGGAGAACGATCCCGTATTTCGAGGAAAACTCGATCATGTCGGGTATCTCCAGGTCATTTACACCTTTCAGAACAAGCACATTCAATTTAACCAGCGGAAACAGCCTGCTTGCTTTTTCAATATTTGAGATCACTTTTTCGATTCCTGCCGGGGAGTTTGTCAGTTCGGAGTATGTATCCGGGTCCAGTGAATCAAGACTGATGTTTATCCTATCCAACCCCTGCATCCTTAATTTATTCCAGTCTGCATCAAGTGTAGCGTTCGTTGTCAGGGATATGTCCCCTATTCCATCAATATTCGAAATCCCCCCGATTATTTCAGGAATGTCCTCCCTGAGCAAAGGCTCTCCGCCTGTGATCTTCACCTTTCTGATCCCGGAACCTGCACAAACCCCGACAATCCTTGCGATTTCGTCTTTAGACATTTCTATATTATTGCGTGAGTCGTCCCCTTCCCTGTGGCAGTAAAAGCAGTTCAGATTGCATCTTCTGGTTACGGAAACCCTGAGGTTTTTTATTGGCCTGCCGAAATTATCATAGATCATTTGTCAGTAGATTATTATTTATTTTAAGAAAAAATAAAATTGGAGTTAGATACATCCCTTGATCTCTTCCCAGAAGTCGCAGTCATCGGGAATGCCTTCATCAATCTCCCTGTGAAGATCGCATAGAATTTTCTTTTTTCTTGCTTCAATGCAGATCTGGCATATACTTTTCATTACATCAAACGGGGACATATCCTCATTGATCATTCTTTTTGCAAGTTCGTTAATTTTTAATGTTATTTCCCCCGGAAGTTCCATATCCCCCCCTCTCTTGCCCGATATGTACTGTGAAACAGCAGCAGGAGTCATGCCTAAACACTTTGCCGTGTTCTTTTGCAGAATATGTTCTTTATCAAGTGCTTTTGCAAGTTCCGACCTTATTGCAGGCAGCAGATGCCATACAACCAATTCACATGGAGACCTCATGTTAACAATTGTGATTAAGAAAATATAAAGCATACCCTATACATTAATAGTTAACAATCGTTAATATCCTACTTAACAATTGTTAATATATTTCCTTTTTATATTCAAATTAACAATAATTAACATTTATCATAATTAATCATAAAAATTACAAAAACAATAAACAAATCAAAAATGGGTGAACTATATGCTGAATTGTCAAAGGAAATAGAATTCAGCCACGGCATGCACGCCTGTATGGACTGCGGCACATGCACAGCCCTGTGTGCAGCATCAGAGTTTTATGACTACAGCCCAAGGGAAGTGATGGACATTGTCCAGTCGCAGGATGACGATAAAATCAGGGAGTTAATCAGTTCAAACAAGATATGGTACTGCGGCCAGTGCCTCTCGTGCAAGCCGAGATGTCCCAGGGGCAACAACCCGGGAGCGGTGATACTTGCGCTTCGCAGGTTGTCCATAAAAACAGGATATTTCGCGGAATCGGAGAAAGGACGCCAGCAGCTGCTTGCCAAGAGGAAGTTTGGAGACAATATGCTTAACAGGGGCTATACTTTGTTGCCAACAGACCCTGCTCCGGTGCGTTTCCCTGAACTTGGTGAGGACTGGGAGTACTACCACAAGCACATGAAAGAGATGCGGCAGTGGTGGGGTGTTCCAATGGATCTTGAAAACAGCCCGGGATCTGCCCGCATAATCCCAAAAAAGGATATGCAGGAACTCAGGGCGATTTACAAAGCGACAGGTGCTGTTGATTTAATGGATAAAATTGAAGAGGGAATGGCAAAGAAATTAGGCGGCAAAGAGGAAGTTGATGAATTCTGGAAGGTTTGGCAGGATACTAGTGATACAAAAAATTATAAAATTAAAGGATGTGAGAAAAAATGAAAGGAGAAGGCAAGGCAAGGGTCTGGGAAAGGCACCAGAAAGCAGTTCCCACGGCTGATGATCCTGGCGGGAAAGAATGGGGTTTTGTAAGAAGCTGTTTTTTGCAGGCGGCATCCCCCTACACAGAAGGAATCGGCTGTAAAGTGATGGAAAATGATTTAGGAATGGATTTACATGAAGCAGCAGGACATACATCATGCGGAGCGATCGCATTTCATGGTGATACTACAACACTTCAAGCAAATATGGTTGTTGCAGCAAGGAATTTCTCCATTGCTCATTACGACCTGGGAATTGATAACTTCTTTGCATATTGTGTAACCTCCTTTGGAAATTATACGGAAATTATTGAATTATGGGAGCATGAGCCGGAGTTAAGGGAATATACAGAAAGAACTCTTGAGGAAACCACGGGCAGGAAATTCTGGATGCCCAAGGTTTCGGGAGGAAGACCGTCGGTTGTCCATGCAAGTGATGTGATCTACGCTAATATCAAAAAAATTGCAAAGAAAGCAAAATACAGTCTTGACGGGATAAAAGCAACGGATCACCTGGGCTGCCATTATGCAAAAATATTCCCTGATGAATCCATCGGTGGCGGCGAATTCCCGCAGTTGCTTGCTGGAATGATTGAAGCCTACGGCGGCGAGATTGTGGATTATCCGGAAAGAAGGCACTGCTGCGGCATGGGTTTTAGACAGTGCGCGTTTCCTGAAAACAGGGGATACACGGCCGCATGTGTCTATAAAAAGATGAAAAGTCTTAAAAAGACAGACCCCGACTGCAAATTGATAATCACGAACTGCCCTGGATGCGGGGTGTTCCTTGATGCAGAGCAGGGAACGATCGCACAGGTCATGGGTGAAAAGTTCGATGTTCATATAGTGGACTACGCACAATTAGCTGGACTTATGCTTGGCTATGATCCGTTTAAGGACTGCGGGTTCAATGTTAAGGTCGTTCCGATCGAGCCGCTGCTTGACAAGATCGGGATAGAATATGATAAATCAAAAACCCCCGAAGAAAGAAGGAGACCGTTCGGGCCCGAATAAAGCCATAATGATAGAATTTATCCAAAAAAAACTAAATCAAACGAAATAAAATTAAACTAAAAAATGGCAAATGTAACAATAATAGGTGGAGGCGTAGCCGGCATGGCTGCCGCAGGCGTACTGAATAAGAGAGGACATGACGTAACCATAATGGAAAAGGAAATGCAGCTCGGAGGACACGTTGGGAAGTGGTATAAAGTATTTCCCGACATAGTTGACGCCTCGGAGATAGTAGACGAACTTAAAGCAGATCTGAATGGCGTAGAAGTAAAGACAGGTACCGCGGTGGAGAGCGTTACAAAAAGCGGGGGTAAGTTCAGGGTTAAGGGAAAGGATGCGGATGCGGTTCTTATCTCAACTGGCTTTGAACCATTCGATGCAACACTAAAGGAGGAATACGGTTACGGGATATATGATAACGTAATAAATTCTCTTGAACTGGATGAAATGTTAAAGAAGGGAGAATTAAAAACAAAAGATGGTAAAACCCCGAAATCCGTGGGGCTTGTGCACTGCGTGGGTTCAAGAGACGAGAAAGTGGATAATAATTACTGTTCACGCGTCTGCTGCACAAATGCAATTAAAAGCGGGATTGAGATCAGGGAGCATTACCCTGGCACCAACGTCTTTTGCTTTTACATGGATGTCAGGGCATACGGCAGGGGCTATGAGGAACTCTACAGAAAATCACAGGAAGAGTTCGGCGTGTCATTTATACGAAGCAGGCTTTCGGAATCAAACGAGCAGGCAGACAAGTCGCTGCTTTTGAGAGTTGAGGACAGCCTTGCCGGGAAACCCATGAAGATCAGTGTTGACCTCCTCGTGCTTATGGTCGGGATGTGCCCATCCGTCCATGCAGGATCCCTGAAAGATTCGCTTGGTCTTGAAACAGGAGATGATAAATTTTTCACAACAAAGAATAAGCATTCAAAAAACAACGAGTCAAATGTTAAGGGCGTGTTTTATGCCGGAACAGCCACCGGCCCAAAATCAATCGTCGAGGCAATAACCGACGGCAGGGCGGCAGCAGCCGAGATACACAGTTACATCGGTTAAGAAAACATTTAATGGATCATGGACGCCGTACTTGGCAGCATAGGCGGGGATCTCGCAAACCGGCTGGATGCGGATAGGAAAAAGAAAAACACATACGAGGTGGTAATCGACACCCTCGAGTGCATAAAATGCAGCCAGTGCATAGAAGCGTGTAAGCCGGGTGCCCTTGACATGAATGATAATATAACCTATAACCCGGGAAAATGCACCCGCTGCGGTCTTTGCGCGGAATCGTGTCCGGTTGACGCGATAAAAATTTGCAAATAAATAATCAAAAAATACGATAAAATGACAACAGATGTTTCAAAATGGCCATTTGGAGTTAACCCCGATAACCAGGTTGATTTTGATGAAACCGATAAAACGCCTGCAATGAAAGTAAAAGAAATGGAGCCGTCATTAAAGCTGTGTATGGGCTGCGGCACATGCACCGCTGGATGTACTGCAGGGGCTTTTACAGATTTTAATATCCGGCAGATGTTTCTTTTGCTGAACAGGGGCAGGAATGAAGAGGTGGAGGAAAAGATAAATAGATGCATGCTCTGCGGGAAATGCATATTAGGCTGCCCACGCGGGGTTAACACAAGAAACGTTATATTAACTATGAGGGAGGTGTTGAAAAAATGAGCGAGCATTATATATTTGACCCGTATGTGATACCATTTACGGCAGGACTGATATTTATAACGATTGCGGTAGCATATTACTGGATTAAGGCATTGAAACGGTTAGAGCCCGAAGAAATTAATAAGATTAAAAGCAATATTCTCAGCCCTAAAATTATTCCAATATTCTTTTCATGGCTGAAGGAGGTATTCTTAGAGTCATTGCTGCACAGGAAGATATTCGGGCGGAACTTTTTATTAGGGTTTATGCATATGTGTATAGCATTCGGCTGGTTTTGTGTGATTATCTCGGAGCATATAAGGGAATTCATAACTGTAGGATTAGGAAATGCAATATATGTATATTTTCCGATATTTTTGTTTGACTTTTTAAGACCCGAAGGTTCGCCAGGATCTCCTTTTTCAAGTATGCCGGTTGAGGCATTTGCAATAACAACAACCGCAATTGTTTTTATATTCCTGCATGACTTCTTTATGATAATGATACTCACAGGAAAGGCATTGTCCATAGTCAAGAAATACAAGCCGGGATTGTTTGGAATGGAGACCAAGACCAAACACAATCAATGGGATCAACTGATTGTTATGCTTTTGATGTTACTGTTCATTCCACGAATGTTTGCTATCGGATGTGCAATGTACAACGGTGCGGATGCTTATGCAGCAGGCAGTGTCAGTCCTGCTATTTACGCGTTCTTATCCTATAACTTCGGTCAGTTGATAGGTCCTTTTTTAGCATCTTATGAAAGTATTTTCTGGTGGATTTATTCATTCTGCATCGGTGCATTCTTTGTAGCACTGCCGTTTACAAGGTACATGCATATTCCGACAGAGGTCCTTTTAATTTTTTTGAGGAAGTGCGGCGTATCTGCCGGGAAGAAATACACAGGTGCTTCGGAAGTAGAGGTATTGTCGTGCCCGAGATGCGGGATATGCGTTGACAGGTGCCAGCTTAACACGGCAGCTGATATAGAGGTGCAGCCCGTATACATGCTTGAGGGCGTCAGGGACAATGAACCTGATGAAGAAAAAACATTTAAATGTCTTTTGTGCGAGAGATGCGAATCATCATGCCCCGTGGGCATCAACATATCAAAGATCAGGGTTGCCCAGAGGGATAAGTTCAATGAAGGTAAGTTCAAGAAAGACACCGGCAGGTATGATTATTTAGACGACGTCAAGGAATCAAATGGCGGGACCGCCGATACCGCATATTTTGCGGGATGCATGACGCACAGAACGCCTGGGACCAAAAAAGCCATGAATGCGCTTCTGGATAAAGCAGGGGTTAAGTATGTGAGCCTGGATGCGCAGGACAGCATCTGCTGCGGACAGCCGCTGATAATGTGCGGGATGCGCGATGAAGCACAAAAACTTATATCAGAGAACACAAAGAGGATAAAGGATTCGGGTGCGAAAACACTGGTTACAAGCTGCCCCATATGCTATAACAGTTTCAAGAAGGAATATGATCTAAACGGCGTTGAAGTGGTGCACCATACCCAGTATTTGAATAAACTGGCTGACGAAGGAAAACTTAGACTGGATAATACCGGCAAGAAGGTGGTATTCCACGACCCGTGCGAGCTTGGAAGAGTGGGCGGCGTGTATGAGGAGCCCAGGAGTTTATTGAGCAGGGCAGCTGCGCTAATCGAGCCCGATGATGCAAAAGAGGATGGTTTATGCTGCGGGTCAAGCCTGGCTAACACAAAATTAACGAATGATGAGGAAAAAACCGTTGCGGAAGATGCACTTGATCGTCTCCTGGCAAAGAAACCGGATGTTTTGGTGACCGCGTGCCCGCTGTGCAAGAAGACGTTCGAGAAGGTGCCGGGTAAGAAAGTCAGGGTAATGGACATCTCGGAGTTCCTCGCAGAGTAATATTTTTTATTTATTTTTAAACTAATTCTAAAACAGTAAAGATAAAATGGATGTGGAAGGATACGATATGCCGGGTGATTTGTATTACCACAAAGAGCACATGTGGGCAAGGGTTGATGGAAACAGGGTAAAGGTTGGATTGAATGATTTCTCGCAGAAACTCGCGGGGGAGATAAGTTATGTTGAGACGCCGTTTGAAGCCGATGAGGTAAGCCGGGATGAAGAAGTTGGTACGGTGGAGACCGGGAAATGGGTTGGTAAACTCTATGCACCCGTTTCCGGGACAGTCAGCGCGGTAAATGAAGAACTTACGGATGATCCGGCGCTGATCAACTCGGATCCCTACGGTGAGGGATGGATATTCGAGATAGAGATGTCAGACCCGGGTGAACTGGGTAATCTTATGAAAGGAAATGATGTCGTTGAATGGCTGAAAGGTGAGATTGAGAAGCATGTGGAGTAAGCAACAGATTAGATACACTCCTCGACCTCTTTCCAGAAGTCGCATTCATCAGGTATGCCTTTACTTTTATCAATCTTTTTATGAAGGTCGCATAAAATTTTCTTCTTTCTTACTTCCCTGCATATGGGGCAGATGCTCTTCATTACTTCAAAGGGGGACATATCCTCCGTGATTATTCTTTTTGCAAGTTCTTTGATCTTCAGTTCAGTTTCCTCCGGGAGTTCCATATTGCTGCCTCTCTTACCTGAAATATACTGCGAGACAGAAGCACGTGTAATACCCATGTAATCCGCTATGTCCTTTTGTAGAATATGCTCTTCTCCAAGTGCTTTTGCAAGTTCCGACCTTATTGCAGGCAGCAGATGCCATACAACCAATTCACAAGGCGACTTCATGTTAATCATTACAAACATATATATAAAGATTAACGAATGTTAAGTTGATTGAGAAAGTGAAACTTTTTCTTGTTCAAAATTTTCTTTAATTTGCAGTATTTTATATTTATTACAAAAAATATAAATTTTTCGGTGCTCCCCCTCTAAAATTGGGGTAATTGCTTATAGTGCCATATGACTTCTACGCAGTATGCTTTTGAACCATCATTTTTGCTATAGTTCTCGTAGTTGA
>MCBC01000049.1 GCA_001723855.1 Candidatus Altarchaeales archaeon WOR_SM1_86-2 | reverse complement strand
GGTCCTCAGGATTGTTCTTCTCCAATTTAATCCTCTCCTGAGGGTAAAGGGGTGTCAAGTTATCAAAGATAATCTTCTCCCTCGCCACCTCCGGATTTTCAAAATTAACGGCTTCAACCTTGAGCATTGCAAAATATCTCTCCGTGTCTTTTGGCGGCCGAATCTGTCCCGATACCGTATCCCCTGTTCTCAGGTTGAATCGACGTATCTGGGAAGGCGAGATATAAATATCGTCAGGGCCTGGTAAATAGCTATAATCAGGGGCTCGTAAAAACCCGAATCCGTCGGGTAGAATTTCCAGAACTCCCTCCCCATAGATCAAACCATCTTTTGCCGTTTGAGCTTGCAAAAGGGAAAAAATGAGCTCTTGCTTAACCATCCCGCTTGCACCTTCTACCTTGAGTTCTTTGGCAATTTCGTTGAGCTCTCCAATCTTCTTCTTTTTTAATTCATTCAAATTCATCTATTGCTCCTTTATCCTTGTATTCCTTAGTCCCGTGAAGGGGCAAGGGACCATGCTAATATCTTCCCTCACTTTACCCTTATGTCCTCCAATTCTCCATGAATCTTCCTAACCTGTTTCCTGATGTCCTCGAGTGATCCGTTCGTATTTATCACATAATCAGCGTATTTAATTTTCTCCTCTACCGGCATCTGCGCCTTTATCCTACGTTGCGCCTCCTCTACACTCAACCTCTCTCTATCCATCAATCGCCTTATCTGGTTCTCTTTACTGGCCGAAACAACGATGACTCTATCCATTTCCTTAAAGGCTCCCGTTTCGATTAACAGTGCCGCATCAATGAGGACCATCGCATTGGGATCATTTTTGCCAATTTCACTGCGCCTTTTGTCGATCACCTTTTTAATTTCTGGATGTATCATCTTGTTTAATACTTCCCTCTCACCCTCATGAGAAAAGACTTTCTGGCCCAATTTTGCCCGATCGATGGTTAAATCCTCCTTCTGAATCTCCTTGCCGAAATAGCGGATAATCTTCCTCCAAAGGGGTTTCTGGGGACGGGTCAATGCCCTTGCAATCTGATCGGCATCGATAACAAAAGTGCCTAATTTTTCGAATTCCTTGGATACGGTACTCTTGCCGCTGGCGATGCCTCCTGTCAATCCAATGGTCACCATTTCCTTCAAATTGTTCTAGTCGGGGGATTATGTTCGGACGATTTCCTCAGATGTCCAGATTCCGTGCAATTAAGGCATTATCCTGTATAAACCGCCGCCTTTCTTCAACCTGATCGCCCATGAGAACGCTGAATATCTCATCAGCCTCAACAGCATCCTCAATCCTCACTTGCAGGAGGGTTCGTACTTCGGGATTCATCGTTGTTTGCCACAGCTGTTCCGGGTTCATTTCCCCAAGGCCCTTATACCTTTGAAGTAATAAACCCTCTTTGCCAAGAGCCAGGATATACTGCAGCAGTTCCTCCCGGGATTTGAGCGTTGCCTCCTTCCCCTTTGATGATACGAGGATGGGTGATTTTTGAAGTTGGCCAATCTCTTGGTGGAGGGTGAAGAGGTTCTTATATTCTACGGAGGAGATAAGGTCCCAATTTACTCTGTTCGTCTTTTCGTGTCCGTTATGTGTGTACGTCACATGCAGTTCGAAGAGATTGTGCTCTTCATCCTTTATGACCTGGAGAGACTTAAAGCCTTCCCTTTCCATAATGTTCTTTACGTCGAGGACTTTTCCCATTTCCTCAAAACTCGATTTAAAGCGGATCTTATTTTGAAGCAATACGTCTATTACCATCTTCTGATAACCCCTGTTTATAAGCTTTGATCTTAAGTAGTTGTATTGGGATAGTTTATCCAGAAACGAAGCTAGTTTCCGCCCCGTTAATTGAATCCCAGAACCTGTAACTGAAACTGCCATCTGACGGGTTGCGCGGTCCAATAAATAACGATTTAAAGAAGCATCATCCTTTATGAAATCCTCTCGCTTTCCGTCCTTTACTCGATAAAGAGGGGGCTGTGCGATATGGAGATACCCGTGCTCCACAATTTCAGGCATCTGCCTATAGAAGAACGTGAGGAGTAATGTCCTTATGTGGGATCCATCCACATCTGCATCCGTCATGATAATAATCCTATGATATCTCAGTTTGGATATATCATATTCCTCACTTGCAATGCCCGCACCTAATGCTGCAATAATACTCTTAATCTCTTCGTTGCTGAGCATTTTATCAAAACGGGCTTTTTCAACGTTTAATATCTTTCCCCGTATTGGTAATATCGCTTGATCGAAGCGGTTTCTTCCCTGCTTTGCCGATCCTCCAGCCGAATCGCCTTCGACGATATAAAGCTCACTTCGAGAAGGATCCCTCTCCTGGCAATCCGCAAGCTTCCCGGGTAATGTATCGCCCTCTAAGAAGCCCTTTCTTCGAGTCAATTCCTTCGCTTTCCTGGCGGCTTCGCGAGCTCTTGCTGCATCAACGACCTTTGCAATGATTTTTCTGGCAATCTGTGGATTTTCCTCGAAAAAGGTGGCAAGTTTATCATTTACGAAGGTTTCCACCATGCCCTTAACTTCGCTATTGCCTAATTTTGTCTTTGTTTGCCCCTCAAACTGGGGCTCTGGAATCTTAACGCTGACAACACCTACCAAGCCTTCCCTTACATCTTCCCCGCTGAGATTCTCCTTTAATCCTTTGAGAAGGTTATTGCTAACCGCATAGGAGTTGATCGTGCGTGTAAGAGCGGACTTAAATCCGACAAGATGGGTTCCTCCCTCTTGTGTTCTCACGTTGTTAGCGTAGGAAAATATGTTTTCCGTGAAGCTATCATTGTATTGAAAGGCTGTTTCAATTTCTACTGAGTCCTTTTCCCCATTAAAATATATTGGCTTGGGATGTACACAGTTCCTTTTCTTGTTCAAATATTCGATAAAGGAAACAATTCCTCCCTTATAGAGAAATTCATGTTTTTTATCGCTCCTCTCATCCAGAACCTTTACGAACAACCCTTTGTTGAGAAAAGAGAGCTCCCTTAAACGTTGTGATATAAGTTCAAAACTAAATGCAGTTGTATCAAATATTGTTCTATCGGGCTTGAACCTTATCTTTGTGCCAGTCTTTTTTGTCTTGCCAACGATCTCCAAACGAGTTTTTACCTCTCCCCTCTCATAGGTCTGGTGATAAACTCTTTCATTACGACGAATCTCCAACTCCATATATTCTGATAGGGCATTAACTACCGAAAGGCCTACACCATGAAGTCCACCCGATACCTTATAACTCAGGTTGTCGAATTTTCCTCCAGAATGGAGTTTTGTCATAACTACTTCTACTGCAGGCTTTTTCTCTTTTTTATGATAATCGACTGGTATACCTCTGCCATTATCTTCTACCGTTATACTATTATCTATATGGATTGTTAGGTCTATTTTTGTACAGTAACCCGCCAATGCTTCATCTATACTATTATCAACCAATTCATACGCCAAATGGTGAAGGCCTTCAATCGAAGTGTTACCTATGTACATGGCAGGCCTTTTCCTTACTGCGCTTAACCCATCCAATACTTTTATTTGATCCGCACTATAGCTAATTTTCATCTCATTAAGTTTTGTTTCCATGTATTAAACCCTCATGGGCATGATAACATAAAGTAAATTTTTCATCTCTGCCGGCCTAATAATTGCCGCACTTGTCTCATCTTTTAGTTCCAATAAGAATTCGTCCTCATCTATTGCGCTAAGGGCATCGATAATGTATCTTCCATTGAAACCAATATTCATTTCAGTTCCGTCATACATTGCAGGAAATTCCTCCATTGCATTTCCGAGGTCTTGATTAGAAGAGTATAATTCTATTGCACCTTTTTTTATGGTAAATTTCACTCCTTCAACTCTATCAGCAGATATCGTTGAGACTCTCCTTAAACATGATGAGAAGTCTCTATTGTTTAACTTTATTATTTTATCATTTTCCTTTGGTATAACTTGTTTATAATCTGGAAATTCACCGTCTATTAACCTGATGATAATAATATATGAATTTGCCTTTACGATAAAATTATTTTCACCAATAGATATCTTTAGTTCATCTGGATATTCACCAATAATTTTTTTAACCTCATTTAATCCTCTCTTTGGAATTATTGCACCACTCTTAATATCTAACAACTCCTGACTTTCTCTATCAATGAGACCGAGTCTGTGCCCATCTGTTGCAACCATTCTCACTACATTCATGTCTTCTAAAGAGACATTTTCCAGAAATATTCCATTGAGGTTGTATCTCGATTCTTCTGTTGATGCAGTAAAAATAACTTTCTCTATCATTTCCCTTAAATTTATATCTTTAATCTCAATAAGATCCTTCTCCGAGTATGGAGGCAATGTTGGAAATTCATTTGGATCGATTCCACTCAAATTAAATATAGCATTCTTGCATGTTATCTTGGCCCAATGGTTTTCAATTCCCTGTATAGAGATTTCAGCTTCTGGTAGTTCTCTTACTATTTCATATATTTTCCTAGCAGAAATACATATTTTACCATCTTCTTTTATATTACAAGGGACAGATGATATTATGGTAGTTTCTAGATCTGTTGTAATAAGGCGAACAAAGTTTTTTTCAGATTCTATTAGTATATTACTTAGTGCAATAATACTGCTATGTTTATCTGCAATAGATTGTAATATACTAAGGGATTTCAGAAAATTTTTCTTTTCAATTTGAAATTCCATAATTAAACTCCTTATTTATTATTTTATTATTAAGAGTAAGACAGGTAAAATAGTTAAAAAATAAGCTAAGTATTTAAAAAACAAAGACTTTTTATTGTAAAAGAATTGTAAAAAGCTGTAAAATCTTGAAAGAAAAATATTTTTTTCAAGTTCTAAGATAAAAGTTTTGCTTCTATCCTTTGAATAGCTCCAGAAATTTTTTGATCTGTATGCAAATTTTGTTCTATTTTATTAATAGCGTGAAGAACAGTAGAATGATCTTTTCCCCCAAAACGTTCACCTATTTCAATAAGAGAAGATTTAGATAACTTTCTTGAGAGATATATTGCTATTTGTCTTGCAAGCACAATCTGCTTTGTCTTTTTCTTGGCTTTCAAGTCAGATAGCTTGAGGTTAAAATACGACGCAACTGATTTTTGAATTGATTCGATAGGAACTGACCGAACTTCAGTTTTAATGATATTCCTTAGAACATCTCTTGCTAACTCTAGGGTTACATCAGTTTGGGTAAGCTTTGAAAATGCCGCAATTCTAATAAGGCATCCCTCCAATACTCTAATATTGGACGAGGTATTTGAAGCCAAAAAGAAGGCAACGTTATTTGGTAGGGATATATTCTCTGCTTGAGCTTTTTTCTTGAGTATAGCGACCTTCGTTTCAGTATCCGGTGGCTGAATATCTGCTATGAGACCCCATTCAAAGCGGGAACGAAGTCTTTCTTCAAAGTTCGTAATATCCCTAGGAAACTTGTCACTTGTTACTACGAGCTGTTTCCTCGCTTCATATAAAGAGTTAAAGGTATGAAAAAATTCTGCTTGAGTCCTCTCCTTTCCTGCAATAAATTGGATATCGTCAATAAGAAGAATATTCATGCTTCTGAATTTGTCCCTGAATTCATCCATCTTCTCATATCGGATAGAATTGATTAACTCATTGGTAAATTCCTCAGCCGATAAATAACAGATCGTATTTAAATTTGGAATAATACCATTTTGTATAACATGATTTCCTATTGAGTTTAAAAGATGTGTTTTCCCAAGCCCAACACCCCCATAGATAAAGAGGGGGTTATAATTCTTAGCGGGGAGGTTTGCTACTGCCAAACATGCTGCATTGGCGAATTGATTGCTTGGACCTACAACGAAGTTTTCAAAAGTATATTTCTTATTTAGATTAAAATACCGTAATGTATGTGGTTTATCCATTGATGGGAATCGTACTATCCTATCTTTAGGCAGTGGATTTCTCTTTAATTTAAAAGAAATATTACACTCTTTTCCCAAGGCGTGTGATAGTCCTGCTTTTATGAGCAAAAGGTAATTTTCCCTCAACCAGTATTCAAAAAATTTATTTGGAACTTCTACCTCAAGTAAATCTTCCCTAAGGGAGATGGGAATAATTGGTTTTATCCACACCTGATAATCGCTATGGATGATTTTATCCTTAATATAGTCAAGGACTGCATTCCAGATTTCTTCCATATTTTTGGGCTGCATATGATGGATTGTTCAACGAAAGAAAAAAAATGATTGATTTAGGTTTTCAACAGAATTATCCACAATTGTGGATAAGTAAAAACCCCCTTATGGAGAAAGAGATGGGTGACTAAAGGAAATCAAACATTTTATAAAGAAAGCCCGCCAGAGAATTGAATATGGAAGGACAATATGAATATTAGCACAAAATTAATCGGAGATCAAGCTTTTTTGATATAGGGGATACAATTTACTATCTGAGTTTAAGAGGAAAATAAAAACCCCTTTAATTTCAAACAGATAACTGATTAAAAGGTATTCATGACATTTTGCACCAAACCAGGGGAGGGATTATTCCAAAGGAACATAATTCGTTTTAGATGAGATCATTTGAGTAAAGAATTGCGATACCCACTACTTTCTCGCCGGCATCCATGCCGATCAATTTAACACCCTGTGTATTTCTTCCCATTATGGATATATCTGAAGCACGAAGCCTAATAATCTTTCCCTTTGTGCTGATGATGATAAGCTCATCGTTATCGACAAGCTGTTTAATCCCAACGACCTTGCCGTTGCGCTCATTTGTTTTGATGGTGATGATTCCCTTACCTCCACGGTTTTGTGTTCTATATGCAGAGGTTTTTGTTCGTTTTCCAAAGCCATTTTCCGTAACCGTTAGAACGGTTGTGCCGTCTTTAACGATTTCCATTCCGATGACCTCACCACCATTAATAGCGATGCCCTTAATACCCCTTGCAGTTCTTCCCATGGGCCGGACCCGTTTTTCTGAAATGCGTATAGCCATTCCAGATTTCGTTCCCAAGAGGAATTCTTGGTTTCCATCGGTTAATTTGGCGGAGATAAGTTCATCGTTATCATCTAGAAGAATAGCGATAATTCCTCCGATCCTTGGGTGGCTGAAGGCTGAGAGATCGGTTTTTTTTATGATTCCGCGCTTCGTAGCGAAGGCGATATATTTACCGGATGAAAAGTCCTTTAAGGGAAGGATCGCGGTTATCCTTTCCTGCGGTGCTAAATTGAGTAAGTTTACTATGGCTTTCCCACGGGAAGCCCTTGCACCCTGGGGAATTTCATGGACTTTAAGCCAATGAACCTTTCCGTAATTGGTGAAGAAGAGCAGGTAACTATGCGTAGTAGCAATGAACAGGTTTTCCACAAAATCTTCTTCTTTTGTTATCATGCCAATTTTGCCCTTTCCACCTCGATGCTGAGATTGGTAAAGGCTAAGGGCATTCCTCTTTATATAACCCCTGTGGCTAATTGTTACCACCATATCCTCTTCTGCAATCATATCCTCTATATCAATTTCCGAAATTTCTGCGATAATCTCAGTTCTCCGTTCATCGCTGAAGCTGTCCCGAATCGCAGAGAGCTCTTCAACGATAATATCGAGGATTAACCTATCGTGAGCCAAAATTTCCTTTAATCGGGCAATGGTCTTTATTACCTCCTTGTATTCCTCTAAAATCTTCCCCCTCTCCAGAGCGGTAAGCCTTTGGAGCCTCATGTCCAATATCGCCTGCGCCTGTTCTGCGGATAGGGATAACTTCTTCACCAATTTATCCCGAGCTTCTTGGGGATTTTTGGAGGCCTTTATTATGGCAATGACTGAGTCGAGCTGTTCGATGGCACACTTTAAACCCTCCAAGATATGTGCCCTAGCCTCAGCCTTATCGAGGTCAAATTGGCACCTCTTTGTTACAATATTCCTCCTGTGCTCGATGAAAAGGGAAAGCATATCCTTAATATTGAGTAATCTTGGCTGACCATCGACCAAGGCGAGCATGATGATTCCAAAAGAGATTTCCATTTGGGTATGATTATAGAGCTGGTTAAGGATGATTTGAGGATCCTCATTTTTCTTCAATTCGATAACAACACGCATGCC
>MCBC01000048.1 GCA_001723855.1 Candidatus Altarchaeales archaeon WOR_SM1_86-2 | reverse complement strand
TTCCTTCCCTTAGAGCACCAATCAGGGACTCTATATTTATATTTTCTTCTTCCCCTATATTTAATGCTCCTCTAAATTGGAGTGAGTTCATTTTGTCACCTCGTCGTTTTATGTTTCCAACTCATAAAATACGGAGGTGGCAAAAAATAATAATAAAGAAATTTCAGCCAATTAGTGGACACGACGAAAAAATTGTTAAAACCAGGATATTGAATGTCACAGTGACATTATAATGTCAGATTTAATTTTTGTTTTCAAAAAATTTTTATTCATTTATATAGGAGAGATATAATTTTTAATAATGTCATGAAAAATACAAAACTTTTATTTGGCATGGGGGTGTTAATGATTGTTCTGGCAGCCGTGGTGATCAGCGGATGTATCTGTAAAGGGGAGGGCGAGGAATGCTCAAATGACCTCGAATGCTGTGAAGGGCTTACATGTGAGGATGTGTACAGGGATGGGGCGCAGTATAAGGAGTGCCGTCCAAAGACAGCTGAAAATATTAGTGCCGGGGAATAGTTATGCATTGAAAGTGAAGAAACCTAAAAGCAATCTGACGATTAGATATATTGAAGATACAACAAAAAAACTTCCTGCAATGACGTACTCTTTGTTTCTGTTAACAAGCACGGCATACAAAAACAAAAATATTGGGGCAGAGATGAATAGAAAATGCAGGGGGTAAAGTAAGTTTTCCGGCGTCTTATTAATGAGATCGCCGAAAACATCTATCGAGCCGAGCACAAATATTGCAAAAAACACCAGAACCACCCCCAGCCCCCTCATTATATTTATTGTCCACCCAGCCCCCTCGGATTTGTATCTGATGTTAATGAGCGTTAGCAATACAAATGCCGTAATTGCAAACGGCTGGTTGATTAATATGATAATGATGTCTTGAGCGAACTCTTTAAATACCCCGTCAGTTATCTCAAAAGTAGCAACATCTACAAAATAGCCAAGCACGAATGAAAAAAAGGCTGCAATGAAACTTGAAAACAGGATCACTGATTTAAATATCTGTATAAGGGCGTCCGCCCGCGACATCTTTTTTCTCTCTCTACCCCACATATCTAAATCAATCAAACTCATCTCTCTTTAATAATGCAATTAATATATAAATAAATAATAAAGACATATTCAAACTTGCATAATATGAAACCAATGGACCTGTCCGAAATCAAGCATTTGAGAGATAAATTAAGAATAACGCAGTCCGAATTGGCAAAACGCGCCGGTGTGAGCCAGGCATTGATAGCAAGAATTGAGAATAAAAGTGTGGATCCCAGGTATTCAAAAGTTGTTGCTATCTTTGGCGCGTTAAAGGAACTCAAGAAGGGGGGTGGAAAGGAGATTATAGCCAAAGATGTCATGAGGAGGGGCGTTGCCGGAGTCGAAAAGAATGAGATACTTAAAAATGTAACGATTACCATGAGAAAACGCAGGATATCCCAGATGCCCGTATTTGATAAAGAAGTGATCGTGGGGAGTATATCGGAAAAAACCATAGTGGAAAGGATGGTTAAAGGAGAGGATTTATCCGCCATATCCGCAAAGCGCGCTGGAGAGATAATGAACCCCCCGTTCCCGTCAGTTAACAAGGAAACCCCTATAATGGTTATCTCGGCCCTGCTTGAAC
The DNA here is from genome assembly GCA_001723855.1 of Candidatus Altarchaeales archaeon WOR_SM1_86-2. Next base: position 12,649 of record MCBC01000048.1, on the reverse strand, counting down.
ATTCTCCAGCGGTGGTTGTTATGGACGAGGGGCTGGCGGCAGGGATAATAACAAAGGCGGATCTGTTGAAGTTTGTTCATGGTTGATTTATTTTTTATTAATAATATAATAACATGGATGCTGTAATCCTTGCCGCCGGGGAAGGAACACGACTGATGCCCCTGACAATAACCCGCCCAAAACCAATGCTGACAATTGCCGGCAAGCCGATATTGCAGTGGAATCTGGAATCCCTGCCCAGAGATTTCAGGAAGGCAGTGCTGGTTGTGGGATATAAAAAAGAAAAAGTAATAGATCATTTTGGCAGCGAGTTCAATGGTCTGCAGATAGATTATGTGGAGCAAAAAGAGCATCTTGGGACAGCACATGCAATCTCCGTGGTCGAGGATCACGTGAAAGGTGATTTTCTGGTTATTAACGGCGACCTTCTGGTTTCTAGGGAGTTTATAAATGACCTGTTAAGTAATCATAAACCCAACTCCGAAAGTTTATCTCTGGTGGAGGTTGAAGACGCATCTCAATTCGGGATCGTGGAGCTAAAGGGAGATAAAGTGCAGGGTATAAAAGAAAAGCCAAAGAAACCAAAGAGCAACATGGCGAACGCCGGAGTTTACATTTTTAATGAGAAAATCTTTGATGCGATCAAACAAATTGAAAAATCAAAGCGCTTGGAATATGAGATAACCGATGCGATTGATATCTTAATTCGTGAAGGCAGAGTTCACGGATTTAAATGCAGGGGTCACTGGATGGATATCGGGCGCCCATGGGACCTGCTGGATGGTAACGAAGCCCTGCTGAAGGACATGGATCCGGGAATATGCGAGGGTGCAGAGGTTGAACCTTACACCACAATAAAGGGGAACGTTCATATAGGTAAAGGCACGGTTATACGCTCCGGGGCATATATTGAGGGCCCGTGTTACATTGGAGAGAACTGCATTATCGGCCCCAACTGCTTCCTGAGGCAGCATACGAGCCTGGGGGATAACGTTCATGTAGGGAATGCGGTTGAAATCAAAAATTCCATTATCATGTCAAATACCAATGTCGGGCACCTGTCTTATGTCGGGGACTCGATCATAGGCGAAGGATGTAATTTTGGCGCGGGAACAAAGATCGCTAATTTGAGATTTGACGAGGGTGATGTAAAAGTGAGTGTTAAAGGCAGATTTGAAAGTTCAGGAAGGAAAAAATTTGGTGCAGTCTTTGGGGACGGCGTGAAGACGGGAATAAATGCTTCAATAATGCCCGGCATATCCATTTATCCCGGGGCATGGGTTGAGCCCGGGATAGTTGTGCGGGATCCTATCCTGCGGGGGGGTTAGAGTTTTGATTACCTGGCAAGTTTCACATCATCCGCATTTATCGTTTTTCTGCCGGCATGCCGTGCAAATCTGTTTGCTTTCTCAGCGACCTCTTTAGCATAATCTTCTACTATGTCCCTTAATGCTCTTGTTGCATCTTCACTCACTCTGAGGTCTCCAGGTCTCTTTAAGAGTCTTTCGCATGGTGCGAGAGGTAATTCAGCCATTTTTTATTATTTATTTCACTAAAAAGAGTTAAATATTAAACATTTTTTTCCAATAATGTAATCATCTGTTCCATCACAGAGTCAGCCATAAAATTTATTGTCTGCTCCCTATCCGAATTTTCTATAACCCTTATGTTATTGGCTTTGGCTTTCTCAACAATATTTTCCTGTATTGCGCGAATGGCTTCAAAATTTTTTAGGTACTTATCTGCCAGTCTGTGAGCTTCTCTTGCCCTCGCTATGAAGCGAAGTCTGTGCTCTCTTTCATCATTTATTGTCAAAACATAAAAAAAGACATTTGGTTTGGAGGTGATTTTTTTATCCAGATAGCCGGGAAGTAAATGGATGCCCTCTATAACCACTGGAAGCCCTTCTTCCATTGACCTTTCAATTATCGCTTCTATTCCCACCGTGACTCTTTCAACCTGCTTCTGATAACCGAAAATCTTCCTGTTAAACTCCGATGGTAGGGGGGCTTTTAGGTATCTCCACGCTTCACAACTTGAAACATGCAGGCTCGGCATCAAATCCTTTGACAGAACCTTTCTCATCACCTCCCTTATGCTGTCCGTTCCGATAACTCTTCCTATCCCAAGCCTGTGACCAAGCTCCGTTGCGACGGTTGTGGTGCCAATTCCCGATGCCCCTCCGATCAATATGATGTAGGGGGTTTTTTGCATACTTATCTCCCTCCACAACCTGTATTTACCCGCTAACTTATCATCGATGCCCTTTAATTTTGAATGGGTTATATCAAATATCTCCTCTGGCGATATCTCCGTCTTTTTACTCCTTATCAATTCTTCTTTAATGCTCTCTGCCAGATCATATGCATCCAGATCGGTCATCCCGGTACGCATAATCGATCTTGCCAGTATCCCCCTTGAGAACGGCGTCTTGTAATCGTCAACCTTCACCCACACTCTTATTGATTTTTTCGTCACCTTTTATTTTATTTTCCATTTCTCACCCCCCTGAGATGAAATTAATGATGTAAATCGGGCAGCTTCACCGTAAACCATAATGCCTAAATTTAGGTTAAAACGATGGGACTCAAAACCGCAAAACGGCTTTATGCGATATTCAAAACCCTTTGAGTTTCGAATGTGTCCGACATGGAATGTCAGCCACAGGCAGCGTCCCGTTCACAATTTCAACCTGTTGATCTATTATATTTATTGATTACAAACATATAAAAGTTTAACACTTATGCGGCCGAAACCCCGCTAATCAAATCCCATTCATCAAATCAAGCACGGCATCCTTTAGATTGTCAAAATCCCCTCCGATAACGATCGGTATATTATCGCAGTAAACGACATCAATTCCGGCATCAACCGCCTCCTTTGTTACGACTTTAACCGCCGCAGCTTTTAATTCCGTAAGTATCACATCCGCATTGCCAATATATTTTGCAATGTCCTTTCTTAATTTTGCCTGGTTGGACAGATAGTGGGTTGAGCCGACGATTTCGCAGTCAAATTCTTCTTCTAAAAACGAGACCAGTTTTTGCATTACTGCTTCTGGCGCAGTTGTTGCAAAAAGAACTTTTTTACCTTTTATGTCCCCTATCGGCTTCGGCCTGAATATCGTCAGCACCACCTTTGCGTCCGGATTTACGCTCTTTACTCCGTCATATACTTCCCTGACTTTTTCTTCATCGGCCATTGGCTCTTCGCACATTGCTACAATAACGAGGTTTGCAAATTTTATCCTGAACGGTCCGAAATACCCCGTTATGTGATTTATCGGCTGCCCTGCCCCGACAAGCAGGATTACTCTGTCCGTCTTTATCTCAGGAAATGTCGCACCAGAGCCTTCAAGAACAACCGTCTTTACGTCGGGGTGCATATCTGCCATAACCGCCCCTTCGTCAACGATCGTTTCATTCGGTTTTCCTGCAAATCCACCCCCGCACCGCTTGCATCCGAAGGTTACTGCCCCGCCCGTCAGCGCATCTTCAAAATTGTCAGAGGCGGCATGGAAACCCTTGTCCTGCATTGTCAGGAAAAATTCAGGTTTCATTTCAATCATGTCCCCCCTTATAACCTCCGGCTTATTCGGACCTCCCCGCGAAAGCGTGACAACACCAGGGGCAAACCCCGCTTCCTGCAGTGTTCGTGCAACATACCCTCCTATAGCGGTTTTTCCAACCCTCTTTGCAGTCCCCCAGATCGCAATCGAAGGCTTTGTTAATATATCTTTAAACTCCATTGGCGTAAATTCAAAATCAGCACCCCTGTAAGTAACTCCCGCTGCAAGAAGCTCGCATGCAATATGCATCCTTATATCATAGTTAACAATCGGCTCGTCAGAGTAGTCCATAACAAACGCCAGGTCGTAGTTTCTTGCAATCTCACCAACTCTTTTCGGGTCCGGCATTGCGTCATGTTCTGCAAATTCCACGTGGTATCCCAATGTTTCTTTTACCTCGTTTTTATCGCCAATTTTTTCCGTTCCGCCGATAAATATAGCAACTTCGATGTCATATTCTTTCGAGACCTTGTCAAGTGTGTCCTTTATGTTCGGAATGTAATGCTCCCCATCAACCAGGCATCCTATTTTCTTTTTCATTGTATTGACTTTTTAGGTGCATTAGATCAATTGCGGTGGTTTTTCGTTTGCATTAGCGGTGTTTGACCCAAAAACCCTGCTTTTTTCATCCCTGCCGGGAATATATGCGACAGCATCAATCTCAACTTTAATATCCATCGGTAATTTTCCAGCCTGGAGGGCAGTTCTTGCCGGCTTGTCTGCTTTGAAATACTCGCCGTAAACTTCATTGAATTTATCGAAGTCATCGATGTTTTTTATATATACCGTGACCTTGAGCACGTTGTCCAGGGAAGAGCCTGCCGCCTCCAGGATCGCCTTCAAATTATCAAGCGTCCACCTTGCCTCGTCTTCAATGCTGCCCCTCACAATTTCATTTGTCCTTGGATTTATCGGCCCCTGCCCGGAGATAAAAAGCAGATCATTGTATGCTATTGCCTGCGAGTATGGTGCTCCGGTTACAAAATCTAACTCAACTCAAGCATTCTGTCAATAGCCCCTCTTGCCCTGTTTGCAATTTTTGACGGGACAGTAACTTCATTGTTCATATTCTCAAGCACATCCCTCACCTTCTCCAGTGTATGCATCTTCATGTTCGGGCAGATAGATGTTTCGCTTGCAGGGTAGAATCTTTTGTCGGGCATTTCCTTTCTCATCCTATGCAGTATCCCGTTTTCCGTTCCAATGATAAACTCCTTGTCAGGGGACTGCATGCAGTAGTCTATCATCCCATCGGTTGATGCTATGTGGTCTGCCATTTCCTGGACCTCTGGAATGCACTCTGGGTGCACGACCAGTTTAGCATCGGGGTGCTTTCTTTTAGCACCTACTGTATCCCACCCGGAAATCTGATGATGCGTGGGGCATAAACCGTGCTCTGGAACTTGAATTATCTGCTTTTTACTTTTCCCGATTATTTTGACATGATATGCTAAATTCTTATCGGGGCCAAACAAAATTGTATCTGACTCCATAGAGTCCACAATCCGCGTAGCATTTGCCGACGTGCACACGCAATCAGCCTCCGCCTTAACATCCGCCTTAGTGTTGATATAAAGAACAATGTCCGCATCAGGGAACTTTTTTTCCGCTAAAAGCAGATCATCCACAGAGAGCATATTCGCCATCGGGCAGCTTGCTTCGGGATCGGGAACAAGAACTTTCTTTTCGGGGTTTATTATTGCAGCGGTCTCTGCCATGAAGTCAACTCCACAAAAAACTAATACATCCGCGTTAGTCCTCTCTGCCGTTTGAGCCAATTTTAACGAATCCCCGATAAAATCCGCTATATCCTGTATCTCCGGGCGCTGATAGTTATGAGCCATTACGATTGCGTTTCTTTTTTCCTTTAATTTTTCTATCTCGGACATGACGTTCATAATTACTTATTTTCATTATAAAAATAATAAATGGTTCACGGCACCCAACTATACTTGCCGTTCTTTGGCTCATAGATGATCCCCTTGTTTTTTAATTCCAGTATGACCTTCTCCACCTCGACTCTGTCAATTCCCATGCTTTCTGCTTCATTAACGACATCATCGTGCCCCGCGAGTTTATATTCACTTTCCCCTATCAGTTTCTTGATAATATCCTCAATCGTTCTTATCTTATCCCTCTGGGATTTTGGATGTGTCGTCACAACCCTGTCAATATCCAGTTCTCCTGTTTCATAATCCATTGCCACGGCTCTTAAACAGAAGTTCGTCAACTCAATTGCCCTCCCAGCATCACTTACCGTTGCAGTATTACTTAACCTGACCTTTGCTGATGCCTCAGATAATCTTATTAATGCCTCCAACTGCCGCGGGGTGGCGGGAACTGCCCCCTCCCCCCCTCTGGCACTTGATCTGAGGGTTACATAATATTCCTTTATTTTATTTGCCGCATCTTCTGAAAGCATGGGATTTATATTCTGGCGGGCATATGCTATGTATCTCTTAAATAAATCAGTAGGAATTTCCGGCGCAAGTTCCTTGGCTTCATTCCCTTTGTGCATTTTTAAGATATGCTCCGCTATCCTCCTGTCCTGCTCCTCATCCAGTATATCTTTTATCGGGAAGATTAAATCGAATCTACTTAAGAGTGTCGGAAGAATGTCAAATTGTTCGCCGATCGGTTTATAAGAATCAAATCTTGAGAACTTTGGGTTTGCTGCCGCTAAAACAGATGCATTTGCTTTAAACTTTGTTATGATGCCGGCCTTCGCGACACTTACACTTTGCTGTTCTAACGCCTCATGCATAGCCGCTCTATCTGTTTTTTCTATCTTGTCGAATTCATCAATGCACACAACGCCTCCACCCGCTATCACCAATGCCCCTGCTTTCAGAGTCCATGCACCATCTGCAAATTCATCGCGTTCTGCTATCGCTGTATTATGTACTAAAATGCCATTGGCTAAAAAAGAATGGGCATCTTCTGCCGTAAAATCATACACGAATCCATAGTTGTGATTTTCTAATACATTTACATCACTTACTTCATCCCAGAATATGTCCGATTTTGCTAATTTTTCTAATTTATTTAGGTCTTCTTCGGCTTTAGTGATATCTTTCTTATCTGGAGTGGTCTTGTCCAAAATAGATTCATCATCTAAAAACAATGAAATTTCAGTAAGCAATTTTAAAGGAATCCTAACAGGACGACCATATCGCATGAAATAATCATAAAATGAATAATCCGTAATTTTAAATTTATCATAAATTTCTTTTCTACTAAGTTTTTGGGATAATTTATCATAAATTTCTTTTCTTAAATTATTAGGGATTGCAACCTTAATACTGTCGTCTTTTAGTTGCTTTGCGATTTCTACAAAATTTAATACGGTTTTTCTATTTGGATTTCTTTCCCCTGAGATATTACTTAAGTATTTTCTGTTTAGTTTGCCCTCAGTTAGATTAAAAACATTACGCACATTTTTTAGAATAGAACTAATTTCTGGAATAATGTCAACATTTGTGTGATATCCCTTTTGTTCGTTTAAAATTTTCTTTATTTTCTTATTTTTTTCCTTGTGAGCAAAACCAATAAATTTATCAAATAGTTTTATGTCAGTTGAATTTCTTATGGAGAGCACATATACCTTATACTTACTGTTTATTAATCTATTGTTGATCATACTTCCTTTGGAATGGTCACGGGTCCCGAGTTTTGCCATTATTCCAAATCTCAATAAAACCAATACTAATTTTTTTGCTAACTTTTCAGAAGTGGTATATAATTCCAGGGAATTGCCGCCGGATTTAGTTTTAGTTACACTTCCATCTGTATCATATAGCCCTCTTATATAAATGGCTATTGATTCATCTGGTAATTCCAACAGAATGTTACTTAAATCTATCTTATTTGATTTTGGTGATTCTGGAATGCCCAATGATTCAAGTATCTCAAAAACAAGTTTTGAGTGAAATCTACATTCAGAAGTTCTTTGTGTGTTTTGAGTGGGGTCACATTTAACATTAAATAAACTTTGAGATAAATTTTTAAAAGTTTGCAATAAATTTTCATTTTTATTTGTAAAGCGAATAGTTACGATATTCTCGTGCTTATGCTTATATATTGAACCATCTCCTGCGACAAGCCCTGCGAAATATAGCAGATCTTTATTTAAGAAAGGGGGGATGGTTATTTTTTTACCATGGTATAAAGACAAGCCTGTTATGTGTGGTGCAATCTCTGAGAGAGAGGTGTTGGAGTCCTTAGCTAATTTTTTTAAGTCATCGAGGTGTATGTTGCTTCTTGCCTTTTCATTAACCCATTTATAATATATTCCATCCTCTTTAAAATCGAATCTTCTTGCAAGTTCCCTTTTTGTCCCGTATTTCTTAACCAGAATATTAATCATATCGTTTATTATATCTTTAACTCCATAAACAACAGGGTTGCTTTTAATAAGTTCAATTGTCAGTTTTTTGCTGTGATTACTGTGGTTATTTACTGTAAGATTTCTTGCTGTTGCAATATACTCTCCGGGGGTAAATGTTGATGATTTTTTCCATATAATTTCTCCTCCGTTGATTGTGGATAATTTTGTATTGGGAGTAACAATTATATTTTTACCCATCTTGGTTGTAATTGAAATCATTTTTTTCGGAGGACTAATTCTCCAGAATTGATTTATCATTCTAGTGCAACATTCCAAATCTTCATTTAGAGTTAGAATCTTCTTATCATCTGCCGGATTTTTCGCCTGCCAGACACCATTACTGTATTCATGGGTGTTGTTGTTTAGTTTTTCTTCGACTATATTATCTATTCTATCCACTTCCCCCGGGTTTGTCATCACAAAAGTATCGGGTGCAATACATAACCCTCCTGCAGTCGTGCCCTTGCCGCTGACATAAATGCTTTTCGGAGCGATTTGGTCAACATACTGCAGGATGCGGCTGTTATGTACGAATATATCATTTGCAATGAAGTTATGAGTATTTTCAACTTGCAAATCATAAACCCACTTTTCTTTTGACTTAACCCTTTGTATTTCTACAACCTTATCCCAGAAAACATCTGAGTTTGCAATCGCTTCCAATCTAAAAATTTCATTTTCATAGTCGAGGATATTCAGGCAAACAGACCGCAGCGCATTTATTATTTTTTCTATGGTTTTACGCTTGCCCGTCTTTATCTTCCCCTGCCCATACCAGCTTACCAGTGTTTGTGAAACTCCTGCCAATGAAGCCAGATCTCCTTGGGGGATGTTCAACGTATTTCTCACATTTTCCAAGTTCTTATATTCAAAATCATCAAGATCGGGCAGAATTTTTTTAACATCATCAATCCTTTTTTGGAATGTTTCAATAACTTTAATCAGTGCTTTCCTGGATGGCTCCCTATCGCCGCGCTCGAAATGCTGGTATGCCCCCCTTGAGATCCCGCATTGAAATTGAGTAAGTCTTAGCCCCTTTCTAATTTCCTTCAGAATATCGCATACATTGGGCACAACATCCATGTTTGTATTGTAAATCTTTTTTGAGTTTATCAAATCCCTTAATCGATTTTTTTTCTCTAAGATTGAAAATCCTATTTTTTTTGCAAATTTTAATACATCTTCACCCGTTATAGTAAGGCGATAATAATCTCGCCACTTTGGCTCCGCCGAATTGCTTGCTCTGCATCTCATTGAGTGAATCTGGGAAAGTATCCCAAACCTTGCCAATAATATTCTCACATCCCCCAATAAATCTTTACTTGCCGAACTAGCAAATATCGTTCTTCTTTCCTTGTCAACCCATGATTCACAATCAAAATATACTCTAAGAAATTCTGTAATTTCTTCATTAGAGGACCGCATTATTATCCGGGGAACTCTTTTTTTAGAAGATCTGGAGAACAGGTCTTTATCAATTGATTTTAAAAATCTTCCAAGTTCTATGGAGTGCAGAATGATTGCTTTAGCGGTCTTGCTCTTGTGTGACCTGACCACCCTCCCGCTGATGCCAAACAATTCCCGTGCACAGTCCATAAAATCCTCATTTAGAAGATCGTCATTGTTTGTGAACATTATTTCATGGGTTGTTTCCGTTCTGCGAGCATAGCCCTCTGCTATAACATAAGCGATAAACCTTGAAAATTCAGGAGATGTTTCTTCCGGTATTTTTATGTGTTTTGCGTTTGTTTTTCCTTTATTGAACGCTGCTTTAATTTTTTGTTTTCTTCCCGTTATTGGTATTTTTCTCGGTGTTGCTATATATTCACCTTCTTGCAATTCTTCTGCTTTTTTTGAAACAATTTTTCCATTTAGAGGAACAAAGAGCGGGTGAGTTGGCGTAACCGTCACACTGCGCCCCGTTTGCGTTGTAACCTTATACATATATTCCGGCGATTCTCTTTTCCAGAAAATATCAGACTTTTTTTCATTGATCGTTCCGTTCAAACCCATGGATAAAATGTCATGATTTGAGATGCCATAAAAGCCGTCGTCTATCTCGTTTTTATTTTTCTCTATTACCCCCTCAACAACATCCCTGATCCTTCTGGTATCTCCTTCAGACAGCAAAACCCTTGTTTCACCATCCACACACTTCGCGACTCCCGGCTCTCCTATAAGTAAAACATGAATATCTGGTCTGACGGTCGTTCCGTCAGGCAGCTTCTTGCCGTATCTGCCCCCGAATAGCTGTAAAGCAATCGCTTCCTTTACTTCTTTATGCCCGTAAATCGAGGGGGCGATGGAATTTATGATCTTTTCATATATATTTGAATCATTTGCCAGCTTCTTTATCTCCTTTTCCTCTTCCTCATCTATTTCTATTTTTCCAAATTCCTGCTCAACCGGTTTGATGTAGTTGGCATCAATGTATTTACTGTAAATTGTTCCTTTTTTATGCTTTGGAGGCAAAAGGCGGGGTATGCAGTTAATCTCTATTCTACTGCCCGGCATTGATAACATTTCATCCGTCATGTCATCCTCTGTCCACACCATTATTCTTGAAGCCTGCTCCCCTCCATGCAGTAATTCCAGAGGCTCCTGGATCTCCAATCTTCTGATGTCCCTGAATTTTGATTTCTCGGGAACAAACCTGAAATCCTGCCTCTCACAGTTCTCGCATCTTAAAGGCTCTTTCAGGGTCATCCTTTTATCATCCTGCTTTAAAAGTATGCCTTCGCCGCATCGGTTGCAAACAAAATACGCAACAGAAACCTTGGGCAGGATGTCAGAGGTCTTATTTACAACCCCGTCAACCGGAATAAGTTTGGTTAAAGTTTCGGATACGACGTTCCGGACCATTACCTTATACTCTTCAGGCAGATTGGTGAATCGGACATGGAATACCGGGTCTTTATACTGGGTGGGGATATCCATCTCATTCAACTGGGTCTCAAATTCTGCTATCATCCCGTCCGGGTTGTTAAGTAATTCCTCAGCAAGTTTTTTGTCAAAATCCTCTAACTCATCATAATCTACAACCAGGCTCATTTTATCGGGGTATGCCGCCCCAAGCCTCTGAATCTCCTTATTTTTCTTGTTTAAAAATTTTGATATTTTCTTGTTCATATCTTATTATTTCTTGTATTTTAATTAAATCTTAAAAATTAAAAAATCATTTGAAAATTTTTATGGAACCCACGATTAAGAATAAACGGAAGCAATGATGAAGAGGGACATTGAAAGGGCGATAGCGCACATAGGTGAGACAAACAGTATAAGAAAGACATTCTGGAATATGGATGAAAAGGTGAAAGACCTGCTTTACGGCATTAAACAGGGGGATGATGCCGTTGTCGTCGGGGACATGGTCGTGAATATGGAGGGGCCATATCCCTTGAAGACCGCAAGAAAAACGGGACTTATACACACATGCTCTGATATCGTTGTTATGGGTGCGAAGCCTTTATTTGCGTTAAACGCGATCCAGGTTGACAGCCTGGAGGAAGCAGAAGAGATAGCAAAGGACTTAAAAAAGCAGAGTGACGGCCTGGGGGTGCCGATCATCGGCGGGAACACCCAGATGGAATCCGGGCTTAAACCATGCGCTTCATTTGCCGTGGTTGGGAGGATGGTTGCTGAAAAACCAATCCCTGATTCGGGGGCATCTGCCGGGGACAGGATTCTGATGCTCGGGCAGGTGGTTGAAGGCGAAATAGGGGAGAGGCTGCAGAGGGTAAAGGTCAGGTATGCATCGTTCTTTGATCTCATTGAAGAGGGAATAGAGATTAATGCTGCAAAGGATGCGTCCCGAGGAGGGTGGTTTGGAAATCTAACCGAAATGCTCGTAAAAGCAAAAAAAGGGGCTAAGATCACGGGCATTCCCTACCCAAGGATATCCCGCTACATGGGTGTTTTTCTTTTATCCGTTCCAAAGAAAGAGGCCCCAAAAATTATAAGAATTGCTTCACAGCATAACTGCCCGGTGGTTGAGTTTGCCGCCGTAACCAAAAAAATGGAGATCGAGATGGGCGGGGAAACGGTTGTTTCAAGGGATAAGATGCTGGAGTTGGTTAAAAATACGCCGTACAGGAAAGCAAGGTGTTAAAAACAACCTTCTGAAATGTGGCTGACCTTTGTTTGCCACATTTGCGAAGGTTGATCATCAGAATGAATTGTGGGGGGCTTACACAGCCCCCCGTAATGCCTTGCGGCATATAGTCCATAGAAGCAACAAATATGGTTTGTATTTACGATGAAAAATAAGGAAGAAAAATTGAAATTATATAAACTCAAACGACCCTATGATTTTATCAATATTGCCTTTGTGTTTGGCATATGAGCCGCCCAATCCCCCGCAGGTGATTGAGTATATTTTATCCCCCTTTATCGTATAGGTCTTTGATTCCTTAACATCAAAACCATTCGAAGGGTATGAATATATCAACTGGCCTGCATCTAAACCACCAAGTTTTATGTCCTCATAATCCACCGGCCTTGTGCCTTTAGATAGTTCCAGGGTCTTGTTAATCATCAGTTCCGTGTAGTTGCCCAATGTCATTGATTCCTGCAGATCCTCAAACCCAACGTTACAATTTACCCCCTGAGAACTGCTCCTTTCGAGGGGAGATGTATCCGGATCTAATGTTTCATAGGGGGACGTGAACATCGGCCTCCCCATCCAGATCTCCTTT
>MCBC01000047.1 GCA_001723855.1 Candidatus Altarchaeales archaeon WOR_SM1_86-2 | reverse complement strand
GAGGAACTACAATCCAGTAACGAGGAATTGAACACGCTTAACGAGGAACTGCGAAACAGGAATATTCAATTAAGCGAGATTAACAACGACATGATTAACCTTTTGATCAGTGTTGACATACCAATCGTCATAGTGAGAACCGACCTGATTATCCGGCGGGCAACGCCTGCGGCAGAAAAGGTGCTTAATGTCATCCCTGCCGACATCGGGCGAAGCATTAATGACATCAAGTTAAAGATTGACATCCCCGATATTGAACAAATGCTCAGGGAGGTGATGGACACCCTCCATGCAAAGGAACTTGAGATACCGGATAAGAACGGCGGGTGGCATTTACTGCAGATAAGACCCTACAGGACCGAGGAGAACAAGATTGACGGTGCGGTAATTGCATTATTTGATATTGACCAGATTAAACGCAGTTTAGAACAGGTTAAAGATGCTCTTGATTACGCCGAGGGTATCATAGATACAGTGCGTGATCCCCTTGTAGTGCTGGACGCCGACCTGCGGATAATCTCTGTTAATCGTTCTTTTTGCCGGACATTCGAAGTGAAACCTGAAGGGACAAAGGGTAAATTTATCTATGAACTTGGGAACATGCAGTGGGATATTCCCGAGCTGCGAAAACTTCTGGAGGAGATTCTGCCGGAGAATACATCCTTCAAGGACTTTGAGGTTGAGCATGACTTCCCTGCAATCGGCAAACGAATAATGCTGCTCAACGCCCGACAGATATACAGAGAGCCGGAGAAAACGAAGATAATACTCCTTGCCATTGAAGACGTCACCGAGCGAAAGAAAGCAGAGGAGACATTAAATAAAGCAATGAAAGAACTAAAAGAGATAGACCGGATGAAGGATGAATTTTTCACTTCAGTGACCCATGAACTTCAAAATCCGCTGACGCCCGTAAAAATTCAAAGTCAATTATTTTTGGACGGGTCTCTTGGAGGACTAACTAAAGAACAAAGAGATGGTGCCGAGATCATACTTATGAACACGAACCGGCTTATTAAATTGACCGACGATATAATGACCATATCCAAGATGAGGGCAGGTGTATTAAAATACGAGGTGGCTGGGAATAATATTTGCGATATTATTGAAAATTCTGTTGATAATATGGGGCTTCAGGCAAAGGAAAAACAGATCGCTATTATAAAGAAATATCCCGAATCGGTGCTGGTTGAATGCGATAAAGACCGCATAAGCCAGGTTATGGAAAATCTCATTGAAAATGCGATCAGATTCACGCAGGAGAAAGGAAAAATAACTGTTGGGGCAAAAAGGGCTAAAAATGATATTGTTGTTTCGGTTACGGATACGGGAATAGGCATTTCAGAAGAAAACCGGAAAAAAATATTCGATACATTTTTCCAGGTATCAAGCAAATACGGCGGAACCGGGTTGGGACTGTCAATATGCAAGAATATAATTGAGGGACATCATGGAAAAATATGGGTTGAAAGCGAACTTGGCAGGGGGAGTAAGTTTACATTTACTCTTCCAGTTAAATAATTTTTATGTTTTTTATTTAAAATTATGGGAAAAAATAGAAAAAAGAAGAGATGGAATCACATGGCTTTTGCCTTAACCTCCAGCACCATTCCCGCCGCAACCGTCTGTCCCATATCCCTGATCGCAAATCTCCCTAATTGCGGGAATTCCTTTGCTGACTCTATCACCAGGGGTCTTGTCGGTCTGATCTTTACGATCGCTACATCTCCATTCTTCAAAAAAGAGGGATTTTTCTCTGTAACCTGCCCGGTTCTCGGATCCTTCTTCTCCACCAGTTCAATAAACTGGCATGCGGTCTGAGATGTATGGACGTGAAATACCGGGGTGTAACCGACAGCAAGTGCACTCGGGTGCTGCAGTACAACAATCTGGGCGGTAAATTCTTCCGCAACTGTTGGAGGATTTGACACCGGACCGACAACATCCCCCCTTTTTGCATCGGTATGGCTGACACCTCTGACGTTAAACCCTACATTGTCTCCTGGCTCTGCTTTTGGAAGCTGCTCATGATGCATCTCAATGGTCTTTACTTCACCGGTTTTCCCGGAAGGCATGAATATAACCTTATCTCCCGGTTTCATAACTCCTGTCTCAACCCTTCCAACCGCAACTCCGCCGGCACCCGTGATCTTATACATATCCTGGACGGGCAGCCTTAAAGGTTTGTCAACCGGTTTCTCGGGAGCTACGAATCCGTCCAACGCTGTCAGGAATATATCTCCTTTATACCACGGTGTGTTTTCACTTTTCTTAACTATATTATCGCCCTTAAATGCCGATATTGGTATGAAAGGAATCGCACCGGTCTTGTAACCAATGCCGCCCAAAAGTTTTTCTAAATCTCCCTTTACCTGATTGTACTTTGCTTCATCATACTTTGCCGCATCCATCTTGTTGACCGCAACTATCAACTGCTGGATGCCCAGTGTTCTCGCCAGGAAAGCGTGCTCTTTTGTTTGCGGCATAATTCCATCCGGGGCAGCGACAACCAGGACGGCAGCGTCTGCCTGTGACGCACCGGTGATCATATTCTTGACAAAGTCCTTGTGTCCCGGGGCATCAATGATGGTAAAGTAGTTCTTCTGGGTCTGGAATTTTTTGTGGGCGATATCAATGGTCACTCCCCTTTCCCTTTCCTCCTTTAAGGAGTCCATCACCCATGCAAACTCAAACGAGCCCTTGCCTATCTTCTCCGCTTCATCTCTGAACTTCTTTATCTTCTGCTCAGAGACCTCTCCCAATTCGTAGAGCATCCTTCCGACTAATGTAGATTTTCCGTGATCTACATGCCCTATGAATATCAAATTCATGTGTGGTTTTTCTGCCATTTTTCCTTATTTTTTTCCTTATTGATTTAATTTAAAAATATAAATTGAATATATAAAAAACTTTTAAAAAAAGTTTTATCAAGATATAATAATATAGGTTTGAATATAAAAATATAAATAGATGAAGAAAGCAATCTGTCTTGTTTCCGGGGGGATGGATTCGGGGGTTACTGCGGCTGTATCGAAATCCTTGGGGTACGGGATTTATGTCCTGCATGTGAGTTATGGACAGAGAACGGAGCAGAAGGAATTGAGATGCGCAAAAAGGGTTGCAGGGTTCTACAACGCAAGGGATTTTAAGCATGTAGGGATCGATTATCTCAGGGACATCGGGGGAAGCGCGTTAACTGACGAGGACATGGAGGTTCCGGGGGCGGATCTGGACAGCGATGAAATCCCTGTGACCTATGTGCCGTTCAGGAACGCAAATCTCCTATCCATTGCGGTTTCATGGGCAGAGGTAATCGGAGCGGATGCAATATTTATCGGCGCCCATTGCGAGGATTTTGCGGGCTACCCCGACTGCAGACCGGAGTTTTATGATGCGTTCAACCGTTTGATCGAAACCGGCACCAAAGAAAAGGGAATTAAGGTAGAAACCCCCCTGATGTTTATGAATAAAACCGAAATTGTAGAGAAAGGAATTGCATTGGGGGCGCCGTTTGAACTGACGTGGAGTTGTTATAAGCGGGAGGATGTTCCCTGCGGGGAATGCGATTCATGCGTCCGGAGAGCAAGTGCTTTTAAGGACGCCGGGTATGAGGATCCACTCTTATTTTAAAAATCGATCAAAATTTTTCCATCCCCGGTGGATTCGTTAGGTTGAACGCTACCGATTTTTGAAAAATAATTGTTGAGGATACCTATTTTGCTTAATTCTAAAATCCCAAATAACTGGTTATTCTTCCAGCATTTGACTTTTTCAGCTAACAACGGTTAAGGAATTCGCACTTTAAATATGGTAAATATGGCTCAATATTGTAACTTTTTCATTCAAAAAATAGAGAAATTAAGTGACTGCTATGAAGCTGACGCTAACCGGAGATTTAAGTAACATCATGGGTTTTTGAATACAATTATCACTCCATCCACACTTTTTGTTTCTAAAAAGAAAATCATTGGGAACGATACGGATGAAAATGTATAATTTCGGGAAAGTGAATACAAAATAGATATGCACCGAACATATTCTCATAAAAACCAGCGCGCTACGCGGGCACGAACCTTCTGAAAATAGACATGCACCGAATATATTCTCATAAAAACCAGCGCGCTACGCGGGCACGAATCTGCTGATCCCATTTTATATTTATATTTACAGTATGTAAATGTATACTTATATAACATAAGTATATGCCTATCAAATAATAATGAAAGAAAAATCAGAAAAAATAGATATATCCAAGGTATTGTCTAGTAATAAAGAGATTACAGAAAATGATGTGCTGGCTTTGATAATTTTGATGGAGGAGGGAAGAATACAAAATCCAACGTTGATGAAAAAGTTGAATCTGAGACGTGTAGGCGCGAATACTCCGGAAACGGCAGGATATTACCGAAGGAAATTAGAAAAAATGGGGATAATTGAAGGCTATCCAGCAAAGATCAATTGGGAGAAAATAGGGTATCCTACCGAGTTTGTTGTTATTGCAACATCACAGAATAAGAAGGGAGTGCTTGAAATCGAGAAAAGGCACATTGCAGTGGTTAGATGGTATAAAGAGGTGACCGGTGCAAGTATAGGTGTCATACCGCTAAGTGAAAAGGGGGATAAGGTCATTCTAAAAGATGTCCTGTTTTGCGGCCAAAAACCAATGGCGGTCATAACCGGGAGGGCAACAGATGATGGAGCTGCAATGATGTATGCCGATCTTTATCTGCCTAAGCTATACCCCGGGATAGACACAGCCCGGTTGATAATAAAGCGGTCGAGCATAAGAGATTTCGAGTTTCAAGACGAACTTATTGAATCGGTAAAAGAAGTGCTGTTTGATGAGGGGGAGATCGAGAGATACAGGGAGGCATTTAGAAAGGAATTTAGATGGGACCTTCTCAGCCGCAGTAAAAAATAAGGTCTTTATCTTAATACAGTAAAAATCGCAAATTTTGTACTTGTTTTTTTATTCTTAATCTAAGCTAATAATTAATAGGCGGGGGTTCCCGAGTTGGCCAAAGGGGCAGGACTTAAGAATCGAAACATGGATTTGAGAAATCCTGTGTGCGTAAGCCTTCAGGGGTTCGAATCCCTTCCCCCGCATAAAACATTCCTGACGGATTGGACCCCTGTGTTGTGGAAGATGTCTGGTCGGGTTTATCGCATCATTCTGAAGGCATCAGATTCAATTTACCGACCGCTTCAGTAACATCCTCCGGCCAGATAAAGATGCGGTTGTACGGCTTAACCCTGTAATAATCCAGGGGATAAAATATCTCCCTTGTCGTCATATCAGTGCAAAACCTGGAAATCCACCCGTATTTCTCTTTTGACGACAGTTTTCTTCCGGCAACCAGTTTTCTTGTAGCATCATATAATTTCACACACATACGGAATTCATAGCCTGTTAGCGTCATGGAGTCCGCCCAGATCCCTTTCTCTCCCTCATAAGCGTCTTTTGCTGCTTCCCGAAACATAACAAGATCGCTCTGCTTGAGAAGGCTCGGGTAGATGGGGAATGTTGCCGCCCATCCCGATTTGACCATCAACAGATTGAATGTAGCCCTCTCTTCCCCGGACATCGACGCCCTCTCCTTTTCACTGTAGTATGGGGCCATATATGCGAGCAACCTGCCGTACTGGTCAAAATGCTCGTCAGATGCATAAAGGAAAACCCTGCGTTTACGCGTCGAGCCGGGCCTTGTTAACTTTTCATCCAGAAGTTCCGTGAATTTATCCGTCGCTTTTACTCCCTGATCCTCCTGTAGTGTGCCCGCCTTCCCGGTAGCAAGTTTGGGGTATAAATAATCCCCGAGCCCCTTGTTGATCGGTGCCTTGCCCTCCTTGATCCAGCCAGCCAGCTGTTTAAGGTTCCCATCCTGTTTTGAAGGCTTCTGATTGCCGGGATAATGCACCTCTGGGGTGTCAATACTCAGCATCCTGATTGACAGGGAAATGTACGGCGTATCACCGTCAGTTGCCCTCAAATAACTTTTATTTCCAAGGGAATCAAGCTCAAAACCCTTGGGGTCCCAGAATATGCCTACTTTATCCATTTTATTCGTTCTTAATTTTTAATTGTTAAATACCTTCATAAATAAAAATGATTTGCAGCATATTGATTTACTTTTTTGATTCCAGAAAAGATTTTTAGCAATTTTAAGATAAATCAAGAATTTCTTTCCTGTTTCAAAAAAGACGCCAGGATTTAAGGGTCCCGGGTTTTTTCTTAATATTTAGTACATAATAAAGGATATACAAAAGCAATCATGGATTTAACCTGGGTTTATCTTATCGGGGGATTGATTTTTGTCGCAGTTGGTGCCGAGTTATTGGGTAAAAGCGCAGAAGGCATCGCACATGAATTGAAGCGAGCATATGTTGTAGGAGCCGTGCTTCTGGCTTTGTGCGGGAACCTGCCCGAGCTTGCAATCAGCATATCAGCGATAATCGCGGGACACCCGACGATGGCGTTGGCATCAATCATCGGGAGCGTTGCGGTTAATATTTTAGTGGTTCTCGGCTTATGTGCAATATGCGGCGGATGGAAAACGGATTTGAAGTTCGACAGCAAGAAACTCCAGGCAGATCTTCCCTTACTGGTCGGAGCGGTCGGTTTCTTCATATTCATCATGCTCAGTTCATCCCATGAAATGAACCTGTTTGTCGGCATAATCCTAATCTTCACTTATCTTTTGCTTTTGCGGTTTATGTTGTTTTCACACAAGGAATTGTTCATGAGCGATCGAATTGAAAAGGGGGAAGATAAAAACAGTTCAAAATCACTTAGATACTGGGCAATGTTATTTGTATTTTCCTCGATTATTGTTGCAGTGAGTGCACACTTCCTGGTCATGGGCGTTGAGGAGTTATTCATCGAACGGGATATCCTGAATATCGGAGACCCGGAAATCATCGAAAAATTTGTTGGTTTTACGATACTGGCACTTGCAGGAAACCTGCCCGAGCATCTGGCGGCAATAAGGGCTGCTGTGAACAAAAAAGGCGAAATTGCCGTGGGTAATGCAATTGGCTCCGCATCACAGGCGGTTTATCTCATTTTAGGAATAGTCATTATATTCGCGTGGTTCTTTTCCCCCGGGGGTTTGGTGATGGATATTGACACGATCTACCTGGCAGTTTTTGCAATCTCGGTGCTTTTAGCAATAGTTATTGTTGCGGATGGAAAACTGACGTGGTTTGAAGGGTGGATCTGTGTTATGGTTTATATTATGACGGCGTTGGCTTTGTTGTTCTAAAACTATTTTAAATCTTTTTGAGTTTATCAACCCTGATTTTCCTGACATTAGGTTTTTTTATAGTGTCAGGCAGCCAGCCAGGTGCATCTGCTCGCTTCGGCACCTTTTCAATCCAACCCTCGAAGACATGGACACGCCACATTTTATCTTTCTTTCTTTTATGCGCCCTTAACAGTATGTCCCTGAATCCCCTCGTTGCCGCTTTTAATGCTGCCCGTCTTGGGGAACTGCCTTTAAATATGTGCTTTGTGTCCTTATTCCCTTCCCTGAGAGTATACCGCTTTGTCCTCCCATAAATTTTAAAAGCCATTTTAATTATACTATGCATTATGTAAATAAAAACACATCCACAGCAGGTTGATTTGAATTTCTTTTTCAAAAAAGATTTTTAATGATTTTGCAAAAAATCGGAAATTTCTTTTCTGATTCAAAAAAGACAAAGAGAATTTTTTTCACTTTATATCCTGTTTCCATTAACTTCATCTATTTTTATATCCTAATCTTAATAATTTTAATATAAACAATAATGTAAAATAGCAAAAATGAATACAAACAAAAACGCATATGAAATTTTAAACGGCATTGACTGCGAAAGAAAGGTTTTTGAACTCCCTGAAGAAGACGGGAAAGAAATGATCGTGGTTGAAATTTCTAAAAACCCTGCGATTGCTACATTAGCATGCCAGATGGCTGGATGGAGAATTAAAATTGACGGCAAAACAGCTTTAGGTTCGGGTCCCGCAAGAATTCCGGCAAAACAGCCGAAAAACATCTATGAATTTTTAGACTATTCAGAAGATGCGGATGTAGCGGCACTTGCGCTTGAAACAAATGTCCTTCCGACAGAAGAAACCGCTAAATTAATCATTGAAAAAACGGGCGCAAGAGAGGTTATTGTAGCGACATTCAAGGGCAGCTCAGAGATCGGGCTTATGAACGTGATAGCCAGGGTTGTTGAAATGGGATTCTTTGCACTCGAGCAGTTAAAGTTTGATGTTGGGAAAATAACGTACGGGTGGGGTACAGCACCTTTACCAAAACTCACCGGGGATGTCATGTTCACATCAAACGATGCTTTAATTTACGGCGGCGTTGTGAAATTGAAGACAGAAAAATGGGAGGCTGGACTTGAGGAAAAAATAGTATCCCACGCGTCGCCAACCTTTGGAAAACCATTCAAACAGTTATTCGAGGAGGCGGGCGATTTCTACAAAATGGACCCAAAGATTTTCGCCCCGGCAGAGATCACGGTAGAAGATACGACAACGGGAAAAACGTACCATGCCGGCGGCGTTGATGAGGATATAATAAAAAATTTATGATGGAACGATTTATTAAAATAAGTTATACAGGAAAAGTAAAGGATACGGGGGCGGTTTTTGATACATCCGATGCAAAGGTCGCAAAAGAGGAGGGGTTAGAAAAGAAGGGGCGTGTATTCAAGTCATTGCCGTTAGTTGTCGGCGCGGGTCAGGTCATAACGGGTCTTGATGAAGCACTTGAGAAAATGAAGGAGGGAGATGAGAAGAGCATTGAAATATCCCCTGAGAAAGCATTTGGAAAAAGAAATCCTGATCTGGTCAGATTGGTTTCCATGAGGGTTTTTAGAGAACAAAAGATGAATCCCGTTCCTGGAATGATGATCGAGTTGGACGGCAGACCCGCGAAAATTCAAACGGTTTCCGGTGGGAGAGTGAGGGTGGATTACAATCCGGAACTGGCAGGAAGAACCGTAATTTTTGACGTTAAGGTTGAGGAAGAAGCAGAGAAAAAGGAGGATAAAATTATGTATCTGATAGAGCGCAGTTTTGAATCCTCCGGGAATTTTAAAGTCGTTGTTTTGAAGGGCAAAAAATTAAAAATCTCAATTCCAAGGGAGTCGTATGTGGACCGGAACATACTGGTAAAAAAAGCATCACTGGCTGCAGAAATCTTCAAATTTCTGGGTTTTGAAAACATAACATTCGAGGAAGTTTGGAGTAAGAAATAAAGAAGATTTGCTTTGTGAATTTATATAGAAATCCTTTTTTATTTTTAATAATAAAGAATAAAGTTTATTCAACCGTGGGTATATCTGCAGTACTGCGGATATAACGAAGTTAAGAAATATTTTATAATCTAAAGGATGGATATACAGATAAAAAATTTCGGACCAATTGCAGAAGGAGACGTGTCAATAAAACCTTTAACCATATTTATAGGGCCTAACAACACAGGGAAATCTTATGCTGCTGTGTTAGTTTGGTGTTTGTATTCTGCTTTTAATAACCTACACATTACTCCTTGGGGATTACCTATCCATCTTAGGAGAAAAAGGTTTACACGCTCAAGGGTGAAAGAAGAACCACTTAGATTTTTTAGAGAAGATAATCGTGCAGTAGATGCATGGATAAATGGGGCAATAGGCACTTTAAAGAAAGATGGCAAATTTGAGTCAGAGATTCCAGAAGACATACTCCTTGACATACATTTAAACATGTTTCACCTGTTCACCGAGTTATTGAATGAGGAAATATCCCGTGCGTTCGCAAGTAATCTAAAAAATATGGTGCGCCTAAAAACAAGATCATTTTCTTTTGTCATAGATTTTAATGGATTCACACTTTCTCTTGAATATGCGAATAATCAACTAAATCTTCTTTCTATAGAAGGAATTACTAATCGAACATTGAAAATACATCTAAACACCACAACCAAAGATGAGAGATGGGCAATAAGGACTAAAAAAGCTACTTTGAAAAATATTGAAATTGATATAAATCCTCAATTTATCAAAGAAGTGCCTCATGAAATACTGGTCAGTGATATCCAAGAGGTACTAACTCAAAATATACTCGAACGATATATGGAACAGATGATGAGAGAATGCTATTATTTGCCCGCAGCACGTTCTGGGATCCTACAAGGCCACAAAGCCGTATCAGCTGCAATAATTTCGGAGGCACCTCTTGCAGGATTAAGAAAAATAGAGATACCGACATTATCGGGCATAACTGCAGATTTTATCATATCTTTAATAGAACTAGAACCTATAAGTGAAAGAAAATCGAACTTAGAAGAGGTTATTAAACCTATCGAGAAGGATATCATAAAAGGAAAAATATCGATCCAACAGATAAAACACCTTTATCCTGAGTTCGCTTATGAATACCAAGGACTTTCTTTGCCATTACATAGGACGTCTTCAATGGTATCGGAATTAGCACCAATAGTCCTGTATTTGAGACATCTTGTAGATAAAGACGATATATTAATTATTGAAGAACCTGAAGCACATCTTCACCCGGAAATGCAGAGGATACTTGCTGGAGTGATAACTTTACTCATCAGGAATGGAGTAAATGTTTTGATAACCACACACAGCGATTATTTGATTGAGCAAATCAGCAATTTTATAAAAATGAGTAAAATTAAAGAAAAAGATAGAGTGTCTATGGGGTACACTAAGGATGATTTCTTAAAACCGGGTGAGGTTTCTGTGCATCTTTTTAAGTATAGGGATAAGGAAGGGACAATTACAGAAAAATTGAAAGTTGGTAGGGAAGGTATTCCTCAAGAAGAATTTGGAAAAGTCGCTCAATCGCTTTATGAAGAGAAAGTAAAATTACAAAGAAAACTTGGTGGTTAAAGTGACATATTCTAACTTTTTTCATTCTTTGAAGATGCATTTTGATGAGTGCAGAATAGATGAATGCAAAGAAAAGGGATGCAGAATTAATTGCGATAAAAATAAATTCAGACATCTCGTCATTTTTAAAGGCGAGAAAATTGTCAAAAAACTACACAAAAATATAAAAATTTGTGATTGTTTTATTTATTGTGCTATTGGTAATTCATTGATCGTCGCTTTAGTTGAACTGAAGAGTAAAAGCATTAAACCAAGTAAAATAGAAGAAAAATTCCGTAATTCTGTGGAAAAGATCAGGTGTATGATTGACCTTTGCGACGGGATAAACACAACAAAAATTAAATTTTTTCCGATTCTTTTGTACAAATCTGTAAATCCTATCGATATTAAGGTGATTTCTGCATTAACGATTAGATTTGAAAAAGATGGTTCCATAATCTACGGTAAATGTAATTCAAATTTGTTTGAGATTATAAAAAACTATGATTAGTGCTAATCGACATAATCTTATATATAATTTACGATGGACCCGATCGACAACATATCTTTTTGCGCGCAGCTTGCAGCCGTATTGGAGGTAAGTGCTGAAAAGCCCGGGAATGTTACCCCATCGCATAATTTTAAAGACACAAGTTATGAGCATTTTTTAGCCGGGGGGATTGCCCTCGGTCCGGCGATCAGATCAGCGGCATCATCCGGTTTTAAGGGAAAGCCGGAAATCGGGAAAAATATCCTTA
Organism: Candidatus Altarchaeales archaeon WOR_SM1_86-2; assembly: GCA_001723855.1. The sequence continues at coordinate 2,925 of MCBC01000047.1, read as the reverse complement.
AGGCGGTTTCTGATGTAAAGCGGTCACACAGCGGGGGAAACACGCATCTTGGGATAGCAATGCTTATGGTACCGGTTGCTGCCGGGGCTGGAATGTGTGTTGCTGAAAATAAAAAAATCAATCTAAAAAGACTGCAAAGTAAAACAAAAAAGATTGTTGAATCCACGGCGGTTGAGGATTCACTCCATCTCTATGATGCCATAAACTTGGCTAATGCGGGCGGTTTAGGCAAACCGCATGAATTTGATCTTCTGGATGAAAACTCAAAACAGAAATTGATTACTGAAAACGTAACCCTTAATGATATAATGAAAATTTCTGCGGGAAGAGACCTCATAGCGGAGGAACTGGCATACGGAATGGAAATAACCTTTTCTAACGCAAAAGTTTTATCCGGGATTTACCGTGAGACGGGAGATATCGGTGGGGCAATAACCGGGACATACCTTGCCGTCCTCTCTCAACACCCCGATACGTTAATTGCCAGAAAAGTCGGCATTGAGAGGGCGGAAGAGATATCTAAAAGGGCAGAAAAAATAATTTGCTTGGAACAGGAAGAATATAACGGGGCGCTGAAGAAATTTGATGCTGAACTTCGCTCGCAGGAAAATAAACTAAACCCCGGCACAACCGCGGATATTGTAGCATGCTCATTGTTTCTGGCACTTTTGGAGGGTATTGAGTTATAAGTTTTAAAAATAAAGCCCATAAACCCTTTCAATATCCTCGTAAGAGCCAATTCTTCCGTGCCCGGGGTATAAATGCTTTACATCCAATTTCAAAATTTTCTCTACAGATTCTTTCAGGGATTCGAAACTTCCCCCCTGGAAATCCGTCCTGCCGATGCCGTCGGCGAATATCGTGTCGCCTGAAAACAGTGCTCTTCTTTCTTTGTCATACAAACAGATGCCACCTTTGCTGTGTCCCGGGGTGTGGATAACCTCCAGTTTCATCTCGCCGAGGGAGATTACATCACCGTCCTCCAGTTTCCTGTCGACTTTGAATTTATTGAACTCCCTGCCAAATAGGTATGAAAGGAGGGACGGGACATTAACACTCTCAACTTCCGCGGCATCCAATGCGTGCATACCGATGCTCATATCCCGGAATCTTTTCTTAAACACGTGATTGTTGGCTATGTGATCATGATGGCAGTGCGTGTTTATCAGCATATCAATCTCAACTTTAACTTCGTCCAGCAATGCGCAAATCCTCTGCACCATATCCGGGGACATGCCGGAATCAATCAACGCCGCGCTCTTATCAACCAGAAGATAACAATTCGAATCAGCGCCATAACTTATTATCGGGTAAATCATTTTAATTTTTTATTTTTAATAGATAATAAAGATAAAGCCAGGGCATAAAGTTTTGAAGCCCCTGCAAAACCCCATAAACCAATATGCCGAGGTGGGCGCAACCTTTGGTTGCTCACCTCGCCAAAACCCCATAAACCAATATGCCGAGGTGGGCGCAACCTTTGGTTGCTCACCTCGCCAAAACCCCATAAACCAATATGCCGAGGTGGCAGAGTCCGGTTAAATGCGCACGCTTGGAGAGCGTGTTCTCCTTGGGAGAACTTGAGTTCAAATCTCAACCTCGGCGTTTATTTTTTTTGATAAACAGATTTTAAAATGTTCCTACCGCTCAAAGATGAAAATCCAAGTGACGGCAAACCTATCGTGACCATATCGTTGATTGCGGTAAATGTGGCGATCTTTGCGTTTATGTACCTTTCAGGGGGTGAATTCTATAGTGCGGTAGTTTATGAGTTTGGAATGACCCCCGCTTATTTGGGTGCGGCTACCCTCCATACGCTGTTTACTTCAATGTTCCTGCACGGGGGAATTATACATTTAGCGGGCAACATGCTTTATCTCTGGATCTTCGGGGATAACATAGAAAGCATTTGCGGCAAAACCAAGTTCATTTTGTTTTATTTAACATGCGGATTAATTGCAAGTTTCACACATCTACTGACCACCGTAAACCCCGAGATTCCAACAATTGGCGCCTCGGGAGCGATCGCAGGTGTCCTGGGCGCTTACCTGCTTATTTACCCGAGGGCAAAGGTATTGACCCTGGTGTTCTTTTTTTTCATCACCATGATACGGGTTCCGGCAGTCGTACTGCTCGGTTTCTGGTTTGTTTACCAATTGTTCCTGGGGAGCATAACACTCATGAGCGGGGTCGGGACCGGGGTAGCGTTCTGGGCGCATATAGGCGGGTTCGCAGCAGGTTTTGTGCTGATATTGTTGTTTAGAAAGATGAAGCCGAGGGGTGCGATAATATAACTGAAAATCACAGCTCCAGCTCCAGATCATTGCCCTTAATCCCTCTAACGCCATTTATCTTTTTCACAATCTCCTCATCGCTCATGCTTTTTCTTTTTTTCCGGACCTCCGCGATAACGCCCTCAACCGCATTTAAATTCTGGTAGATCAAATTTCCCACCTCCTGGCATCTAACCGCTTCTGAACTCAAGTTTTCAATTGTTTCTTTTTGTTTCGCCTCTATGCCCGTAAGCCGTTTTAGTTCCCGGTTGTATTTCTCCTCCCCGCGGTCCATACTCTTCTTAACAACCCCTTCCCCGAAATACTCGTCAACTGCATCATTAAACGACTCAAATTCTTTGCAAGTAAACCCCTGGGAAGAATAAGTTCCGGATTCAAACGGCAAGACATCTACTGCTTCCCCATCTTTATATACGATTTTAAAGTTTTTATTTTTTTCTTTTTTAAAATAATCAATCAACTTGTAAAAGACATCATAGAGCAGCTCAACTTCCCTATCGCCTAATCCCCCTGAGTTCAGATTCTTATCCAGATTCGCGCTCAAGCACAATTCCTCTGCATAGAACCCCCCCAGACCAACATCAGACGCCAGGGTTCTAACAAGGTCTTTTTCGGATGACTTTAAAATCCT
>MCBC01000046.1 GCA_001723855.1 Candidatus Altarchaeales archaeon WOR_SM1_86-2 | reverse complement strand
GGAGTATTCATAAATAATAACCTCCGAAATCGCAGAAGACAGCTTAACCATCCTATCAAACAGCCAGCGAGGTGCCTTCCCAACATGCAGGGGCAGATTTGTAACTCCTGTTCTTTTCATCTTTGTTTTAACGAAATTTGAAAATCAAATCATATTGTCAATACATTGACAACTTATTTATAAATGAGTTGTCAATCAAATGACAAAAAATGGATTATATGTCCTATCAAACAGCCAGCTAGGAGCCTTCCCACCATGCAGAGGCATATGAAACGCAATTAGATTATGCGTAAAAACCAGGGGTTTTTAGCACACGGGATTTCTCTGAAATTCCGATTGTCCACCAGCGTTTCATATATGCAATGCCTAACGATATTTTCTAATGCATTTCATATAAATTTGTAACTCCTGTTCTCTTCAGTAGAATAGGGATTATATTTCAACTATTATAGTTTTTCTTTTTCGCAAGCGTTTTTCTTTTTCCGCAAAACAGCTTCGCTGTTTTGGGAGCCAAAATTTCTTTTTAGAAATTTTGCGCTTCTAAAAAGAAAAAGGCTTTTTTATTTATATATACAAAAAACAAAATAATAATATAAGTATCAATAAATTTAAAGAAATACGATCATTAGCATATCATTGCATCACGCTCGTAATTTAGTTGAAGATTCATTAGAATCAGATAAATAGGGTTGTTATTTTTGAGCAGAAATGCAATTTTGTTGATGGTATGTTGTTTTGGATTTCTTTAAGTTCTATTGAAACTGTATGATAAACTTTTTAGAATGCGGCTGACCTTTGGTCAGACAGCGCAAAACTGCACCGCAGTTTTGGCTTCACAAGATTTGCATTGCAAATCTTGGAATCCAAAGCCATAAAATGGTTTTGCGATCCCAAGATGCGTAAAATTTGCAAAGAAATTTCAGCACACAAAATTCCAAAGGAATTTTGATTGTTGCTATGCAATCTTGCGGGCGCTCGGGAGCTTCGCTCCCGCGTGAAAAGTTTAATAAAAAAATAAATAAAAAATGGCAAAAGCACCAGCAGACACCATAAAGTATGTTATACATGGTGAGGTCAATATTGACGGGGCAGTTGAAAAGCCCGATGTGGTCGGAGCGATATTCGGACAGAGTGAAGGGATGTTAGGAGAAGAACTTGAGTTGAGAGATCTGCAGAAGACGGGAAAGTTAGGCAGGATTGAGATTGAAGTAAAGACAACGGCAGGGAAATCAAACGGCACGCTAACCATCCCATCGAGTCTCGACATGGTTGAAACATCGGTAATAGCATCGGCGGTAGAAAGAGTCGATAGAGTTGGCCCGTGTAACGCGGAAATAAAGATTACGAATATAGAGGACGCGAGACATGCAGGGAGAAAAAAGATTGTTAAGAGGGCGAAAGAATTGCTGAAAAAGTTGATTGATGAGCAGATACCTGAGAGCCGGGAGATTGTGGACGAAGTAAGGGAGGGAGTACAGATCGAGGAAATCACATCATACAGGGGGCTTCCGGCAGGACCTTCAATCGAGGATGCTGAAAGCGTTATCGTGGTTGAAGGAAGGGCAGATGTTCTAAATCTTTTGAAAGCAGGCATCAAGAATGTTATATCCGTTGAAGGAACAAATATCTCCCAAATTGTGGATTTAACAAATAAAAAGGATGTGATAGCATTTATTGACGGCGATAGAGGGGGGGAGATGATCCTACAAGAATTGCTGCAGGTAGCGGAAATAGATTTTGTGGCGAGAGCACCTCAAGGAAAGGAAGTCGAGGATCTTGGGAAAAAGGAGATTATCATGGCTCTAAGAAGAAAAATACCAAGCGACCAGGTAAATAAAAAAGGCGATAAATCGGCAGAGAAAACATCTGAGAAAGCAAACATGGACAAGAGATTATTTGACGAATTGAAAAAAATTAAGGGCAGTATGAACGCCAAATTACTTGACAGAAGTTTAAACCAGATTACCGAGATAGAGGTTAAAGACCTGGTGGATTCCCTGGGGGGCATTTCCCCGCACTGCGTTGTTTTTGACGGCGTTATAACTCAAAGATTGGTTGATGTTGCGTCAAAAAGCGGAGTGAAATACATTGTCGGCAGAACAAAATACGCTACCCTGAACCCGAGAAATGTCAAGGTATTGACCGAAAAATAATTTTTTTCTTTTTTCTTTTTTTTTATTTTTAAATGTTCTATATTAAACAAATAACAAATGAAATTAATCATTAAGTTTATCGTTTTTATTGTATTTGCAATTTTAATTTCTGGATGTATTGAGGAGTTAGGGCAACTGGGGCAAAAAGAAGAGCAAGAGCAAAAGGGGGTTGAAGTTGAGAAGACCATTGGTATCACCAATATATCGGAGGCCACAGAAATTTTGATTGAGAATGTATTGGAGTCCAGCAGCATGGGCAACGCTGTGGCATATATATTACCAGATCCGCTTCAAAAAGGGGATGTTGTAAGACCACAGGTCAGTGATGAATTAAAAGAGTATGTTATTGAAAACAAAACATGGTTTGCCTTTGTGGATGACGATCCACAGGAAACATTTCCCCATCCTGTCAGATATGTATTTATTGATGCTGCAACAAGAGAGCATAAGGTTGTCAATGAAGAATGGTGGCCGACAATAAATGATGTGTCCATATGGGATATTGAGGACTCCGATGAGGGGGGACTCAACACGATATATTCAATTTAAAAGAAAATGAACAAAAATGCCATTATGGTGGTGGGAGCTTTGGTAGTTCTCTTAGCTCAAGGAGTTTCTGCCCAGCAGCCGTGCGACATCCGCGGTTTTCCATACACTTGCTACGGCAGCGTCCTTGACATTGAACCCGAAACAGTTCCAATAGGAAGTACATTCACAATCAAAGTAAAAGAAGGAAGCGATTTTAATTTCACATCCATGGATTTAAGGATTGTACTGCAACCAACAACCGCTACTGGGTGGGGAATAACTGCCATACGACTCACTGGCGTTCAAGTAGTTGATTCAAAAACCATAAAGGTTTATGTACCGCCTTATGAAAGTTACATAGGAATGAAGGCATATATCTCTGTTTTTAAATACCCCTCGCGTGAGCAGGCAGAGTCAGATGAAGTTCTTGAACTTACACAGCCCTCTGCTGTTTCTAAACAAGGAAATGATTACAGCGATGCGCCAGATAACTCTACAGCATATTATACAGGAATAATAGGGAGGTTTCCGACACTTAAAAATACAGCAAACAGCAAACTTGGGCGCCCGGGAGCACACACCCTGAATATTGGTCAGGAAATGATAGGCACTACAGTTAGTGCGGAGTCCGATGCAAACGATCCAAATGATGAGGATGGTGTGATAAATCTTGTAGATATGGACAAGGATGACAGAGTATTCATATTTATAAAAGCAACTTCAATTCCTGCTCCCGCCGCCATGTCATTTGATGTAAGTGTTGCAAAAGATGCCCCTGATGTCACCAGATATGTTAATATATTAATTGACTTCAATCAGGATGGGCAATGGGAAGGCGACATTAACGGCAAGGAATGGGCAGTGGTTAACATGCCCGTCAGGGTAAAGCCCGGAACCACAGAAAGGATACAAACAACCTGGTTTGCATGGGGCAGCAGTGGTGTTCTTCTATCTCCGACATGGATAAGAATAGCATTAACGAGAGAACCAATTGATGCATCTTTATTCGGAAATGACGGCTGGGACGGCAGTGGAGAATTCCGGTACGGCGAAATACAGGATCACTGGTTTGCATGGGATGGTCGTCCACCGCCTCCACCACTCAATATGAGTTGTGCGTTCAATACACTAATTTTGGCGTTTGGCGGTATCAATTTATTCAATCCGGCAGTTGATGTCTGCATAGATGACTGCAAAAAATGGTTTGGTCCAGACGAATTCTGCGATATGAATACCTGCACATGCAAGAAGAAAGAACTATCCTGTACAGATAATACAGATTCCTTCTGGTTCTTTGGCGGCAGTAAATGGAAACCAGGAATGGTATGCAAGGACGACTGTCCAAAAGATTATAAATGCGCTGCTGATTGTATATGCGACCCAATAAAGAAGAAACAGCACACAGAGTGCCGCAATGGAAGATGTGTGGTTGTTAATGGACCGGGCCCTGATGAGTGCAAACGCAACCGGGACTGTCAACGCACTAAGTGCAGTAATGGAGAATGCACCCTAATTAATGAAAAAGGCAAGGATGAATGCACATGGTATGGTGATTGCCGCAGTTCTAAATGTACTGAAGGCAAATGTGAATGGTTTAACAAACCAGGCAAATGGGAATGTGTTCTTGACAGGCGGTGCTGGCACTACGAGTGTGATGAAATGAAATGTGATAAAAGAGTTAATGAACCTGGTAAAGATAAATGCGAGGAAGATAAAGACTGTTATCATAAGGAGTGCGTAAATGGAAAATGTATAAAGGTTGCTGGAAAGGATGATAATAAATGCGAGACAGACAATGAGTGTGCACAGCGACCCATAACACCAAGATGCGGGGATGGTTATCTTTCCACTCCAACCACGCCCGGCGGTGGAGACGAGGAATGCGATCCAAATACTGGACCATATAACAACTGGACTGGCGCAAAAAAATATCCCTGCCCTGAGGGGAAGGTTTGTGTGGACTGTAAATGTATAACTCCTGAGGAAGGATATCATAAAGAGTGTGTAGAGGGGGTGTGTATAGATGTTGCAGGAGAAGGTGAGGATGTATGTCTTACTGATTCAGCGTGTTATTATTATAAATGTGTTGGAACGGAATGTAAGAAGATTAATGAACCGGGAGAAGATAGCTGCAGCTCCGACACTGACTGCTATCATATGGAGTGCGTAGATAAGGCATGTATAAGGGTTGCTGGAAAGAGTGATTCCACATGTCAGACAGATAATGACTGCAAGGAATGCACATCAGGGGAATACCCCACATCAAGTGAATGTAGCACACAATGCGACCGCACCTGTTTGATTAATGAAGCAACGAGTTGCTACTTCTGCCCGAGTTGTGAGGATCTGGATATGTATGGCACAGAAAGCGACTGCGAGAGCAAGAAGCCGTGCAACAGACCTGACTATTGTGTTAAATCAACCTCCAGTTCCTCCAAAAACTGCTGGTACTGTCAGGGGGTTACATGCGGTGGGAGCGATTATCCATACAAGGACTCAAATTGTGATGGAAATTGCGACTCTGGAAAGGGGGAGGTTTGTGTGGAATATGGAGATAGCGGCTGTTATGGATGTAAATGTCCCGATTTGGTGGTGTCTTCAAGGAAAGTAAGTATTTCTTTTAGTGAATCCATTGACTGTGGGGGGGAGGTTTGTATGATGGAGTGTATACGGGCGGGATATATCCAACTCAAGATAGGCAATTTCGGGAAGGCGGCGGCTGGGTCTTCAAATGCTCATGTGGTTCTCTCCCCATCAGAAGAGACATGGGACAAAAGTATAGAAGCATTGAGTCCGGGACAGAGCAGTTCTGAAAAGACCATAGATTTGGCTAATAGTTATAATGGGGAAGGAAGCTCTTGCGAGACATTAAGCTGGTGGTGGTCAGCACCAACATACACCGTTACCTTCACAGCCGACTACGGAAATGCTGTGACAGAGTGTGACGAGAACAACAATGAGGAAACATCCCATAAATAATGATGATTCAGATATATCAAGCCCACGGTAGTTTTTATGAATTTTTTCTTTATTTATTTTAAATTAAATATACCATACTAAAAATGGCAACCACCTCACACACATATAAAATCGCCATACCGTTGTTATTGGTCGGAATTGTTTTAATTTCGGGATGTCTTGAAGAATCCGGGGAGCCGCAACAGCAGCCAACACACAAAGAGTGCGTAGATGGGAAATGCGTGGAGGTCACCGGAGAGGGGGGCGATAAGTGCACCATAGACGAGAACTGTGCCGTAACCCCAGGTGCTCCCGAGGAGGGGGTGTGTGCTGAAGGGACATATGAAACAAAATCGGGCTGTGGGGATAACTGCGACCCCGATCACGGCGAATGCATGCTAAATGATGCGGGATGCTATTCCTGCGAAGAGGTCTGCCCCGGGGACGCCTACAGAACATCGGATTGCGGAGATGGCTGCGAAGAAAATGAGGAGTGCACACTTAATTCTGATACGGATTGTTATTCCTGCGCGGAGAAAGAAAAGTGTGCTGAAGGGACATATGAAATAGAATCGGTCTGTGGGGATAACTGCGATCCAAAGCACGGCGAATGCATGCTAAATGATGCGGGATGCTACTCTTGCGAAGAAGTCTGCCCCGGCGACGCCTACATAACATCAGATTGCGGAGATGTTTGCGAAGGAAGTGAAGAGTGCAAATATAATGCTAAAACACGCTGTTATTCCTGCGTGGGTGAGGACACGGACAGGGACGGAATTGAAGATGATGAAGATAATTGCCCCAAGCACCCCAATCCAGACCAATCAGATCTCGATGACGATGGAACAGGCGACTTCTGTGATTCGACTCCCGTGGATTGTGATATGTTTTGTGCGTCCCGGGGGAACTATACGCCTGCTGGCGATAACGTTGGTAGTGCCTTTAGGTGCTCGAATGATTACCTGCGTCCTTTGATGGAATCCAGGACAGGTTATACAACCTGTGGATTTTCTAAATTTAATGATTGGAGCTGGGGCGATGATACATATACCTGCTGCTGCGTGAAGGTTTTCTATCTAGACTGCGAGAGTTGGCCGTCAATGTGCCCGACACAAAATGATTGCAATGCCCAGGAACCATATCACGGTCATGAAGCATGATATGGTTCATTTATCAAAACCAGATTATCTGATACATTGCCGGCAGAACAAAATACGCTACCCTAAACCCGAGAAATGTCAAGGTATTGACCGAAAAATAATTTTTTTCTTTTTCTCTCTTTTTTTAAATACCTACACAACTTCGGGTGGTATCTCACATCAATCATCCTGAAAGATAGGGATAAATCACTCCATAGTCGCTAACCAGATACTCGCTGAATGAACTTCCTGTTTCAGTCTTTCCTCCCATATATCGGATCACTGCGCCAGATGGCTGATACGCCATGAAGTCAACAAAGCCAGCAGGTTCATCGGTTGGGGTATCAAAATAGTTCAAAAGTTCCGCTCCAACAGAAACTATTGTTCCGTCATCAGTTGAGACTGTGACTATAGATGGCCTTTTTCTATTGTAAAAAGTTTCATTTATCCAATCAGACTCAATGATATTTATCTCATCACCAGAATACTCTACAATCACCTTCCCACTATGCCTTTTAAGTATCGTTAAGTGCGTGTACGAATATTCGCCATATCCATCATCCAGACCCCTGACGGCATAAAGAACAGCCTGATACTTCTTCGTTGTCACTTCAAACCAACTCCAACCATGCATGTCCATTGGCCACGGCCCCTTACTGAGCGGAATCATGTGGTCCATATACCCCTCCGCACGAGTAACTTTGTATCTTTTACCGTGCAGGATTATAGAACCCTTAAGTTTTCCGTAAGAACGTTCATACGTAGTAAAATTGAGGGGATTATTTGCTTGATCCACTGTTTTACGCACCTTTGGTTTGAAAGACAGATCCAAGGTCATGTTTTCAGACAAGTATTTCAAATGATATCCCTTGCGTGCCGCACCATATAACCTTTTCTTGCCCCCCGGATATTCATAATCAACATAAGGCGTATGCAGTGCTATATAATTACCAACAACATATTGCGGGATGTAGGTTTCTTCATATTCAAATTCAGTTGTTCCATCCTCACAATAAAGTCCGTGAAAGTTAAGTAAATGAGAAAGTTGTATCCCACTATCGTTGATCATCGGAGATTCCTGGTGTGCAAAAACAACAAAAAATCCAACATCTTTTTTTTCACCATCCTCAGCAACAAGCACTGCTTTTCCATTCAGATACCACCACTCTGCCATAAAGTTAACGCCAAAATCCGTCTCTAAATGCCCGCCTTCCGTATAATCCGGAACATATGCGCCGCATGTCGCTGAAAAAACAAAAAAAACAGCAAATGACAGCACCCCGAAAACAACAAAATTATTTTTTAGTTTTCTATATACCTGTTTTTCCATTTTTAATATTATTTTGCAATATTACCCCTGATTTTTTTTGTGTATATATATTTCGTAAATAAAAATAGATTCGCTGCATATAGATTCGCTTTTTATTTCAGAAAAGATTTTTTTCAATTTTGAAAAAAAAGCAAGAATTTCTTTTACGATTCAGAAAAGACAGAGAAAAATTTTTTAATTTTTTTAGATTAATCTAAAATTGGAAGATATAATTTCTAAAAGTATTGACAGAAAAATAATTTTGTTGTTTATAATGACCGAGACACTTATAGTCCATAAAGGTTGCTGCCTTTAAGCTTATTCATCAAGAGTCAACAATCTCTCCTGAACCAACCAAGAAGAATGGAGATAATAAATCTCTAAGCATATCCCTTATTGCATCTTCTCTACTTATACCTACATACAGAGGATGATCAATAAATTTAGAAAGATTATATTTTTCCTTCGATTATCTCATGGCAGCTCTTGATGAAATCTTCCAACTTTATAAGTTTTTTTAAAAATCACCTGGAGATATACAGCGCAAGATCAACCATTCGGTTTGAGTAACCCCATTCATTGTCATACCACGCCAAAATCTTGACCAAATTATCACCAATAACCTTCGTGTACGTTGAATCAACGATTGACGATGCGGGATTGTGATTAAAGTCAACTGAAACGAGAGGCTCTTCAGTGTATTCAAGTATGCCCTTTAATTCATTATCCGCTGCTGATTTAAATACAGTATTTACTTCATCGAAAGATGTATTTTTTTCAACCTCGCAGACGAGATCGACAACGGAAACATTCGGTGTTGGGACTCTTATCGCAAAACCATCCAGTTTCCCGTTAAGTTCCGGGATTACAAGACCTATTGCCGCAGCCGCTCCGGTTTTTGTCGGAATCATAGACATCGCAGCAGCCCTTGCCCTTCTTAAATCCTTATGCGGGTAGTCAAGCAGCCGCTGGTCTCCGGTGTACGCGTGAACAGTGGTCATCAAACCCTTCCTGATTGTGAAATTATCGTTTATTACCTTAGTCGGCGGGGCAAGACAATTGGTGGTGCAGGAAGCATTTGAAATGATGTTATGCTTACCCGGATCATAAGTTTCATTATTTACGCCCATAACAAAAGTTGCATCCGGGTTTTTTGCGGGCGCGGAAAGTATGACCTTCTCTGCTCCTGCATCAAGATGCTTCTTTGCATTTTCGCGGTCAAGGAAAAAGCCGGTGCATTCAAATGCCTGATCCGCCCCAAGCCCGCTCCAGTTCAAATTCGCGGGATCGCGCTCCTTTGAAACAGGAATTTGTTTGCCGTTAACCGTAATTGAATCGTCATCACATCCAACATCCGCATCCAGAATCCCGTGGACTGAATCATACTTCAGCAGATGTGCCATGGTTTTAGTATCCATCAAATCATTTATCCCCACAAATTCAATTCCGGGGTTATTCATTCCAGCCCTGAAAACACATCGTCCTATTCGTCCGAAGCCGTTTATGCCTATCTTTAAAACCATTTTTGATTTTTTATAGAATTAATAATATAAATAAAAGATATAATGCTGAAGAAAGTACATTGCGTCAGGTTAGACGGCGATAAAGCGGAATTAGAGGATGAGATTGCTGAAGAGGTCCCACTGGTTATATTCGTAAATGGAAAACATTTCTCCACGGCGATGATAAGCCCGCAGATGAGGGAAGAATTTGTAACAGGGCACTTATTTACCGAGGGCATCATTGACGGCCCGGTGGACATAGA
>MCBC01000045.1 GCA_001723855.1 Candidatus Altarchaeales archaeon WOR_SM1_86-2 | reverse complement strand
AAAATCAGAAGGGATAAGAGAATAATTCTTGAGCACACTTCCGTGAATCCGACAGGACCCGTGCATGTAGGGCGCCTCAGGAATTCACTGATTGGCGATTCGCTTGCGAGAATTTTAAGATTTGAGGGTTATGATGTTGAGGTTCATTACTATGTCAATGATATGGGGAAACAGATAGCGATAATTGCAGAGGGGTTCATGGAGGGGATTGAAGCAGAAGAGGATATCGTATCCCAATACAGGGAGTACGGGGATAAAGAGGACTTTCAAATATTCTTTGAGTATGTTGCTGCCCATAAGAAATTTGAAGCAGACGAGGAATTTCAAGGCATGGTTCAGGAATTGATAAAGAAAGCCGAGGAGGGCGATAAAGATTCTTTGAGGGAAATAACTTCTGCGGCAAAAAAATGTCTTAAAGGGCAGAAGGAAACATTTAAGAAACTCGGCATTAGTTTTGATAAATTCGATTACGAGTCTGATTTTATAGTTGATAATTCCGTAAGCAAGGTTTTGGATTTTTTAAAAAATGAAAAAATAAAGAAATACCATCAGGCTGTAGGGGACTGTTTTGGCCTGGATCTCTCTGAATTCGGGCTAAAAAGAGAAGGCGGCGCTACGCTCTTAACGAGATCCGATGGAACCTCAATTTATTTAGCAAAGGATATTGCGTATCACCTAAAAAAAAGCAAAAGCTTTGATCGCATAATAAATGTTTTGGGCGAAGACCACCGATTTGAATTCCGGGAGTTAAAAACCATACTTCAAGAATTCTTCGGGGTTAAAGTTGAAATGGATGCTGTGCATTTCTCATTTGTCAATATTGAGGGAGCAAAACTTTCAACGCGAAAAGGACAAACCGTTACCGTAGATAAATTGATCGATGAAGCGATCTCAAAGGCAGAGAAGGAAATTAAGAAAAGAAAGATTGCAGACATAAGTATAGCACCCGTAATCGGAATCGGGGCAGTAAAGTATCATATCATCAAAAGGGATCCTCTAAAGCCAATAACATTCTCCTGGCAGGAAGCATTGAGTTTTGAGGGCGATGCCGCACCCTACATACAATATGCTTATACGAGAGCAAACCGAATAATTGAAAAGTCGGAAGTAGAGGTTGAGGGGATTGATATTGATGGAATTTTAAGTAAGATAGAACTAGAGAGGGAAGAAAAAGAGTTAATTAAGGTGATCGGAAAATTCGATGAAGTTGTTGATAGAGCGGCACAGGAGTTGAAGCCGAACCTTGTAGCAAATTATCTATATGAGCTGGCATCCGAGTTCAGCAGGTTCTACAATAAATGCATGGTCATTGGGAGCGGGGTAGAAATTGAGGAAAGGAGAATCCTCCTGGTTAATACATCAAGAAATGTTTTGAAGAGCGGGCTGGATTTGCTTGGAATTGATGCTCCTGAGAGGATGTGAATTAAACAATTTCGTCAATGACTTCCATCCCGGATAACCTGCTTTTGTAGTTTATCACAGAGCCCTTTATCTTTGAGTTTTTAATCTCCACATCATCAAGAATCAATGAATCTTCTATTTCACAGTTTTTTAGTGAACAATTATTCCCGATCACTGAGTTATGAACATCAGAATCTATTTTGCAATTTTCCCCATATAAAAATTTTTTCTTTTTCTTATTCAAAAACCTGAGATTTACTTCCAGCAAATCAAATGGTGTTGTGAGATTCTTACGCCACTTTCTCACAAATCTCCCTCTAACCTCGCAGCCCGCAGCTATCATTTTTTGTATTCCGTCGGTAAACTCATATTCTCCCTTAGACACAACATTTAAATCTTCTAAATAATCAAAAATCACAGGGCTTAAAATATATGATCCGACGGTTCCAATATCCGTTTTTGGTTTTCTTGGTTTTTCGCAGACCCCGATTATTTTCGATCCATCAACCTCCGCAACGCCAATTCTTTCCGGATGTTCCACTCTCTGGAGGGAAAGGGTCGCATCACAGCGGTATTTTTTATGAAATTCCACGGTCTTTTTTATATCAAATTCAAAGAGGTGGTCGCCCCAAACCAACAGGAAGTCATCTTTAATTAGTCCTCTGCATCTCAGCACGGCATCCGCAGTCCCGAGTGGAATTCTCTGCTCAACGAAAATCAAATCTGAAAAATAATCTCTTATTCCGCCCCCCTTTTCCCCTATAACACAGATTATCTCATCGATCCCCGAAGCCTTTAACTTTTCAATAACATACTCTAATACGGGCTTGTTCAGTATGGGGAGCATTGGTTTCGGCTTAAATTTTGTCAGTGGCAGCATGCGCTTTCCCTTTCCTGCACAGGGTATTACCGCTTGCATATTTAATTATAGAAACAGTATAAGAAGAAACATTAAGAGATTTAAAAAAGAGAAAAAGGATATATTATAGGGCCAAGCAGGGCGAACCATATTACATTATGTTCGGCACCGAAGCGCTGGACACTCACAACCCGAAAGTTGCGACATGTAATATATTCATCAAAACCCTACAGGCAATTAATCGACCGAAGCCAATTAACCACTTAAGAGCGAATTCTCCAGCACACTTCACCTCCCCGAAGGGCGTTTCACAGCAAACCGCCGAAGCAAGTTGTTGCAAAATCGACATGCGTCCCTATTTGCACATCAATGAGGCGTCTGTTTGATGAATTACTTGAATTCCCCATATATCTATAAAGATTATTAACATCTTGAATATAAAAACCTTTTTTTTCTTATAACATTATCCTTTTTTTCTTAAATTTTCTTTCATTAAAATTTAATATACTAAATACTTTTCTTGTATGATTTTCAGTTTTTTTATAACTACTCCTTGCAACTTGATTTTTTATCAAAAATTTTCAATTTTTTATACATAAGGAGTCATCAAATCCGGGCGTTTTTTGTAAATCAGGTCTCTGAGGCTTTTTCTTAATTTTCTGTCCAATTCCTGCTGCGCTTTTGAGAAGGTGATGGGCTTTTCCTGGGAGATTACAGGACCTTGAAGGATTAAATTCTCTTTACCGACCTTATCATACGAAACCGGCTTTTTGCGCAGTATTTTTTCAATAATCTCGACCGCTGCAGGAATATCTCCGCCGAGGATTTCCATTTCCAGATCATGACTTATAGGCCTTAAACCAAACGAGTAGGGAGATGGTTTGAAATTCCTGTCGATCTTGGTTTTAACCCCCAGTCCGAGAGATTTATATGGATTAATTGCTTCCTCCTTTATTATCCACATGTCCTTCCCATGCAGGATCACGGAATTAAGGTAATTACTCTCGTCTCTGCCCACCAAAAACTGCCAGTTTCTCGGATTTTTATTGTACCTCGTCTTTACATCCCTTCTGATGTTCTCCGAGGATTCTACTTCCACCCTTTATGAATAATATGGATTACAATAAGATAAAGAATCAGTCTCTTTTCCAGACAAGAAATACTGCGATAGCTATCCACAAACCAATCAGGAACGATGGGATGCCCCCCAGGATACCGAAAATATTGCCGCTTTGCCTCTCCAACCCATCTTTCTCATCATTCTGGTGCGCGATATTTGCATCAATTGAATTGATTTTTTGCTTTACAAGTGTTATATTCCCTGAAGTGGCGTTGATTTTTACATTTAACTCGGATATTGATGCGTCTAAATTCTCAATGTCCGCCCCCCATACTTCAATTTCATCTTTAAGGTTTGAGTTGTTTTCCTCTAAACCAGTATTTTCCTCCAGATCGGTGTGGTACGTTCCAGCAGCATCGGACAGGTCCACTGCCGAAACCGGCTGTACAATAATAACCAAAATAGATAAGATCGCAAATAATTTCATTTTATCTCACAGGCTTCTCCTTTCTGCCGTGGACTAATTCGTTAAGGGAGACGTCATTAACTTTAAAGACCCTGTACCTGACCCCGGAGAGATCGCCGTATGATCTTCCTTTTCTTCCTGCAATTCCTTCGACATGAACTTCATCGTGCTCCTCAATGAAGGAGATCGCTTTATCTCCCGGACAGAATGCCGTGAGCTGCCTGCCGTTCTTGATCAGCTGTATTCTAACGCACTTTCTAAGTGCCGAATTCGGCTGCTTTGCTTCTATTGCAACCTTCTCCAGAACTATTCCCCGCCCCTGAGGAGAACCTTCTAACGGATCCCCCCTCTTTTTCAAATCCAGCACTCTGCGTTTATATGATTCCTCCTTCCATCTATAGCCTTTCCTGTGCGATCTCAGTTTTTTTGCTGCGAATTCTCCCTTACCCATTTTATTTATTCCTTATTGATTATTATTATAAAAATAAATAATAAAAAGTCAAGCATAGAATTTCTTCAGCATGGTTTGAGTGTACTGTATGTGTTTATCGAAATCAAATCCTTTTATTTTATCGATATGTTCTTTAGGGGTGTAGACGCACAGCGTTAATCTTTCTTCCTCGGACTTCTTTAATGCTTTAGCCAATTCGGATATCTCATCGATCCTGTGCAAGCCGTCATCCTCTATCAGAATATTGAACTCCTGGAATTTTGATTCCGGCATATCCAGAAGCAGATAGCCCCGCTCAACCCCCGCATCCTCTGCTATCCTTACCTGAATTTCCTTTGCATGCAGCTCCAGTTCTAACCTGAACTGCTCCGCTATCGGGCTTACCCCCTGCTCAAAAACTCTCTTGAATAACATTCTCTCATCGATCCTTTTCATAATATCCCCCACATACCCGGAGGAAGACCTGAGCGCTGAAATTAAGTTTATATCATCCATTTTAGTAAATTCGGGGTATGAAAGCTCGTTTCCTAACAGCGAATCAAGGGCGCTCCTGAACATCGCTTCAACTATGCGTTTGGTATGGTGCCTGTAAACGGTCTGGAACATCATGTTCCTTCCTATAAGCAAGGACTCTACCGCTTCCAAACTGCCTTTCTCTATAATCAACTCTTCATTGATCATCTTCATACCGCCGATAACCCTGTCCAAATCGATGATTCCATATGCTACACCGGCGTGATAAGAGTCTCTCGTGAGATAGTCCATCTTATCTATATCGATGCTGGAGGAGATTATCTTCCCTAAGTCTTTCTTTCCAAGAACGATATCGCAGATTTCCCCCGGGTGTATACCATAAGAGTTTAAAATATCCCCTATTTCGGTACCTTTGATGATCTCGCATGAATTCTCCTCATGCCCGTAGCCAATCTTTGAAAGCAGTTCATCAGACGTGTGCGAGAAAGGAAAATGCCCGACATCATGCAGCAGACCGCTTACCCTCAATAACCTTTCTTTCTCATCGTCAAAATCAAGAGCATTACTCACATTCCCCGCCAGATACATAACCCCCAAAGAATGCTCAAATCTTGTCGAGTTCATCGCGGGATAAACCAGAAAGCACAGACCGTTCTGCTTTATATTCCGCAGTCGCTGCATCTGCGGCGTATCCACCAGCTCTATCTCCAGCTCCGATAATTGAATGTCTCCATGAATAGGATCTCTGATTACTTTCCCCTTCATCCTTACTTTTTATTTTTTTAAGATAATAATATTAATAAGGATTAACAGGGCCCGTAGTCTAGCGGTTATGACGTCGCCTTTACGAGGCGAAGATCCCCGGTTCAAATCCGGGCGGGCCCAATTTTATTCTAATTCTCTACGAAATCTACCAGAAAGGACATATTCGAAGATTTAGTAAAAGCAATAGAATCCCAGGCTTTTCATTTTGTTGATAGTTTCTTTCTATGGCGGCGCGGATGAGATCGGGATTGAAAGTGCGCGGAATTTAGGAAAGATGGTTAGTGATGTTCTGATATGCTTTTTCTATTATATTTTTATCTAAAAAATTAGATTAAGATTTCCACCATATTTTTGAAAACGAAAAGAAATTTTTGATTTTTCACAAAAATGTTAAAAATCTTTTTTGAAACATAAAAGTAAATCGACCTGCTACGAATGTATTTTTATTTATGAAATGTATAATATATAAAAACAAGAAAAAATCAAAGAGCAAATGTGGCTGACCTTTGGTCAGACACGTGTCGGAGATTCGCTCCGCCACACCTTTGGTTCTGAGACGCGCGTCTGAGAGGCAAATCCTCTCAGCCACATCGGACATATGTCAAGCGAAGTTCCGCCACGTCCCTTAGATTTGTTTACTAATCATTCTGGATCGGGAGAAGAACCATAAAAGGAAATACGGGGGATGGATATTGATAAGGTCTTAGGAGATGCCATAGAGTCTAAGGACATAAAAACTTTGATTGAAACTGCGAGTTCTAAAGCGATGAATGATCCGAAATTAGCAGAAAAGATATTCAAAAAAATCTTGGAGATGGATCCAAATAATGTCAAAGTTCATCACAACTTTGGGATTTTATTATATATGGCAGGAAGATATAAAGATGCTGAGAAGGAATTTAGGGAAGCAATAAAGATATCCTTAGAAAAAGCAGATGCTCATTATGACAGGGGGTTTTATTGTGCACGTCACATAAGTATGGGGATGCAGAAAAAGAGTTTAAAGAAGCGATAAGATTAAATCCACACTTAGCGGATGCTCATCATTCTCTTGGGGTTTTGTTGGAAAATAGAGAGAGATATATGGAGGCAGAGTGCAAATTTAAAAAGGCAATAAAATTAAACCCCAAACATATCAAAGCTCATAATAACCTTGGAATCTTATACTATCATCTAAAAAGATATGAGGATGCAGAAAAAGAATTTAAAGAAGCGGTAAGAATAGATCCTGGGCTTGTGGACATCCGGGACATGAGAATTATTGAGCCAACTCCTACCTGGATGGATCATAATTTTGAAATGAATGTGGGCGGATGGTTATGATTGACTTTTCTGAAATATCCCGCCAAATTCTGTTAACCCCCCAATTCACTGATCTACCATTGATGTCTTTGTTCTTTAAGCGAGCCCGAGCAGAGCGAAGGCAAGATAAAAGCTTAACGGAAATCTTAACAGTTTATCTTTTTTATAGGTTTTGCATAATAGAGTTGTTGCGTAATAGGACAAATCTGGCTTCCGCATAGCGATTTAGCGAAAAAGCCAAAATCTTGCCGCAGCATAGCGAAATACGAGTTAATTCGCAACTGGTCTAATATATAAGGATGAAGCGATCATCTTAGTTTTTTCCTCTATTTCTAATTAATAACAATATGAACATCTTTCCACTCCCGGTAATTAGAGATGGGCAGAGGGAATTCATGGTAGGTGTTTATAAATCAAAGCGTAACGGTTAAAGAAAAATCGGACAAAAAGAGGGTTAAACCCATGGAAAGATTACATGATATTCCTTTGATACTATCTTATCCCATATCGCTGCCTGTCTTTCAATTCCAGAACTTTGCCTTTATTCCAGCCCACCACATTCTGATAATAACCTGTGATACGAGACCAGTGCTGGACCCCGCTCCCCCGGTGTGGTAGGTCCTCTGCATATTTATCTGCGCATTCCGTTGAGCACACAACATCTCCTTTGTCCGTTGGTTTTAAATTTCTGTCAACACGTGCCTGCAGATACTCGCCTTTTATTTCCTTCCCACACACCGCACATTTCATTTTTTGTTTCTTTCAACTATCTTATTAGTAGTTATTTAGTTATTAGTATTTAAAATAGATAAATGATTTGAATAAAAAGAAATTTTAATTTTTAATAGAATAGTAACTACTAATTTAATGAGTATAAAAAAATGAAAATGACAAATATACACAGCCGTACCAATTGCCCGGTAATGGGGACGGATAGGTGTTTATTGGAAGAAACAGGAGAATGTCCTGTTGAAGAAACGGCAAAATTGCTTGGAAAAAAATGGGTGATTCTCATATTGAGGGAATTACTCGCCGGCAAAAGAAGGTTTAACGAACTTTTGAGGTCCCTGGACGGGATAAGTCCCGGGGTATTGTCCGGTAGATTAAATGAGATGGAAAAGATGGAAATTATTAACAGGGCGGCGTATGCTGAAGTCCCTCTCAGGGTTGAATACTCGCTGACTGAAAAAGGGGGGGATTTAAAAGATGCGGTAGTGAGCATGGCACAGTGGTGGATGAGATGGAAATGAATAATCAAAAACTCCCTGCATAGAAGAATTATGAGATTGAATCTAACAATTTCATAAAATTATGTGCCCCGTCATACCCCGCAAACGAATCATTAGATCGCGACCGATAAAACCGGTCCGTGGGTGCGCTTACCATAACGGCGGGAATATTCAATTTCTTTGAAACCGTCCACTCGTTGTAAGTGCCAAATACGACATCGGGCTTGTATTCTTTTATGGTTTCATTCACAACATCTGCATCTTGATCCTTCCCCGTAATTCATTAATGTTCCCATAATTTCCCATAATTTAGCCGATAAATATCCTCTCAGGATTACGCTTTTGATTTCATATGTGTTTGTTC
>MCBC01000044.1 GCA_001723855.1 Candidatus Altarchaeales archaeon WOR_SM1_86-2 | reverse complement strand
GTCGTTCTCCTTAGCCCGCTTACCATGGAAATCCCTGCAACATATCGACCATCCCACTTAACGCGGAACTTGAATTGTTTGTAGGGATCGAAACGGTTTGGATTTACTGTGAACTGAGCCATTTTTAACCTCTATTATCTTCTTGTTTAATCGATATTTTGTAATAAATTATTTTTAATTATAAATAAAAAAATATCCATTCAGATCGATTCGCCTTTGGTTTTCCTATACATTTAACCTTCGATAAATTCCTTCCCCCGTTTTTTCAGATGGTATGCGCGGCTGTACCTGTGCGCTTCGTCTCTTACCTGCTGCAAAAGAAGCAGTGCGGGGCTGTTTCCCGCAAGCCTCACCGGTTTTGTCCTTGCAGGCAGGTGTATCTCCTCGAATCTTTTTGCAATCGCTGCCGCGGGGACTCCCCCCGGGATGTGTTTAAGGCAGGCGTTCAATTGTGCTTTACCGCCGTCCAGCAGGATAAGGGAGGGGGTTTCCCATTCAGGGTGATTGAATCTTCGCCTGATCATTTCCGCCATGCTCCCTGGATCATCCTGGCCCCTCTCACCCCTGATCCGGAACCTGCGGTACTGTTTTTTGTCCGGGCAGCCGTCGGTGAATACAACCATCCCCCCTACAGTGTGTTTTTCACCGAGGTTGCTTATGTCGTATCCCTCGATCCTTGCAGGCGTCTTTGAAAGCCCGATCGCCTTCCTCAGGGAATTAAGCCCCCTGGTTGACTCCCTCTCATTTCTCTCACGAGCAAGCTGGTGTATGCTGTTTTCAACCGCCATCTCGGAAAGTTTATATTTCTGCCCGCGAAAAGGCCGTGCGATCGAATCGCCTGCGTACTCGCCCTTCAGAGGATAATGCAGCACCGCAACAACCTTTTTATTGCGCACCTTAAGCTGCGTGATGTCTGCCCTCCCCTCCAGACTCGCATACCCCAGGACATCCATGTCCTCAAGCGTGGCCGAAGACAGGTCCTGCGGCACGGAAAGCGACTCTATCGCGGTTAAGATATCCCTGAGTTCAGCCGCCTTCTCGTACTCCATCCGCCTGCTTTTGGCTTTTATTTTCGAAAGCAGTTCTTTTTTCACCCTGCCGCACTGCCCTGCAAGAAACCTGCATGCCTGCCCCACCCTTGCCGCGTACTCTTCCCTGCCTATCATACGGCACGGCGCGGAGCATTTTCTCATGCCGTAGTTAATGCAGGGTCTTCTAACATTCCTGAGGTCGTGCTTGCATTTACGGATGCCGAATATTTCGCATGCGGCATTCACAACCCTTCTCACAGAACCGGCATCTGTGTATGGGCCGAAGTATCGTGAGCCGTCCAATTCAACCCTCCTCACCACCTCTATCTTCGGGTAATCCTCGTTTACGGTTATTCTTATGTAAGGGTAGCGTTTATCGTCGCGGAGCCTTACATTGTATCTCGGCTGGTTTTGCTTGACAAGCGCATCCTCGAGGATCAAAGCTTCAGTATCTGTTTTTGTTAGAATTGTCTCGATTGAGTGCGCTCTCTCAACAAGTTTAGCGGTCTTTGAATCCTGGGGGCTCAGATAATTCCTAAGCCGATCCCTCAAATTCTCGGCCTTGCCGACATAAAGCATCCGCCCCCCATCATCCTTCCATACATACACCCCCGGCTTTCTGGGAGCCGATTCTATTAACTTTTTTATATTTTTATTCATAGTACCTTCTTCAAATATTGTCCCGTGTAGCTTTCCTTGATTTCTGCAACCTCCTCCGGCGTGCCCCGGGCTATTACCCTTCCTCCGGCATCTCCTCCATTCGGTCCGAGGTCAATTATATGATCCGCAGTCTTCAAGACATCAAGGTTGTGCTCTATGACCACGACCGTGTTTCCCTTGCCTACCAGGCGGTCTAAGACCTCGAGGAGTTTTTTCACATCATGGGCGTGCAGGCCCGTCGTCGGCTCATCCAGAAGGTAGACCGTCTTGCCTGTACTTACCTTCGAAAGTTCAAGCGCGAGTTTAATCCTCTGTGCCTCCCCCCCGGACAGAGTGGTTGCGGGCTGGCCCAACTTAATATAACCCAGCCCAACATCCGCCAGGACTTTCAGTTTCCTCTTTATCTTCGGTATCTTCCCGAAAAATTCAAGAGCCTCATCCACGGTCATATCCAATACGTCCGCGATGCTCCTGCCCTTGTACTTTATTTCAAGTGTTGTGGGGTTGTATCTCTTTCCCCTGCATTCACTGCATGAAATGAATATGTCCGGGAGGAAATTCATCTCTATCTTTATTATCCCGTCACCAGCACATTTGTCGCATCTCCCCCCCGCAACATTAAAACTGAAACGCCCCTTGTCGTACCCCCTGACCTTTGATTCATTAAGTTTGCTGTACAGCTCCCGTACGGGTGTAAACACCTGAGTGTATGTTGCAGGGTTGCTTCTTGGAGTTCTCCCGATCGGCGACTGGTCTATCAAAACCGCTTTGTCTATATTCTCAAGCCCTCTGATCTCTGTGTGCCTGCCGGGTTTCTCCATGCTCCTGTAGAATTTCTTCATCAATGCCCTGGCAAGCGTATCGTTTATAAGAGTGCTTTTGCCCGAACCCGAAACACCTGATATGCATATGAATCTTCCAAGCGGGAATTCAACTTTTATGTTTTTCAGATTATGCTCGCATGCCCCTGTTACAGTGATCTTTTTTCCGCTTCCTTGCCGTCTTTTTTTGGGAACATCTATCTTCAGATGTCCCTTCAGGTACCGCCCAGTAATGGATTTATGGTTCTTTGCGATCTTCTCCGGCGAGCCCTCTGCAACAAGATAGCCGCCCTCAACGCCTGCCCCGGGCCCAAGGTCTATTATATGGTCTGCATTCTCTATTGTCTCCAGATCATGCTCCACCACTATTATTGTATTGCCAAGATCGCGCAGGCTTTTCAGTGTTTCAAGAAGGCGCCTGTTGTCTTTCTGGTGCAGCCCGATCGACGGCTCGTCCAGGATGTACATCACGCCTACAAGCTGGCTCCCAATTTGAGTTGCAAGCCGGATTCTCTGGCCTTCGCCTCCGGAAAGCGTTGAAGCCCGTCTGTTAAGTGTCAGGTAATCAAGCCCTACGTTTTCAAGAAATCTCAAGCGCGCGGTAATCTCCTTCAACACCTGCTTTGCTATATGCTTATCCTGTTTATTTAATCTTAATTTTTTGAAAAAATTCAAGCAATCCTTCACGGAAAAATCCGTCAGCTGCGAAATGTTTTTCCCCCCGACCGTGACCGCCAGCACCCCGGGTTTCAACCTCCTTCCGCCGCATTCATTGCATTTGATCGTGCTCATGAACCCCTGCATCCACTCCTGCATCCTTTCACTTTTCGTCTCGCGTTGGCGGCGGACAAGATTCGGTATAACTCCCTCCCAGGTCCCCTGGTACTCCCATCTACCCACGCCGTCGCGGCTTAAATGCTTGAAGTGAAATGTCCTGCCCCCGCTCCCGTACAGGAGTATGTTCACCCCATCATCGCTCCACCCTGAAATCGGCTTGCTTGCGTCAATGCCCATCTCTTCGGCAACCATCTTGAACGACTTGCGGTAGAATGAATCCACTGCACTGCCCCACACCGCGACCGCTCCTTCGTCAATCGTCAGGGATTTGTCCTGTATGATCAGGTCAGGGTCGAATTCAAGCCGCACCCCGAGCCCCTGGCAGAGGGGGCATGCCCCGTGCGGGCTGTTGAAGCTGAACATGCGCGGCTGAAGTTCCTCCATGTTGATCCCGCAGTCAGCACAGCCCAGATGCTGGGAAAACAGCTTCTTTTTGCCGCCCGCGTCTACTTCCACGAGACCCCCTGAAAGCTGAAGCGCGGATTCGACATCCTCAAGAACGCGCTGGCGGTTCTCCCACCTCAATTCGACTTCGTCTATCACGATGCTTATGTTGTGCTTATAGTACTTATCAAGCCGTATGTCCTCCTCAAGGCCCATAACCTTCCCGTCAACGACCGCCTGCGTATACCCATCCTGGAAGAACTCCTTCAATTGTGTGTGGTATTCTCCTTTGCGGTCCCTCACTACAGGCGAAAGTATGGTCGCTTTTTTTGACGGAAGTGCAAGTATCTGGTCAGTTATCTGGTTCTTGGACTGGATTGTAATTCTTTTGCCGCAGCTTGGACAGTGGGGCACGCCGATCCTTGCAAAAAGAAGCCGCAGATAATCATATATTTCAGTTACGGTCCCGACCGTGCTGCGCGGATTTTTACTTGTGGTTTTCTGTTCGATGCTTACCGCGGGCGACAGCCCCTCGATATAGTCGACGTCCGGCTTTTCCATCAAGCCGAGAAACTGCCTTGCATATGCGGAAAGCGACTCCACATACCTGCGCTGCCCCTCGGCATAAAGCGTATCGAACGCCAGAGACGATTTGCCGCTTCCCGACAGCCCCGTTATAACAACAAGTTTATCTCTTGGTATCTCTACATCAATGTTTTTCAGGTTATGCTCTCTCGCGCCCTTCACGTATATGTGCTCGGCTTTCATTATATTATTATTTTTATTTATGGAAAAATTAAGAAAAAATTAGACGGCTGATTGAAGCATGCATAAAAGTTCAAAGAAACTTAAGAGCGATAAAAAGCCCTTCGGACTATTTGAAGTCGTAAAATAAAATTCAACTTTATTTTCATATCCGTTTATATTTTTGTTTAAAAATCATGAATAATTTATCGGATAAATTTGGGAAAGATGCAAATGCAAAAAGATTAGCGGATAATGCCTTGAGGGATAAAAAGGTACTTTCAGGGATGTTGGATGGTCTTTTATCTGAAAAGAAGACAAAAAACGACCATTGCGGCGAAGTAAAGTATAATTGTTTAAAGGCTTTGTGGATACTGGGCGAAGAAAATCCCGAAGCGCTTTACCCCGAGTGGGATTTTTTTGTTAAACTCTTTGATGATAATAACGCGTACCTCAGATTCCTGGCAGTCCACGTCATAGCAAACCTCACAGAAGTTGATACAAAAAACAAGTTTGAGAA
The DNA here is from genome assembly GCA_001723855.1 of Candidatus Altarchaeales archaeon WOR_SM1_86-2. Next base: position 13,802 of record MCBC01000044.1, on the reverse strand, counting down.
AACATTTAACATGTATTATAGCCTGCTCAAGGATAAAAGCACAATCGTGCCGGCGCGCGTTGCGGGCAATTCTGGTAAGATCGCCAAAGCAAACCCAAAGCTGCAAACCGAGATAACAAGCAGGTTGCTGAACATAGATAAAGTTCTCAAGAGCAAGCAAAAAGACCTGGTGGGGGGATACGCAATAGAGGCGTTTAGTGAATACTTTGAAGAATCTGAAGATAAGGATATGATAACGGAATTTGTCAAAAAACAATTAAAGAGCAAAAGCCCTAGAACTAGAAAGAAAGCAAAAGAGTTCCTGGAAAAGTGGGAAAAATAAGTTCAGTTAAAAAAAACGGCGGGATTCGGAATTTCAGGTAACGAAAACTATATGGCTTCACTAGGATTCGCCAAAAATCAGCTATATATTCCCGCCTTCTGGATTTCAAATTCACAGTAATCACGGCCTTGAGCCATGCACTGCGTTTCTTTAAAAGCCACACCCTCCCCAAAAAACTCCATAAAGATTCCGCCAAGAAAATTGGCTATTTCAAAGCACACTGGTTTTTTGCTTTTTCCATATTCTTCTGGAAGCTCAGATCTCAACCTGACTTTTGCATACTTTTCTTTTACATTAAATTCCACAAGACTGAAATTGTGAATTCCTATTGATTTCAGTTTTTTATTTAAAACCTCTTCTATTTTTTCTCTTTTCATCGGCACAAATTCAAGTTCTTTTACAAATGCTCTTCCTTCCTTAAAGTCAAGCATGCCTAAAACGATTCTTCCATAGAGATCGCGTTTAAGGAATTGTCTCAAGCCGTCAACAATTCCAACATACCTGCGTGCCACATTATTTCTTTTAATAAGCAAAAGAGGGGTCGCCATAACATTGTATTTTTCAGCAAGGTCCGGTCTTTCATTAACATCGATCACATGATTTTCTATCCCCGCTTCCTTTAGATAATCGATGCCTTCCCTGTAAAGTGACAAAAGCCCCGAATCTGATCTGGCTGAATAAAAAATCCATACTTCTTGTCTTGACTGCGCTTTTTGTTTTTTCCTTCCCATCTTATTATTCTTTGAATTTCTCGCAGAGTTTGAATCCCCCCCTGTCAACTTCAAATCTGAGGATATCTTTGCTGTCCGTAACGGAGCTTAATCTCATCTCGGTGGCGGAAAGACTGCCGAGCAGCTGGCCCTTTACGGCACTGAAACTTTCTGCGGTTAGATAATTCATAATACACGTGACTCCCAATGTTTTGAAGAAGCCCGACAGCTGTACCAGGAATTCTCTTACTTTGTTTTTATCCATCGTTGCCGACTCTAAACTTGAGACAGAGTCAAATACCACTCTGCCTGCTCCAATATCGTTAACCGCATCCAGTATCTGATATAACAGTTTATCGGGGCTGATATCGATTACGGATACTGCAACAAACCTTAATCTTCCCTGCTGCTCGTATTTCTCAAAGTCCCACCCGTGTTCCAATACTGTTTTCTTTACCTGGGGTATGGGCTCTTCCAATGCAACCCAGACACAATTTTCGCCGCTGTCAAAACCATTAATTAAAAAGTGCATACCCAACGTTGTCTTACCGGTCCCCGTGTTTCCTGCAACCAGCAGCATGTGTCCCCGGGGGATGCCGCCCCCTAAAGCCTCATCAAGTCCTGAAATGCCGAATTTTTTCCTTACTTTAAATTCCGTTTTTGCCACACCCACATCGATTGGAATCTTTGGATAAACCTCCACTCCGTCATTTGTAATTTCAAATTCAACCTTTCCGCTCCTGTAACCCACCCCCCTGATCTTCCTTACAATTATGGTTCTTATCATCTTATTTTGTCCTATTTCTGTGTTTAAGTCAACAACGGCATCTGAAACATATTCTTCAACATCATATCTCGGAATGTCGTACCCATATATTTTCTCGGAAGTGATTAAAGTGGTTACCCCCATGCCCTTTAATTCATCGGCAAGAAGGTAAAATACTTCTCTTACGGCGCCCTTATTTGAGAATTTCAAAAAAAGAGACCCTAAACTGTCAATAACAACCCGCTTTGCTTTTATTTTTTTAACCGCATGTTTTATTCTTGTTACCAGTGGGGAAAGATCATAATCGGGACTTATCTCTTTTGTCATTTCCTTTGAGGGACTTGAATCAACAAATGTCAATTTGTTTTGTTTTATAAAAGGATCATAATCCCATCCAAAGTTTTTAACGTTCTTTATAATATCCTCCGGCCTTTCCTCAAAGGTTACAAAGACGCCGTTTTCATCAAATTTTGTGATCCCCCTGTAAATGAACTCGTTAATGAACACGGTTTTACCGGTGCCTGTGCTGCCTATAATCAGCAAACTTCCCCCCTTCGGGATTCCGCCCTCAAGCATCTCATCAAAACCCTTAATGCCTGTTTGTATCCTTTCAGCGCCGCCTTCCCTTCCCCGGGTTTTCCAGAATTTTTCTAACTTTGCTTTCTTTTTTGCTTTAAGATTATCTTGCCTGCCAGCATTTGTCATTTTATAATTTATATGGGATTCCAATATATATAAACTTTTGTATCATAAATATAACTTTTTGTATAATTAACAAAAAATCTTGCCTTTTATTTTTCAGGGGGGGTTGGAACTCTGAGTTGATTTGCCCCCTGCTTCAAGCAAGCAGTCAGGTAAAAGTAGCATTTAGAATTGCGTTTATACTTTTTTAATTATTTTTAAAAATTAAGATTATTATTTCTTTCTGGCTTTGATTATGTCGCGGAATTTTATCGCCTGCTCGAAATCCATGCGCTCCGCAGCCTCACGCATCAACCGCTCAAGTTCATCGCGGGGCATTTCAATAGACACGTCTTCATTTACGTCTTCAGCCCTGATTTGTTTAACAATCCTTTCATGGATCTTTTTCCTTATTGTCCTCGGGGTTATGCCGTGTCTTTTGTTATACTCCCTCTGAATTTTCCTTCTGCGCTCAGTCTCATCAAGCGCCCTTTCCATGCTGTGGGTTATTTTATCGGCGTATAATATCACCTTGCCCTCAACATTCCTTGAGCATCTTCCTATAGTCTGCACCAGGCTTGTCTCTGTGCGCAAAAAACCTTCTTGATCGGCGTCCATCACCGCTACAAGCGAAACCTCCGGCAGGTCAAGCCCTTCGCGCAGCAGGTTCACCCCCACAACTACGTCAATTTCTCCTGAGCGGAGCTCCCGCAATATATCAACTCTCTCCAGGGTGTCTATTTCGCTGTGGAGGTATTTCACCTTAAAGTTTTTTCCGGCAAGATAGTCCGCCAGATCTTCGCTCATCCTCTTCGTCAGCGTTGTCGCAAGCACGCGCTGCCCCAGATCAATGCGCTTTTCCAGCTCCTTCACAAAGTCCTCTATCTGGCTTTGAGCGGGCCTGACCTCAACCTCGGGGTCCACAAGACCTGTTGGGCGAATGATCTGCTCCACAATCTGGCTTGATTTTTGTTTTTCAAAATCAGAAGGAGTAGCGGAAACATATATCACCTGATTTAAATGCGATTCAAATTCCCGGTAGTTTAACGGACGGTTATCAAGCGCAGAGGGTAACCTGAAACCATATTCAACAAGTGTTTCCTTGCGGCTTCTGTCCCCGGCATACATTCCCCTGACCTGCGGGACAGTTATATGCGATTCATCGATAAAGCAGAGCCAGTCTTTAGGGTAGAAATCAAGCAGTGTGTTAGGGGGCTCCCCCTCTTTCCTTCCCTCGAGATGGCGGCTGTAGTTTTCGATTCCTGAGCAGTACCCCAACTCTTCAATCAACTCCAGGTCATATTCCGTTCTGTGTTTCAGCCGGTGTGCTTCAACAATCTTTTCTTCTGCTTCAAGTTTCTCAATCCGCTGTGAAAGTTCATTCCTTATTTCGGCAAGAGCCTTCCTTTTGCGCTCTTCCGGGAGAATGTAATGTACCGCAGGATAGATCCTGACGCTTGAAAGTTCAGCAATGGTTTTGTTCGTTACCGCGTGAATCATCTTCACAAACTCTATTTTGCGGTCTGCTTTAATCCTGTAGATGTGCTCGCTGTACGGGGGGAATATATCAATCTGCGGCCCGCGCACCCTGAACCTCCCCTCAATAAGGGTTTTATCAGTTCTTTCATAATGCATGTCCACAAGAAGTCTTATAAGGCGGTCGCGCGAAACCTTATCCCCCGACTCGAGATAAAGCGTGCTTTTTCGGTACTCGTCCGGGCTTCCAAGTCCGTATATCGCAGAGACCGTTGCTACCACCAGGATATCTTTTCTGTCAAGAAGGCTTGAAGTGGTGCGGTGCCTGAGTTTTTCTATCTCATGATTTATGTCAACATCCTTTGAAATATAGGTGTCGGTTGAGGGCAGATATGCTTCAGGCTGGTAGTAGTCGTAGTAGCTGACAAAATACTCGACCGCATTCTCAGGGAAAAAATCTTTAAACTCGCTGTACAACTGTGCTGCAAGCGTCTTGTTGTGTGATAGAACAAGCGTCGGCTTTCGAACCTCAGCAATAACTTTAGCCATGGTAAACGTTTTACCGCTTCCGGTAACACCCAAAAGCGTCTGTTGCCCGAACCCTCGCATTAAACCCTCGACCAGTTTCTTTATAGTTGCCCGAACCCTCGCATTAAACCCTCGACCAGTTTCTTTATAGCCTGCGGCTGGCTTCCAGACGGCTTAAAATCACTTACAAGTTTAAACTCCATTGCAACCATATGAAATTTATTAGATTACGAATTAGAAAAAATATGGAGATTTTATAGTAAACTTCCATCCCGTAAATATTCCGAAAAATGCAGATTGTGCTGCCCCATGGATCTATTATTATGCAATTATTAGATCTCTATAATCCCCTGTCTTTTTAATTCAAAAAAACAGTCGGCACATGCTTTAACATCGGCTTTTGCGTTATGTGTGCCCCCAAAATCCGAATCAAATAATTTTCTATAAAGTTCGGCTAATGTGGGCCATTTATAGCCGCTGTAGCCGTGCCGGTTAGGGATCTGACAAAACTCGGTTGATAACTCTTTCGTACAAATTCTTTCGGTTTGAAAAAGACCGCTTTGAATATCTTTTCTCAAAAACTCAGCTCCAACAATCTTCTCATCAAAACTTATGTTGTGTGCAACTAAAAATTTGGATCTGTCTACCGCTTTTGAAAATTCGGTCAAAACTGTTCTTAACGATGTCCCTTCTTTAATCGCCCTCTCAGTTGAAATACCGTGAATTCCTGCTGATTCATCCGGAATTGTAAATCCCCTGGGCTTGATAATATACTCGCGGCCGGATATTTGCCTCTCTGAATTATCGTATTCCAACCAGGCAAGTTGTACCAGGCGGGGCCAGTTGTCCAGATCGGATACCGCTGCACCCCAATTCCTGGGCAACCCCGTTGTTTCTGTGTCAAAGAATAGATACATTATCGTTACTATAGTTTATCTGAATTTTATTTATATTCACAGAAATCTCAATATTAATTAATGCCCCGCACGGGTCAATCCCGGGGAGAATTGATAAAGATCAGTCTGTGACCCGGGGCGTTAGTGTGGGGCACCAACTCTTAAATTCTAAGGTTAAATGCATATAGATCAAATGAAAAAAATATTTTTGCTGTCACTGGTTGTTTTAATATTGGTTTGTTCCCAGCTTGCTTCGGCAGGGGAACTTAAACCGGATTTATCCGGTATTATTGCCAATGCACAGGCGAATGAAAACATCCCTGTAATAATTTTTTTCTATGAACGCCCGATGACGGCGGACATACGCGCCATAAGATCCGATGGTGCAAGCGTAAAATATCATTATGAGATAATAAATGCTGTTGCCGCGCAGGTTCCTGCCGAAGCGTTGGATGATATAGCAAAGAGGGATTTCGTTAAATTAGTTGAGCCCGATTACAGGGTAGAGTTGGTTCTAGATAACAGCACCCCACAAATTCAGGCAGATAGAGTTTGGGGGGCAAACATAACCGGTAAAGAAATAAATGTTGCAATAATTGATACCGGAATCCATGACGAACATCCGGATTTAACGATCGATGGGGAAGTGGATTATACCGGAGAGGGCACAGATGATTTACACGGTCACGGCACTCATGTTGCGGGCACAGTCGCTTCTACGAATTCAACCTACAGGGGGGTGGCCTGCGATGCGGATTTATTTAATGTTAAAGCCTTAAACCAGCATGGTTACGGACACAGTTCAAATATCATTATGGGCATAGAATGGGCCGTTAATAACGGCGCAGAAGTTATCAGTATGAGCCTGGGGGCACAGATTAATCCCTGCGATGGGACGGATGCCATGTCACAAGCGGTTGATAATGCCGTAACCCGGGGTGTGGTTGTGGTGGTGTCAGCCGGAAACAATGGCACGGATAACGGAACAATAACTTCTCCGGGCTGCTCAAGAAAAGCAATAACCGTTGGAGCGGTTGATGATAATGATAATGTCGCGGCATTCAGCAGCAGAGGACCGACCGGTGACGGGAGGGTAAAACCAGATTTGCTTGCCCCGGGGGTTTCAATAACCTCAACATGGAATGATAATTCATTCAGATCATCATCAGGGACAAGTATAGCCGCTCCACACGTCTCCGGAGTTGCTGCTTTATTGTTAGAAGCCGATTCCTCACTTGCGCCGGATGATGTGAAAAATATTTTAATGTCGACTGCTCTTGATCTTGGTTTAAATCAAAATATACAGGGTGTGGGAAGAGTTGACGCGTATGGCGCAGTTAATAATGTATCCCAATCTGCGGCAAATTGCTCGTCAGATTCGGAGTGTGATGATGCAAATGAATGCACCGCGGATACCTGCGTAAACCCGGGAACTATCGGTGCCCACTGCTCTCACTCAAATTCATCGGACAATACAAACTGCGCAGGAGGGATTTGCTGTTCGGGGATCTGCGCAGCACCGGTATGTTCTTTAGATTCAGATTGCAGTGACGGAGATCCATGCACAACGGATGCCTGCGGCAAAGCGGGAACATGCTCTGCTTCATGCTCCAATACTGGCATAACAGCCTGCATTGATAATGACGGCTGCTGTCCGCAGGGGTGCGGCTCAACAAACGATAATGACTGCCAGGGTGACGGGGGTACGGATTGGTGGCTAATAATTTTAATTGCTGCTGCAGTTATAATCTTGGTCGTAATAATCTACTTCGTCAAAAGAAGAAGTTAAATTTAGAGCCTATTTAACTCATAGTCCCTGCTTCCCAATCCAATCTTTACTGCTTCCTCGATTTGAACCTCCGGATTCACGCCGTGGATTTCTCCAAGATTTGCATGCTTTCCTATCAGGTCAATGGATGCTTTATCTATTGCAACGATGTCCTTTGAGCCAATGACCCCTATGTTGGGGGCGATGCTTTCCATATAACACCCAAAGCAGTCGCAGTGCTTCGTTATATCCAGGAGGAAATTCAGATACGCGACGTTTTCAAAATTTTCCAGCACCGATTTTGTTACCTTTGCCAGGACCCTCTGCAGTTCTTCCTTCTTTTCCCTGCTTACATGTATTGCATCCTGCTCGCATCCCATGCACCCCCCGCATCCCGCGCATAACTCATAGTCAATCACCGCCCTGCCGTTTTTTATAGAAATCGCGTTCACGGCACAATTTTCCGCACAATCGCCGCATCCAATGCAGCAATCCAGGACTGTGGGTTTATTTACTCCATGGATCACCGCCTTGCCGTTTTTCGACGGGCATCCCATGCCGACATTCTTTATCGCCCCCCCGAACCCGGACATCCCATGACCTTTTCCATGGGATACGACAAAAAGGGCATCTGAATCCATAATTTTCTTTGATATTCCAACGCCGTTAATAAGAGTTTCGGTGTCATCTATAACCACCTCCGCACCCATGCTTTCCTTCGTAAACCCATTCACTGCAGCAGTTTTCAGATACTTCCCTGCAGTATCCCTGTCTCCTTTATAGATCGCCGGCGTGTCAATAACAAACGGCTCACCTCCCAGCTCCTTTATTTTATCGACCACCCTGCGGACAAATACCGGCCTCACGTGAGTAACATTTCCCAGCTCGCCCATGTGAACCTTGACCGCGACTTTGCCCCTGAAAGCAACATCCATGCGGTCAACCATCTCCGGCACCTTCCGGACTAAATCATCGGATGCCATATAAACCCTTGATGCCATTTTTTTATTATAAGTTTTTTTAAATAATTAAAAACTATAAGAAAAATGGCTGAGAAAGATAAATTGCTGCATTCAAGGAAGATTCTTCCGGAGGTGAAACAGAGGATGGTTAAAGGAGAAAGTATTGATGTGATTATAGGAAAAAGGGATGTGATCTACATTGACCCTGAAACAGGTAAAGAGGTTGATTTGGATTACATTAAAGAAAAAAATCTTGATCCCCATGATTGCAAAAAAGAAATCACAACAGAATATATAAAAAAACGATTGGAGGAGCGATTGAAGGAGAGAGGTGTTAAAAGTGACATCAATACAACCGATTTCTTTGTATCTGCGAAACTCGAACCGGATGTTATAGAGGAGATCGCAGGAGAGAAGGATGGGGTAGAGGGGATAAAGGGGATACATAGGATATGGTATAACAAAAAAACAAGCGCATTCCTTGATGAGTCCAATGATACGATCAAGTCCACTGCGGTGCGCAACGTATTCAATGTGAAGGGAAAAGGGATAGTTTGGGCTGTGATCGATACGGGGATAGATACAGGTGCAGGGTATTTGTTTAACTGGGATGATGTCCCCGGAAACGATGACAAACGACTCATTGAATTTTTAAAGGATAACTTAAAAATAGAATGGGTGAAAGAAAATGCAGAAATCGAAAAATGCGAGGACGGCAAAACCATAGAGGTTACAAGCGGGGAAAACTCGGCCATATTTGAACTTAAAGAGGGGGGCAAAGTAAAATTAGAAATCCGCTGCGGAGAGACTTATGAATTTACTTGTGAAAAGGATGGGGGCAATCTAAAGATATACGATCCGGGTAACCCGCACATTAAAAATGCTGTTGAAGAACAATTTGATTTCACCGGGGAGGGGGACGGTGATAGAAACGGACACGGCACCCATGTGGCAGGCATAATAGCATCAAGAAGCACGACATGCCCTGGAATTGCACCTGAAGCGAAACTTTATGATTTTAAGGTTTTGGATGCGGATGGAAACGGCAGTGAATTTGCCGTTATTCAAGCAATGCAGAAGATCAGGGATATAAACCATAAAGCAAGGGGGATTGTTATCCACGGCGCCAACATCAGTTTAGGGGGCCCGCCGGAGGTGGGAAGCTACGGGTGCGGGGCATCCCCGGTCTGCCAGGAAGCGAACCGTCTGGTGGATTCCGGGGTGGTGGTCTGTGTTGCTGCCAGCAATGACGGATACAAGGTACTGGCTGCTTTTAAAGGTACAACAAAGGTGGAGTACTTCAGAACATTCATGGACCTTACAATCTCTGATCCAGGTAACGCAGAGAAGGTGATAACCGTCGGTTCGGTCCATAAAACAAACCCCCATACTTATGGCATATCATATTTCTCCTCAAAGGGGCCCACAGGGGACGGCAGGTATAAGCCGGATGTTGTTGCTCCTGGAGAGAAAATAAAATCACTGGGGTTAGCGAAAAAGGGAGAGGAGGATGGCGTTGAAATGAGCGGCACCAGCATGGCAACACCCCATGTGTCGGGGGCGCTGGCACTTTTCCTTTCCGCTAAGGAGGAGTTCATCGGGCAGCCGTTGAAGGTAAAAGAACTTTTGATGGAGAACTGTACGGATTTGAAAAGAGACAGGTATTTTCAGGGGGCAGGCCTCATAGATATTTTCAGGACAATCCAAGCCATATAAATAAAAATGAAACTAAAAGTAGCTTTTTTGACTTATAAACAACGCGAAGATAGGGCAGGTATAGGAGATTGTATTGTGATAACATTCAATGAAAAATCTGATGATGGAATAGAGAGAGAAGCGTGTATTGTGGTTGACGGAGCATATTCAGGGATTAACAAGGACTTAGAAAATTACCTTCGTAATGAAGGGATAAATGATATTGATTTAATCATCGCGACCCATATAGATGAGGATCACATCGCTGGTCTGAAATACTTCCTGAGAGATTATATAAAGAAGGGTAAGTTCGGACTAAAAAACTACTGGGGACCTGCTCCAAAAGACTACAGACCAATTACTATTGCTGAATTTGTATCATATATGCCCGACATTGATGAGTTTGGAATTGAAAACCTTTCCTTTATTTCTCAAAGCGTTGATACAAATGAGAAGTTGTATGGTTTTGTTAAAAATGTCATTGGGGGGGATAATATCTGGCACCCCTCAGTAAAAAACCGCGATAGCATTCCAAAGATATTCAACAGCGTGAAAATAGATATTCTGGCCCCGGATAAACAGATTCCATCCAGAGATATAGTGGGGAAGAACGAGATCGAGCTAGGGAATATTCTGTCTGCGAATCTGGAAATTGACTTAAAAGAATTGAAAAATACGGTGAATGAGGCTGCTTCAGAGAGTGACCGCACCGCTAACAACCAGAGCATTGTATTTAAGCTAACTCCCCTCGATGACGATGGGCAGGAGATTGAAGGCTGTTCATTCCTATTCACAGGTGATGCGGAAAAAGAAAGCTGGGAGTGTATGATCGGTAAATGGGGGGGAGAACTTGAATCGGAGGTACTGAAGGTTGCCCATCACGGCAGTAAAACAGGTACGACCACCGAGGTACTAGAGAAAGTGAAGCCGAACTATTGTATCATCTGCGTGGGAAACAACAGTTACGGTCTCCCTGATGAGGAGGTACTGAAAATGATCGATGAAAAAGATGCAGAGATATTCTGTACTGGCAGGAACCCGAAAGCTGGTGAAAGTCCGTGCACAACAGACGATGTTCTGGATAAATGCTCTTTATGGGATAAAACAGATGGAAAAGATATACTGTATGACAGGATAATATTTGAGGTGGACACAGACACTATGTCCCTGAGTCCCCCCTTAGATATAAATTGCTGTAGTGTTGACTGGAAAAATTTTGAACGATAAAATCAAATCCTGTACCTCAGAACCGCTCCGATCCCGCCCAGGGAATTCAACTGCCTGCCCGCCTCATTTTCATGGTTGACCAGGTGCACCAGCCCGCGGGTTGATTTTACGGCATTCATTACCCCCTCTATCCTTTCCCTTTCCTTTAAAAACAGATCATCGCAGACAAGCAGAACATCAACCGCCCCTGCATTTGAAGCATTCTCTATGTCTGAAATTCCATAGATTCCCTGGCGGGTGTCTTTCCCGATGTGCTCCATCAACTTCTCAACCAGTTTTATATCCCTTGCGGCACTCAGTTCCTCTGCTGTTTTTTCCACCCCCCCTCTCTTTATGACCTCCCCGATCCCTGATCTTCCGTGGGAGCCGATATTTTCAATCCTTGTATTTTTTGTTATGTCTTCATACTCAATTCCCTGGGATAGAAATTTACGGAAATTATCTTTTTCAAAACCCGCGCCGGCAATGATAAATGCGGATATGTTTTCCTTTCCGTTTATGTTTAAAAGAAATTTCGCCAGTTCATGGTAGAAGGAGGTTTTTTGTTTTGTTCTTGTTTCATCCTTGTACCCCCGGTATTTCCCCCCGATTGTTTTCGATATCGTGAAGTATTCGATTTTTGACTCCCTGACCAGGCCCACGTTCGCCTCTCCGTCGTCCACCACCGCTATAACAACCTTTGGTCTGAGACTTGCCTTTTTCGCGTCCTTCAATCTTTCCAGATCAAATCTGCCCCATCCTTCTTCTTTTATTATTTTCAGTGCGGTTCCCTTCTGCACATTAAACGTATGGTGTGAGCCGATTGCAACCAGGTCCTCGGGACCCTCCTTTATCGCCCCTGTGATCCTGAACGCCCCGCTGTCCAGGTTAAACTCCGTTTTCTCCACCACAACGGTTAAAGTTATTGTTCTTCTCACCCCAGTATCTTTCCTTACCGACTCCTCCTTGCTTTTGATCCTTCTTACGGTCTCCCCGCTGACCAGATCGCCTTCTCTAACCACCCCGCTTAAATACCACAGATCGTCAAGATTCTCCACCATGACCTTTACAACTCCACGCGACCTGTCCCGATAAATGATTTTCATCTTCGGATATTATTTATATAATGCTTAATCAATAAGTAATACCTGCAATTCCAATGTGGGGCATTATAAAAAATGCCTGATGAAACAAAAGAACAATTAAAGGCAAAAATAGAAGAGTTGGAAGAGGAAGTAAAAGAATTAAAACAGGATCATGGAGATGAAGATAAATACGCTACAATCGGCTCAAGAGTTCTTTCCACAATAATTGATGTTGTTTTAATAGTTGTTTCGTGGGTTATTATTGCCATTATTGTGGGCATGATATCCGAGGGGGATATGATATTCTGGTGGTTGGTTGTTATTATGTTTCTTTGTTTGCCCTTTGCGTATTTCATTTTTCTTGAGGGTGGTATCGGCAAGGGACAGACCGTTGGAAAGCGTCTTCTACATATAAAAGTTATCAAAGAAAATGGAGAGCCGCCTTCGTATTTTCAATCGTTTACAAGAACTTTTACGCGATTTCTTGATTTATATTTTATCTATCACATAATCGGGCTGGCTGTCGCATGCCTGACGGAAAGACGGCAGAGAGTTGGGGATCTTCTTGCAAAAACGCTTGTTGTTAGAGAAGATGTCACAGACCCTCCGAGATCAAAGGCAGAGAAAAAATCAACCCTTATTGTTGTACTGTTGGCAGTGATTGTAATATTTATGGTTATATTGACGGTGGTGATTGTTGGGATCACGCTGTGGTATATGGGTGTGTTTAACCTTGGAGGCACTGCTAAGACGATGACGGGGTTTGAAGCAGTAAAACCAATGAGCTGGGGGGTAAATGATGATGGTTCTGCAGTAATTACAATGGTGAGCGGGGAAGGCACCAGGATTAATCTTACTGTCTGCAGTATGTCAATGTATGGTAATGAGTGCGGAACCTGTATGCTCCCGGAGAACAGCGAGGTGGAAGCAGGAAACATGTTTCAAATAACTGTTGATCCAAGTTATGATTGTGAAGGCATCGCAGGAGAACCCTATGAAGCCGATATCAGCATTTCCTATGATAAACAGATAGGGACGTATACAGAATCCCACACAAGTGTAGGCACTATTACAGGACCTTATGAATAAACTATAGGCATATCACTTTTAATTCTCCTTATAGTTCCCCCTTAACAAGATCGCCCTCTTTCACCACCCCGCTTAAATACCACAGATCGTCAAGATTCTCCGCCATGACCTTTACAATCCCATGCGGCCTGTCCCGATAAATGATTTTCATCTTTGTATCTAAAACTATATAACTTTACTTTTAAAATCTATAAAAAATAAGAAAAATCAGGTAGATGCTAATGAAGAACCGTGGACAAAATAACAGTTAGTAAAGGATCCTCAAACAGGATAAGGGTCGGTTTCCCATACAATAAGGATTATGTTGCGAAAATCAAAACCATTAATGGCTACAAATGGCATCCTAAAGAAAAACACTGGAGTTTTCCCTATTCAGAAGACACTCTAAAAAAGATTTTATCTGCATTTTCTGGTGAGAATATCGATATTGATCCAATCCTACAAAAATTTGACGCGCTTGAAAGAGAACTCATCTCAAGGAGATACAGCCCAAAAACAGTTAAATCCTATCTTCACTACAACAAAGAACTTGTTAAATTTGCAGGCAAGCATTCACTCACCATAGACGAATCCGATATAAAAGATTACCTTCGTTATCTCGTTGAAGAGAAAGACGCC